>JBJTQN010000030.1:0-2531 GCA_046075665.1 Armatimonadota bacterium | reverse complement strand
GCTGAATGACAGCATATGGACGTCGCCCCGTATGTGGATCTGTTAACCCTATTGGCTTTAATGGACCAAATGCCAATGTCTTTGGCCCTCGACGTGCCAGTTCTTCAACCGGAAGACATGCCTCAAAGAACTTTATGTCCTCAAAATCGTGAACGGGTGCTAATTCTGCTGCATTGATTGCTTCCACCAATGCAAGATATTCGTCTTTTTCGAGCGGGCAATTGAGGTACGCTGCGTCATCCGACATGTCAGGCTCCAAGCCCTTACCACGCCGGCTAGCGCGGAAGACTTTCGACATATCGATGCTGGATGCTTCGATCACCGGCGCAACGGCATCGTAGAAATACAGGTCATAGCGCCCCGTGAGCTTCCCTATCGCTTCTGCAAGGCTATCTGATGTCAGTGGACCTGATGCGATAATGACATCTCCATCGGGCAACTCCGTAACTTCGCCGCGGCGGAAGTCAATGTTTGGATGCTCCTCTAACCGTGCAGTTACCATCGCGCTAAAGAGATCCCGGTCGACAGCAAGGGCTTCTCCGGCCGGCACAGATGTCTCATCAGCGCAACGGACAATCAATGAATCAAGAAGGCGCATTTCCTCCTTTAGTACTCCACTCGCATTTGAGAGGTGATTGCTCTTGAAAGAGTTAGAACAGACGATTTCTGCCGCAAAGTTCGAACGGTGAACTGGCGTATTACGGAGCGGTCGCATTTCGTGTAGGACGACCTTCTTTCCACAGTTAGCCAGCTGCCAGGCAGCCTCTGAACCAGCAAGGCCCGCACCGATTACATGCACAGTATTAGACATGTTTCAATTCTACACGGCATCGGTCTATGACATTCGAAACTAGGACGGCAATCGGTGCATTAGGCTATGATGAACCTATGGTTCTTGATGTTACACAACGCGCGAAGCAGTTGTTTGTTCGGACATTTGCGACTCAACCTGCGTTCGCTGGCTCTGCCCCAGGACGGGTTGAACTTCTTGGAAATCACACCGACTACAATGGAGGTTTCGTCCTGACAGCAGCAGTAGACATTCGAACCGCTGTGGTGATTCGGCGGTCATCCGGGGCAGTTACGCGCATTTGCACTGAGTTACCAGGATGCAGTGTTGCACATGTGATACTAAGAGATGGTCCGGGATCACTTAGGGATCAGGATCGATGGTGTGGTTACGTCGCGGGCATTCTGGATTTCTTCTCACCAAGTGATTTTCATTGGGATGTAGCTGTTGCCAGTGATGTTCCTGATGGGAGTGGAATCAGCTCATCAGCAGCCGTCCTCGTTGCAACAGCTAGCGCCGTTTTAACAGCACTTGAACGCGCTATGTCGGCGATGGAAATCGCCGTAGCCTGTCGGGCTGTTGAAAATGGATCATGGGTAGGTGCTCCTGTGGGACTGTTAGACCAGTTTTCAAGTGCTTGTGGAGAGCGGGGCATGGCTCTGTTCCTTGATTGCAAGTCGTTTGATTGGAAACGTGTTCCACTTGATGACAATCGGTTAGGCATCTTGATTGTCAACACAAATGTCAAACACGCACTTGCCGATGGAGGAGGTTATGCGACCCGACGTCGCGAGTGTGAGGCCGCCGCGATGGCCCTGACGCAAGGCAGTAGTACAGTGTTGCGAGATGTTTCAACGGAAGCATTCAACGCTGGAATTAATGCTGTCGAGCAGCCATCTCAATCGAGAGCGCGACACATTTTTGGTGAAAACGAACGGGTTATTCTGGGTACAAAGCTCCTCGAACAAGATGACTTTGCAGCCTTTGGTGCTCAACTCAACGCCAGCCATCTTAGCTGCCGTACTTTGTTTGAAAACACTTGCCCTGAAATCGATAGAGTTCAAGAAATCCTCGAGCGAACTTCCGGCGTTTACGGCGCAAAATTGTCCGGCGGTGGCTGGGGTGGAAGCGTCGTTGCAGTCATCAATCCTAAGCGTGTCGATGGCATCATAGTGAACGTAACCCGGGAATACGGGGATGGCCTTTCGTTCGTTTCGACGTATGCGGCAACAGGTGCAGTTGGAGAGCAACTATGAGTACCACAGCAGTTGGTCATCTCGGCGGAGTGGCGTCTCCGGAGGCAATGGCGAGCCAAGTCGGCATATCCATATTGCAGGCCGGCGGTAATGCCGTCGATGCAGCGGTTGCGATTGGATTTGCTCTCGCGGTGACGTTTCCTAGTGCGGGAAATATCGGTGGAGGTGGATTTATGCTCTACAGGCATCCATCTGGAAAGAATACTGCGATCGATTTTCGTGAGACAGCACCTTCCGCTGCAACAGCCGATATGTACCTTGACCGTGCTGGTAATGTGCTTGGTGGCGATGGCAGCTCGGTGGATGGCTACCGTGCATGCGGAATTCCAGGGAGTGTTGCCGGCTTCGAGCTCGCTTGGAAACAATTAGGAAGCGGACGTGTTTCGTGGAGTAAGCTGATTGACCCGGCCGTAGAACTGGCGCACAGCGGTTTTCCAATGCCATATTCTCTTCGAAAAAGTTTAGCACTTTCCGGCGACAGAATC
>JBJTQN010000029.1:0-2818 GCA_046075665.1 Armatimonadota bacterium | reverse complement strand
CTCTCCGAGACGGATACGGCCGTTTCCATAGCGCTGGATGTCGAAGAGAATGCCTACCCATTCGAGGGGAACACAGCCGGCTCTACGCAATGACTCATCAATGGACCGGGAGATTTTTGCCTGCCCGGCACACAACTTTCGCCAAACATGATTAGTATCGAAATCGCTCACATGCTTTGTTTACCCACATGACCTGAGATTTACACCTCATCCAACAGCATATTGGATGGTGATTACATGGGCAACGTAATCTGCGTAACCGCCGCCAACATCGATTGGTTCTGAATCCACTAGACCCGATTGTCGCCTGCAACCTATATTATTCTCAGTTTCTCTCTGATACGGAAAGCATGAATAACGGCTTATCGATGCTTACGCACGCAGATAGTTGTAGATACCTATGACTCTACATTTGCCAGTCGGTAAAGTGCATCTCCATAAATCCGGATGCACTGCAAATAGCGTTCGATAGATATGTTTTCATCCGGGCGATGTGCAACTTCAGGGTCACCGGCCATTGCCGCGCCGAACGCAACGCCTACAGGTTGCACGCTAGTGGCATACGTCCTGCCTCCCATTGTCTTTGGTGCAGACATATCTCCCGTATGCTCGCGATAAACGCTCAGCAAGGTTTTCACAGGCTCTTGGTCAACAGGAACGTGAAGTGGCGCCGTATGGTCGAAGTGATGTAAGGTCCAGCCACGATCGGCCAGGTTGTCCCAGCTGCGTTGTAAAACCGATTCATCCCACGTTGCCGGGTAGCGGACATTGATTACGACCTCGAGTCGTCCATTGACAATATTTACAACACCAACATTCAGGGTCAGCGGTCCTGTTAGGTCATCTCGACCTTCAATACCAGCCCCCTTCCCATCACAGTCGCAGAGGTCGACTAAGGCAGACCATGCTTGATCACCTGTTACATCGGCGATTCCCTGTGCAAGCAACATCGCGGCGTTCACACCACCATGTGGCGCTCCACCATGCGCGGACACTCCGGTCACCTGAAAGCCACCATTGTTTGTTAAGTCGCCATCGGGAAGAGTCGCTTGTAATCGCTGGATGAGCGATTCATCGGCACTGGTAACGATAGCCTTGTCAGGAACCATATTCGGTCGCAATCCGGATGTAAACCCAATAATCACATCGGTAGAAGTTCCAAGTGGTCGTGTAACTATTGCGGTATAACTCCCCTTCTCAGCGTGGTAAAGAGGAAATCCTGCATCCGGTGTGAACGCAAGCTTTGGCATCGGCTGTCCGGCTGCCCCAAAGTAATGCTCCATACACTGCCACGATGACTCTTCGTCACAGCCGAAGATCAGGCGCACTCTGTGGCGCAAATCTGCCCCGCTCTTAAACAACGCAATGGCGCCGTGTACTCCGGCAAACGTTGGTCCTTTGTCATCCTGTGTCCCGCGACTCCAAACACGTCCATCGTGTACCACTGCATCCCAAGGGCCATCCGTCCAGCCATCTCCAGGAGGGACAACATCCAAGTGGCCAAGTAATGCAACGTGCTCGGTGGCATCCTCAGGTCCAAACTCAGCATAACCGACATAGCCATCGAGGTTGACGGTTTTCATGCCCGCTGCGGCACACATGTCCAAGGTATACGTAAGGGCATCCGCACAGGCCTTTCCGAACGGAGCTCCAGGTCCAACTGTTTCGTCATCTTTGACGGATGGAATTCGAAGACAACCTTGAAGCGATGCAATAGCATCATCTCCGTTATCATCAATGTAGGAGTTGAGGAAGTCGATAAAGGGCATATTGACTAATCTTTCAGAAGGCTTTTGAAGCCTGGGACGAGTGCCTCGACTATTTTGGCACTAATTGTTGCAACGGCTGTGTCTGCAGCATTTCCCTGGTGCATGTTTCCTGCAGGAATATTGTCAATTGCGACTGCCATAACGATGCGGTTGCCATCAACATCGACTACACCGACGTCCGCGCGCAGGGATTCAACCCAACCAGGTTTGTGTGCTACTTTGCAGACAGACTTTGGAGGCTCAGTTTCCCAGCTAAGCGGTAACCATCTTGTGAGCATTCTGCCATCAACACATTTGAGCATACGGTCATAGGTTTCAGATGTCAGATGCGAGGCAATGGTCACTAAATCAAATGCAGTGGTTTGTGCCGTGTGTTCATGTTCATCCGGCCCAGGCGTCATCGAGATTGGCCGATGAATCGTCGTCTGTTCGACGTCCCACGTGCGACGAAGCATCGCGGTTGCGACAGAAGGGCCACCGAGGGCTTCAAGGCAGATGTTGCTCGCTACATTATCGGAGATTGTTATTGCTATTGTTGCAGCATCAGCAAGGGATAATCCGCGCACGCTCGTTAAGTACCGAAGGACACCTGCTCCACCGACAATGTCGTCGTCCGTGAACTTGCAGGAATCATCCCATGACAAGCCTCCCGCAGCGACAAGACGCGCCACCATGTCAACAATGGCCATCTTGATCGTCGAAGCAGTCGGAATCACTCTCCACTCGTTATGGGAAAAGCCGTCGCCAGTCGTCAGGTTTATGGCATGAACACAGAGCTTTGCATCCCCACCCACGGACGCTTCCAAAGCGTCAATCTGTTCAGACAGTGTCTTCATCAACGTAGTCCTCATCTAAATCTTCAGCTTCAGCACTTGCCACGGGCCTTGCCCGGTCGCTTGCCCAATAACGTAGCTCAGCAATCCCCTCCCGCATCGTACGAGATAGAGGCACTGACACCTTTATAACATCCAGCATGTCGCTATCCGTGAGCTCTCTTGCTCCATCATGGAAGGATGTGTAGAGAGCGGAAACAACAACCTGTTCAATTT
>JBJTQN010000028.1:0-2878 GCA_046075665.1 Armatimonadota bacterium | reverse complement strand
GCATCGTCAAGGCCTTCACTGATGCGATCGTGACCCCCCTCCTCAGCTCCGTGGGAGCAGGCGGAGCAGGCTCCGAAACAGCGCTTCTGAAGATACCTTTGTGGAGCGGGCAGGTCATGGACCTGAACCTCATCGTTGCGGCAGTCATCAATTTCTTGATCACCGCTGCGGTTATCTTCTTCGTCATCGTTAAGCCAGCGAACAAGCTTATCGCCATGATGCAGCGTAAGCGTCCACGTAAGCACCTTACGCCACGGCTTGACTTGGACCCTTGGGGCGTTCGCAAGCTAGCACCGTCACGGTGAGACCCTTCTCCTTCGCCCAGGCTCCGGGTAGCAGGGTGTCGATGTCGTCGATATTCATCGACGGCAGCCGGGTGAGCACGTCTTTGAGATACTCCCACGGATTGATTCCTCGGGCTCGGCAGGCCTCAATGATCGTGAACAGGATCGCGCTGCGATCTCCGGTTTGCGCTTCGCCTACGAACAACCAGTTCTTCTTTCCCACTGCGGTAGGTCGGATGGCGTTCTCGACCAAGTTGTTGTCGATCTCTACTCGGCCATCACTCAGATACACTTGCAGCTGTGGCCACAGGCTCAACGTGTAGGAGATTGCTTGTCCCATTAGGCTCTTGGGGAGGAAGCGGTCCTTCTCTTGCCAGATGCGCAGTAGCTTGCCGATGCGCTCGACGATGGGCTTCGCATAGACTTCACGCTCCCGTTGTCGGGTATTCGCAGAGGCTCGCGCATCTCGTAGTCGACGCTCGATGAGGTAGAGCTCTTTGATCATGAGCAGCACGTTGAGCGCTGCCATGGGATAGGCCTTCTTTGCTTCGTCGAACTTCCTCCGCACGTGCGCCCAACACCCTGACAAGTTGATGCGTCCGTCGCTGCGTTTCGCGTAGCTCTGGTAGGAGGCGTAGCCGTCGCATCCAATCACGACTGTGAGGTTCGCAGGCAAGATGCTGTCCAGACACTGGACTCCACGTCCGGTGCGCCACACGAAGACACAGTCTCCCCCGGGGCGCTTGAGCGTCCAAAGGTAGCCTTGCGATGCTTTGCCTTCACCAGGCGTGAGGTATTTCACCACCGTCTCGTCCACCTCCAAGTATCCACCATCAAGGACGCCAGTGTGGATGCGTTCGTAGATGGGCTGGAGCCACTCAGCACACATGCCGAGCCACTTGCAGGTCGTCTGACGTGGCAAGTCGATGCCGTGACGCATACGGTAGATTTGCTCCTGCCGATAGAGCGGCAGGTGGTCGCAAAACTTCGCTACGATGATCTGCGCGAGTAGCCCAGGTGCTGCGATGCTGCGATCGGCAAACGTGTCGAGATCAGCGATGACGGGGGCCTTATACGGGTGGTCACGCCGCACATACTTCCGCCGCACGATGAGTCGCTTGGTGAACTTCGCGGGTTGGTAGTCGATCTGCTCGGTGACCTCTTCGCCCATGATGCGCCATGCGTCGGGATCGGCCTTCACTTCATCGGGATCAACGATGACGCGCTCGCTAACTTCGAGGTTCTCTGGCACTCCTGGCTCGCGCTCCTTGCGTGGCTTCTTGAGCTTCTTCTCCTTCTTCGCCAGCTCAGCCTCCAGGGCGGTGACAGCCGAACCGGAGGCCTCTTCCTTTTTTGGTCCTGCGTCCTCAAGGAACTTCATCAAGAGCTGCTCGGCATCCATCTGCTCACTCTTCGAGCCGAACATTTTGCGAGACATCAGATCGATCTTTTCACGCAGCAGCTTCACCTCAATGCGCAGTGCTTTGTTATCCTCGCGCAGGCGCTCGGTCTCCTTGTGCAGTGCCGCTTCCCGAGGCGTTGGTGATGGAAGCGGTGATGAACTCATGAGGTGATGCAGGCTATAACGCGTGCATCACTTTGAGTCTATCATGAGGGTGTTTATTTGTTGCGCTGATACCATGCTCGCGGGGTCGCCTTGTGCATGTCGATGCCATCGGTGAGCATGGCGAAGGCCTCTGGTGCGAGGTCGATGCACGCAGCACCGGTCACTGCATTTTTGGGCCAAGCGAAGGTGCCTTTCTCAAGGCGCTTGGTCATCAGCCAGAGGCCAGTCTTGTCCCAGTAGATGAGCTTGAGGCGAGTGCGTGTTTTGTTGGTGAAGGCGAAGATCGCACCGCTGCGCACATCGTGACGCAGCTTCTCTTGCACTGCAGCGACGAGTCCCTCGAAGCCCTTACGCATGTCGATAGGTTCGACTGCGATGAATACGCGCAAGCTGCCTGTGAAGCTGATCATGACGAGCTTAGGAGAGAGCTTGGAGCAGCGCAGCAGCCAGGGGCACCTGCGACGTGTGAGACAACTCGATGGCGGCACCGCCTGGCAGAGATACGCGCACCACTTGTGCTGAAGCGAAGACTGGAGTCATGACTTCAGCAAAGCGCATCGATGTCTGCGATGACGGCGCAAGCTGCTCAGCGCCAGCCGCCATCTTCCTGCGGCGATTGAAGAGCCAAGTGGCAAAGGTCGATGGCTTCACACCGACAAGTTGAGCGAAGTGCACTGCTGAGAGGCCACTGCGGTCATACTCTGCCAGGAGTTCTGCCCTGCGAGCAGCTGGAGTGCGCACACGACCCTGGCGGTCCGATTTCAAGAGTTCCGATGGAGGATTCATAAACGTCGAAGGCAATCCCTTCGACATTTGCCGTCCAAATCCTATCCGATGGCGCTACCGTGGACGCTTACAGAGGATCAACATAATGCGTTATCTCCAGTTGCATCTAAGTGTCTCATAATGGTCAGCTTCAATTACGTGAAAAGCGACTCTTTGATTATGATTGTTATTAGAGATGAGGTGATTAAGTTGTATCACAAGAATAGCCGATCTTTTGGTGTTCGGAAGCATGGGCTGCTTG
>JBJTQN010000027.1:0-4136 GCA_046075665.1 Armatimonadota bacterium | reverse complement strand
CAAAGGGAATCCGACAGCTGCCCTTGGTGTCCTTAGACTTACACCAGGTCAGCTCGAGTTGCTTACTGTCAACAGCCAGCTGCTTCGTTCGCCGTGCGGGCCAGCCTTTCAGGTTTATACGGGCGTTCTGTATTCTGAGCTGAATCCTGCATCCCTGTCGGCGGAGCAGTTAGCAAAACTCGATGCATCCGTTTGGATTGCCAGTGCCCTCTTTGGGTTTGTGGGATTTTCTGATTACATCCCGGCATATCGGATGTCTGGGGATGTCACTCTCCCAGAAATCGGCTCACTTACGCAGTATTGGAAGCAGGATCTTTCAGCGATGCTTGATAAGGTCCCCGGTCCAATCGTCGACTTTCGCTCTGGAACGTATGTAAAGCTTGGGCCACTCTCAAAGGATGTCTGTGCCCGGACGGTGGTCCCGCGGGTATTGCAGCGGATGCCGGATGGCCCACCGAAGTTGATTACGCATTTCAATAAGGCGACCAAGGGCCGGTTGATGCGAGCATACGCGCTATCGCACGATGATGTCAAATCACTGGAAGACTTTGCAGCACTGGTTCGGACAACGGGGGCGGATGCGGACTTGATACCACCGACCGCTGCAGAGAAGCCCTGGACAATGGACATTATTGTCGGTGCACCGTAAGAACATCTGACGGCATGTGTAACGTCGGACGTTGTTTTTAGTCATTCAGTGGCCAAAAAAGCCCGCTGGCTTTCTCCAGCGGGCTCATCGAGTCAGTGAATCAAGCTGACTGGTTTAGAAGAACCGTGTTTCCGTGTTTCCAAGGAAGCGTCGCAGTGGTGTACCTCCGTTGCGTCCCGTTGCTGGGATGACAAGCAGGTTGTCCTGTGCGGTGCCATTTCCGCGGTTGATCAATGTGCTGTTCGTTCCGGTCCGGATGGTGTGTCCATTAGGAATGATGAGCTCAGGGTGATCAAACGGTGCGCTGCGGCGCTCGACACGGGCATCAGTCAGCTCAAGCATCAGCTGCAGAAGGTCACGCTTCTGGAAGATGGTCATTCCACCTGCCAAAGCAACATCAGGGCTTGTATCTGGCATGTTCTCGCGGCCAAAGTCACCACCACGGTGGTAGATATTGATCACCTGTGAGAGTGTAGCTGCTCCACCGTTGTGCATGTAAGGAGCTGTCAGAGCAACGTTACGGAGACCTGGGGTCTTGAATGCACCGTTGATGCCCAAGCGGGTCGTCGCGGTGACTTCCTGTCCGGCTGGACGATTGTTTTCGATGATGAATCCAACCTGCAGTCCGCGACTAAAGCTGAGCGGGTTGCCGAATGGGTCGTTAGCACCGATTCCGATGTCCTCTGCCGTTGGACGAACACCGATATTGTAGTAGCCGACGTCATATGCACTTGGAATGAGATCCTGCATTGGCATCACTTCAGACAGAATGTTCAGACCTGCACCTGCAGCATCCAAGAGAGCGATTGGTGTAGCTGCATTCGTCAGTGTCGCACCAGTATGGCAGTTTACACAACCTTGCGTTTCAAGAACGGTGATTCCGCGGATTGCAGAAGCGGAGAGAGCCGTCGTATCGCCATTAAGGTACCGGTCATATGGTGTTTGATCAGAGACGAGCGTTGACTCATACATCAACACAGCAAGGCCGAAGATAAGGGAGAAGTTACCTTCCATATGGCTGAACTGACCAGCAGCTGCAGGGACAACACGTCCGCCAGCTGCGACGTTAAACCGGTTGGTACCGTTCCACCACTTGTCCTGGATAGCTGCCTGTATCATCGCATTGTAAGTGGTGTCCAAGCCCTTTGTTGGGTTTGCCACTGCTCCGAGGACGGAGTCATCGGCAGCTACTTTCTGGAGTGCCAATGGCTTGACGCCTAACAATTTCTTGGCTACCGTAGCAAAGTTGCGTCCACCGTGTGCCATCTCGACTGAGCTGTTGACTGGACCAACTGCTTGACTTGCCAAAGATGCATCAACAATGCGAACCTGAACAGCGACTGCCTGTCCTGTGACAGGATCTGTTTCGTAAACACGAGCGTTGACATCGGAGTCGCCGAATGGGTTCACACCATTGAACTCATTGTGTGCACGGCCATCCCAGAAGTTTCTGTGGTTGAAGACTGCATTGATTACCGATGGTGAGTTGCGGCCTGTGACCTGGCGGGTATTGACACCGGAGCGGGTGAAGATAGCATCAGGTCGTGTAACACCAGAATCCTCTGCACCGAACGAGCCCACGCCAAATGCGCCATTTGTCAAACCGACGAAGTCTGTTTTGAAGACGCCCTGTGACCCAACAATGTCGTTTCGGGAACGGATTTTCGGTGAGTTGACATCGAGCGCATCCGTAAACTTGGTAAGTGGGAAGTGTGTATCGAGTTTGAGTTGGAAGTTGTTGCTATGCGTGGTGTCGAAGCGACCATCCGGGCCAGGATTGAGCTGGTTGACGCTACGGCTATCGGCGCCGGCATTGTAGTGGCAGGATGCACAAGCGGTTCCAGCGGATCCAACTTGCATGTCCCAGAAGAGAGCCTTACCTAAGCGGATGGCTGCTGCGCGGTCCTTGATGTAAACATCGAGGTCGGCAGGAAGTGGCACCTGAACGGTATTGAGTGCGGCCAATGGAATCGGGACTTCAGCTGGAGGTGGAACCTGAGCATTGGCTTGTTTCGGTGCGATCAGCTGCATTGCACCGACGACGCCTGCGCGGCCGAGGGCCGCCGTGATGTGAACCGGGTTCATTCCCAGTCCCTTGGATTTGGTTTTCATCTTGATTGTCTCCTAACTCACCAATGTTCGGTCATCACTTTCGCAACATTGTTGGTGAGCAACGGATCGAGTATAGAGACCGATTGATTAAATCCAAACTGAATGAATTACGGAGTTACGTTAGTCCATCCAATACATAACAAAAAGTTAATGGAATGGTGAAGTACGATGAAATTCCCGTATTTAGCCGACACTTTGTGGTGCATGAAATGAGTTGCCTTATGTCAGGAGTCATGTCGAATTCACTCCGATAACGCTGTTGCGTCAATTTCAGTTCGCGAGTTATTAGGATTAGAATGACACAGCCGGCACACCAAACATACGTCACGTTGTTAGGCTGCTGCTAATAGACCTGAGTTTTCAATAAGTACGATGCTAAATGCCGTATGAGTTGTTACACCGCCTTAGGTACGGCATGAAGTTTCATTTGACGAAGTTAACAACATTCAACGCTGAATGCTGATGCATGCGACATTTATGTAGCTAGGTCCAGAGTGAGGGATTGTTGTCGGATGTTGTTATGCCGATACGGAGGCCCTGAAATGAGTGACCGGGATTTCTCAACCCGGCTCGCAGCCGAGGTCAAACAGTGGGTCTTGGATGGCATCATAGCTCCAGATACCGCCGACCGTGTTGTTTCGCGCTATCCCTTTGCCCCTGATACTCGTCACTCGTGTGCGGGGGTAAATAGTGGAACGCAGGTTGGGGATGTCAGTTTCGTAACTCGGGAACGAGCTGACACCTATTGCCGTGCGCAGCATTCGACGATAGCCCATTCAGCCAGTGGTTGATGGCTTGGGGGCCGATTTGAGAATGTCGCGTTTGATCATACTGGTTACTTATAGATGGTTCTGTTAACGAGTCGGATTGAGAGATCGTCTGTCCAGCGTGGATCTCGCCGATCAATCGTAGCCACGGTGTCGGCAACTCCGGAAGGCGTCGCGATGCTCCGTCGGGCCAGGGTGGAACGCAGGGAAAATCTCGGCAAAGCAAAACCATCGGTCCGAAGCACAACCCTTAGAATGCGTCGACAAGATGGTTGGCGACCACATCGAATTGTGGTAATATCCGGTCGCATTTGCCGACGTGGCTCAGTGGTAGAGCAGCTGTTTCGTAAACAGCAGGTCGCCGATTCGAATTCGGCCGTCGGCTCTGTGATTTTAGGATAAGAAAGCCCCTCATATGAGGGGCTTTTTTCGTGGGTGGAGGAGATTGACACCAGTTTTGACACCAATTAGTGTTGGAGACAATGGTGGCCGGCCGCAATTAGGTATTGCGGTGCCTACAGGTCTTCAGTTCTGAACTCGCTGTAACCTTCGTAGTAATAACTTACATCGATGCCCTTCATAAACAATGCGCGGTCATGAATCTGATC
>JBJTQN010000026.1:0-15849 GCA_046075665.1 Armatimonadota bacterium | reverse complement strand
GCAGAGAAATTTGCGAATGCCGCGCTGGTTGTCCTTGCAATAACGGATGCCAGAGTGGACTTCCCGCATCCTGGAGGGCCATAGAAAATCGCCGACCGCAGCTGATCCCGCTCGATGGCAAGGCGAAGCGGGCGGCCCGGACCAAGGAGATGTGCCTGTCCAACGATTTCATCAAGGGCAACGGGACGCATCCGGGCAGCGAGAGGCGCATCAGCAAGCTGCGCAGCGGCAGACGCCACCGCAGCCTGCTCCACATCGGAATCATCGAATAAGTCCACACCATGATTCTACGGATGAATAGAACGCCGAGCCATCGGCAATGCACCTCACCGGACCGCGATGTACTTGCTTGCAAAGTGGAACATTACCCTGTCGATTTACATCCAAATTCCCTATGATGCAGACTAGGGCACGTGTGTCCGGGTACTTGGAGCCGAAATCGATGAAGATTCAAAGAGCATTTGGGACGTTGCACTGGACCGCATTTGCGGCGATTTGCCTGCTCGCTCTACCTGCATCATCCCTTGCCGGTAAACCTGCAGCAAAGACCAAAGCCCCGACCACAACGCGTGGCGCCGCGAAATTACGTCCACAGTTTCTGCGCGATGTTGCGCCCATTCTTGACCGGAAAGGCTGCTCAACGGCGGGCTGCCACGGAAAGTTTGGCGGCCGCGGCGGCTTCCAGCTCAGTCTCTTGACGCTTGCTCCAGCGGATGACTTTGACCCTATTGTGCGCGGTGCCCGCGGACGACGCGTCAACCTCCTGGAACCGGATAAGTCGCTCGTCGTGCAGAAAGCCCTCGGAAACCTCAACCATGCCGGCGGTCAACGCTTTGCAGATGGCAGCTTTGAACACCAGACCATCCGGAACTGGATTGCAAATGGTGCCCCGTTCAACCCGGACACAGATGCAAAACTGACGGCGCTCACGGTCACTCCAAGCCAGGTGATGTTGCCCAAAGTGGGTTCGAACTTCAACATTAAGGTCATCGCATCGTTTTCGGATGGCACACGGGAAGATGTGACACAGGATGCAAGCTACGAGAGCTCGGATACAGCGATCGCAACGGTTGAACCCGGCGGGCGTGTAACCGGGCGTCGCTGGGGTGGAACCGGACTCGTCGTCCGCTACCTCGGTGAAGTACGCCCCGTTTTTATGACCCTGCCACGTGCCGATACCACTACATATCCCGAGCAACACGTAAACAATGTCGTCGATAAGCTCGTGCTCGCAAACCTTAAGAAGCTGAATGTCACCCCAAGCCGCCTGACTACCGACACCGAATTCTTACGACGTGTCTCGCTGGACCTAAGAGGCAAGCTGCCATCCACGACGGAAATTACAACCTTTACGGCTGATAAAGCCGCTGACAAGCGCAGCAAAGCCATTGACAGTTTTCTTGCATCCGATGACTACACAGATGTCCGCACGCTTCGCATGGGTGATCTCCTTCGGATACACCCGGATCGGATGGGTGGTAACTTCACAGGTCAGCGCAGTGCAGCGCTGTTTTCTGAGTGGGTCCGTGATGCGATCGCCGAGAACCGTCCATATAACGAACTCGTACAACAAATCATCATTGCCCGAGGCTCAACGCTGCAAGTTGGCCCGGCAAACTTCTACAAAATTGACCGCGCACCGGAAGACCGCATGGAAACTGTTGCGCAAGCCTTTCTTGGACAGCGGATGGCCTGTGCCCGATGCCATAAACATCCCTTCGACAAGTGGTCCACCGATGACTACTGGAACTTTGCTGCATTTATGGGCAAGGTTGGCACCCGTGGCGGAAAAGTGGAAGGCGAAGAGTTCCTTGTCTACGAACCCGGCGGTCGCGTGATCAACCAATCGGTTACAGGGAAGCGCGGCAGGGTAGCAGAGCCAACACTACTTGGGGAAAAGCAACCTCTCGCCATTGCAAACATTCAAGCAAAGCCCGGGCTAGAACCCGATGTCCTTGATGCATTTGCAAAGTGGTGTACCGCATCCGATAACCCATTTTTTGCGCGTGCAACGGTGAATCGGCTCTGGAGCCACTATCTTGGTCGTGGGATTATTCATCCAGTCGATGACATGCGCGCAACAACACCCGTCGCGGTGCCAGGTCTTATCGAAGCCCTGTCAAAAGAGCTCATCGAGAGCAACTTTGACGTCCGACATGTGACAAAGCTCATCCTCAACAGCCGAACTTATCAGACCGCCGCGGAACCAAACGCAACGAACACGCTAGATGACAAGTTCTTCAGTCGGTTCTATCCAAGACCGATGCTGGGGCAGGTTTTTCTCGATGTCCTAAACGAGGCTACGGGCTCTCAGGAACGCTTCGGCGACTATCCGGTTGACATGAAAGCCAAGCAGCTGACCCTGCCGGTTGGGTCCTATTTTATGGATACATTTGGCCGCAGTCATCGTGAGTTTCTGGCAGAACTAGAACCAAAGCTTGAGCCAACGCTGGTCCAGACGCTGCACATCCTGAATTCTGCGTATGTGAACAACAAGCTTAGGGATGGCAATGGCATCGTGGCGGGCTTGATGAAAGATTCCAAGCTCTCGGATGCCCAGCGTGTCGATGCGCTCTACCTCCGGACGTTCTCACGCTTACCGGATGCTGCCGAAAAGGCAGCTGTCATGAAGGTTGTGGATGCGGCATCCAACAAGGCCGAAGTCCTTCAGGACCTGCTTTGGGCGCTGGTCGCCGCACGCGAGTTTACATTTATCAGTTAGGTGGATATGCCGACGATTCGGCTAGAATACACCGGGCGGAATGCTTGGTCGGGATGCAACAAAGGGGTGGCAAGATGGACCGTGAATCACTGAATTCGATCGCTTGTGCGGAGTACAACCAGGTCTCGCGTCGGCAGCTGATGACATCCGGCGTCAAAGTCGGCGTTCTTTCCGCGCTGGGTATTGGATTGACAGACTACTTCCAAATGGCGCAGGCGATGCCCAAAGGTGTCGATTCCGGCAAGGCAACCAGCATCGTTTTGCTCTGGCTTGGCGGAGGACCATCGCATATCGATACGTGGGATCCTAAACCTGATGCGCCAAGCGAAATTCGTGGCGACTTCAAGCCGCTGAGCACAAAGGCGGATGGCATCCAGATTTCCGAGCACTTCCCGATGATTGGAAAGCAAATGGACAAGCTTTCCATCATCCGGTCGATGACCACGGGTGAGGCTGCCCACGAGCGTGGAACGCACTATATGATGACGGGCTTTCAGCCGATCCCCGGTTTTGGTGTGCCAAGCTTTGGATCCGTTGCATCCCACTACCTCAAGGGCAAGGGCGCACTGCCACCGTATATCGCAGTACCGAGTCCGGTGATGTACGGGGGGGCTGGCTTTCTTGGCGCTGCGCTTGATCCATTCTCACCGGATGCAGACCCGAACAACCCCGGTTTCCGCGTACGTGACATGGATCTTCCGGATGGCATGACGGCTGAGCGGATGGATCGTCGCAAGTCCCTGCGCGCAACTGTGGATGGTCTCTTTTCCAAGCTTGACAAAGCATCCGACCGCAGCAAAACCGTGAACTCCTTTTACGAACGAGCGTATGGACTTCTCGCATCTGCTGAGGCACGCGCAGCATTTGACATTAATCAAGAGCGCCCAGAGGTACGCGATGCCTACGGCCGGACACAGATTGGTCAGTCTCTCCTTCTAGCTCGTCGCCTGGTAGAAGGCGGAGTCAGGTTCGTGACCGTCCAAAGCGGTGGCTGGGACACGCACGCCGGCGCATTCAACTACCTCAAAGGTGGTCCGATGCCAGCGCTTGACCGCGCTCTGGCAACATTTACAAATGACCTGGCACAGCGTGGAATGCTTGAGAAGACCCTGATTGTGGTGATGGGTGAGTTTGGGCGTACCCCGCAGATCAACCGGGATGGTGGGCGTGACCACCACGCACGCTGCTTCTCAGTAGCCCTCGGTGGCGGTGGAATCGCTGGCGGCAAGGTAGTTGGAGCATCCGATGCGCGTGGCTTTGAACCAGCCGAGCGCCCCGTCAAGCCGGAAGACTTGTCGGCCACCATTTACAAGGCGCTTGGCATCGACTACACAGAATCGCTCACCAGCCCTGAAGGCGTCCGCGTGACGCTAAGTCGTGGTGGGCGTCACTTGCATGAGCTGATTGGCTGATGCGGACATCTACAGCAATCGCAATCGCCGTATCGATAGCAGGAATCGTCCTCGGTAGTACCGTCATCGCTGCGCCGCCGGCAAAGCCTAGGAAATCTGGGCCTGTGACCAAGCCTAAGCCGTTCTCGGTAAGTGCATTGCGCCCCGTAACCACCGAGGCACCGGATTGGTCTGTAGCCTTCCACCCGGATGGCAACCGGATCGCAATTGGCACGTATCGCAAGGTGGTCGTTTACGCGCTGGCGGATGGCGAAAAAGTTGCGGAGTGGCCTGTCGGCACGGAAGCTATTCGGGCTCTTACCTTTCACAGCTCCGGGAAAATCCTTGCAGTTGGGAGCGGTGCGCCAGGAGCAAGCGGGTCCGTTATTCTGCTTGATGCAGCCACAGGTCAGGCCACGCAGACGCTTAAAATCCATGATGACACCATCGAAGGCTTGGCGTTCTCCGGGGATGTACTTCTAAGCGCATCTGATGATGAGAAAGTCGTCCTCACGGATATCAAAACCGGTACGCGAATCGGTGTGTTGTCTGAACATATCGGACGCTGTCTTTCGGTTGCGGTGCCTCTAAGGACATCGGATGGTGCGGGCGGAGCAATCTTTGCAACTGGCGGCGCGGACAAGATGGTCAAGATTTGGGATGCCAATCTTCGCCGGGTAGTGGTCAACTTTGATCAGGCGCAGAGCCCCGTTTGGAGCCTTACGGCGCTCCCGCAACCGGGCAGATTTGTCGCGGGCTGCGATGACGGTACGGTACGCATTTTTCAAGTGCGTGCAGACCGACCAGGAGTCCGTGATGGCCAGGATGACATGACCACTGGCGTGGATGGCCGTAAACCTGATGAGGTCGTTCCCGCATTAAAGCCTGGTCAGCCGGCACCGCGAACGGGATCGCAGACACAGGTGCTGACCGGGCACAGCGCCGCTGTCTACACGGTTGCAGCCAGTGCAAATGGAAACTTTATCGTGAGTGGCGGTGCAGACCACAAAGTCATTG
The DNA here is from genome assembly GCA_046075665.1 of Armatimonadota bacterium. Taxonomy (GTDB): domain Bacteria; phylum Armatimonadota; class Armatimonadia; order Armatimonadales; family Armatimonadaceae; genus CAIRTT01. Next base: position 10,719 of record JBJTQN010000026.1, on the reverse strand, counting down.
TCTGGGACCGCAATGGCGGCAAAGTCCGCGAGCTAACGGATGCCAAAGGTGATGTCTGGTCAGTTGCGATTTCGGGGAATAGCCGCTGGCTTGCTGCATCGAGTGTGGATGGCTACACCCGTGTCTATGACCTTACCGATGGGACATTAACATCCACATTTCCAAAATTGCGTACCCCTACGGGTGCCGACGGAGGCAAAAAGCCATGATTGCCACACAGTTGAAACGCTTGGTAGCAACATCTTTGCTTTGTTGGGGTCTGGCATGTCCAACGATAGCTCAGCAGCTTCCAAAAATAGCCGCAGTCTATCCAGCGGGTGCGAAAACGGGATCATCGGTTGAAGTTGCCTTACGCGGGGCCAACCTTTCCGCCGCGAAGGAGCTTCTCGTACTAGGCGCACCGGGAGTTACAGCAAAGCTGCAAAAGGGCGGAGTCGCACCGGACCAGATGTCGCGCCCGTTGCTGAACGCCTGGTGCTCGACTTGTCATGAAGTTCGCAGTGCGGATAACCGTGTTCTTTCACCGGATGCATGGGAACAGACCGTGGACCGGATGATTAAGCTTCGCGGTGCGGACATCCCAAAAGTCGCGAGGGACAAGATTGTTGATTACCTTCAGGCAAGCGCCCGGGCTGGCGTCGTAACCGCAAAGTTTGATATCGCTCCGAATGCGCCAGCAGGCACGCGCGAAGTGCGCTTAGTAACCGACTTTGGTATCTCTGCTGGCTTTCGCTTTGAAGTCGGCACGCTCCCGGAAGTAACGGCGAATGGAGATGTGCAATCCATCGAAGTGCCATCCATTGTCAATGGCACCCTTGCGGCAAGCGGTCAAAAGGATCGCTACCGTTTCCATGCATCAAAAGGCGAAAAGGTAAGCTTCAACTGCAAGGGTTACCGCCTGAATGAGCAGTCCGTCAGCTACTTTAACCCGGTTTTACAGATAGAAGATGCCAAAGGCAAAGTCGTTGCCAAGAGCCTTGGAAAAGTCGGGCTCGACCCGCTTCTGCATTGGACAGCTCCCACGGATGGCGATTACACCGTCGTGGTTCGCGATCTGCTATGGAAGGGAAATCCAGCATCCATTTACCGGATGACTATCGGGAATATCCCCACCGATATCACCCTAACGCCAGCGGTCGGACGGCCCGGCCAGGTGCTTGAGGCGCAAGTCGCGGACGGGCCCAGCATTAAGGTGAAGCTCCCATCGGATATCACTGGTATTGCGCGTGTTGCAACGCCTCTCGGAGATGCCCCCGTGCTCATCCGTGACATTATGGATGGCGGTACTGCCGTCACCAGTACGGATCTTGCAACAGCGGTGACCTTGCCGGCGATGTTCTCCGGTGAGATTAAGCGTAGCGGCCAGATCGACACTTACAAAGTTAGAGCCTTGCAGTATGCGGGTTTTGAGCTCTATGCCAGCCGCATGCAGAGTGCGATGCGTGCCAAGGTTGTCATCAAGAACAGCAAAGGCGAGGTCGTACATTCACGGATTCAGTCAGATGATGGTGACATCGCGATTGGGGATGGCTTCCGCTCCGATGGTGAATATACGGTTGAGATTTCATCCGCGAATGGACAGTCTGGCCCGTACACCTGGGAATCCGTCGTCGGGAAAGTGCGAGATTTTATGGTCATCTCCACCCCCGATGGTATCAACCTCTCCCCGGGACGCATCGGTGCGCTCGAGGTTCGGGCATCACGCAGGGATGGCATTTCCGAACCGATTCGTGTAACGGTCCGAAATCCTCCAAGCTGGTTGCGTGTGACTCCAGCGGTGATTCCACCGGACCACGACAGAGCGAATTTGATCCTTGAGGTTGCGGGGGATGCACCTACGGGCGGTGCTGAGATTATTTTGGATGCCGTTACCGAGGTCCCGGATGAAGCGACACCGGATGAATGGATTGAGCTGCGGCGGCGTGTGCGCCCGCAAGAGATTTATCGTGCGTTGAACAACAACACGCGGACGGTTGAGCGTGATGCGGCATATATCGGTGTGACCGCCGAGCAGACACCATTTTCTCTGCTTCTCGAGGATAGCAAACCGGTCATCATCAAGCCAAATGGTGAAGCAGAGGTTCGCGTAAAAGTCCTGCGCAGTGCAAACTACGGTGGTGGCGTATTGGTTCAGTTTCAGGGTCTCCCTCCAGGGATTGAGCCGATTCCATTTGTGCAGTTTGTGCCTCCGGGGCAGACGAGCGCAACATTCAAGCTTCGGGCAAATGGCGGCGCCGGATTCTTAACAAAGCGTCCCGATACCGAGCTGCCCCCATTCCAGTTCGTCTTTGTAGGACATACCGGCGGCGCGGACAGTATCTTCCCGTATCAGGCATCCCTTCCAGTCCCGATCATGGGTCCCAAGACGAGTGTGGAGCTAAACCCGATGCCAAAGAAAAAGCGTATCCGCAAGGGCTAGCGGGTCAACGAGCCTCTCCCCTGATTAGAACGACAAATTGGGGAGGGTGTCTGCTACCTGCTATGATGGAGACAATCCCTCACCCATGAGAAGACACCACTAGCACTATGTTGTTTGCTTATATTGCAGGCGCTGCGTAATGCGTCACACCTCAACATCCAATAACCACTCACCGCATCTGGCGTACACCCTCGTCGCTGACAAAGCATCCCTAGAGCGGTCGATCGCACTTTGGAAACAGGATACGGAATCCGACCGGCGAATAGCGATTGATACAGAGTTTATTCGTGAACGCACGTATGCACCGGTTTTGGAGATGGTTCAGGTTGCGAGTCCGAATGGGCATATCGGCCTTATTGATGTCCCGGCAGTTGGCGACTTGACAGGACTGTGGCAGTTTCTCGATGACCCGATGCTAACCAAGCTTGTGCATGCTGGCAACCAGGATGTCGAGATTATGGCGCTGGCATTTGGGCGTCCGCTGAATGGTCCATGGTTTGACACACAGGTAGCGGGTGCATTTTTGGGAATCGGATTGCAGGCAGGCTATGGGGCCATCGTGCAACAGGTCCTCCACGTGAAGCTTGACAAAGAGGAAGGCTTCAGCGATTGGTCGCGGCGTCCCTTTACGGACAGTATGTTGAACTACGCTGCCGGGGATGTCCATTATCTGCACGCTTTGGAGACTTGGCTGTCTGAGCGTTTGGCGAACCGTGGGCGCACGCAGTGGGCGATAGACCAAACGAATCGTATTCTCGGGCATTCAGCCGATCAGGTTGCACCACAGGATTTATGGCAGCGTGTCGGCGGCAAGCATCACTTGGATGGAACGGGTCTAGCGATTTTGCGGGAACTGACCATTTGGCGTGATTCGGAAGCGAGGCGTCGCGACAAGCCTCGTCGAAATATTCTGAAAGACGAGCCGCTGATCGAAATTGCCAAGCGTAAACCGCGCTCAGCTGGCGCGATTGGCGAATTGCGTGCGATGCCCCCGAACTCCGGCGAGCGCATTTGGAATGAGCTGTATCAGTGCGTGCAACGCGGTCTTGCAGTGCCCCGGTCAGAGTGTCCTAAGCTGGATCTGACTCCAGCGCTGGACGAGCAGGGGTCTGCACTCCTTGAGCTGTTTGCTGCGGTTGTCAAAGTACGTTCAATGGAAACGGACTTGCCACCATCCCTGCTTGCACCATCAGATGACCTCCGCCAGCTCGCGTCATCCCGCACAAAACCGGATCCCACAAACCCACTATTTCAGGGATGGCGGGAAGAGCTGATTGGCACGTGGTTGCGTGCGTGTGTGGAGGGTCGTCTGGCGGTCAGCTGGGATGCCAAGCGTGGCCAGATTCGCCTCCACCTGAGTGCCGTTGAGGGCGCGGGCTAGTCTATGTCAGCGCCCTCTTCTGCGATTTCTGTCCCAAATGTATAACGGTTACCATCTTGATCAAGCACTGAGAAGTCACGCATGCCATATGGATTGTCAACGATTGCGTGGTCAATCAAAGCGCCGCGTTGCAACATCCCTTCGTAAACTTCATCGACATTCGGCACCATAAAGTAGACTTGGCCTTTGCCATTTCGTTCCGGGGCTGTCCCAAATCCGTTCAAATGCAAATGGGCTGAGCCACCAAAGCATACGCCGGCATATTCATTCCATCGGAAATCCTCAGTGAAGCCTAACACGGATGTGTAGTAGGTAAGCGCGGTGTTGATGTCAGCGACATGCATCACTGGTAAGGCTTGAACAGACATTTCTATCTTCCTTTTCGAATACTAATCCATTCCGTCAATAAGTTGTGACGGTGGCTCTACGAAGGCTTCCCTAACAGGGTTGTAACGTGGAGTTTTGCTCACTTCGTCAGCTGATGCCGTTCCGAGTACCCGGCCAGCCCACGCCGCGACATCCACTTTCAGCTTCTCAAGACAACCACTCTAAACAGCAACCACACAACTGTATAGAAGCCGAAGTAGCTCACAGAAGAAAAAGAACCTAACCCTCTTCTTCCAATGGAGCCGTTCCGAGCACCCGGCCAGCCCACTTCGAGACATCCACTTTTAGCCTCTCGAGACAGCCGCTTTCGATGTACATCATGTGGCCGCTTGGGTAATACGAAATGGCAATCTGGTCGCGTAGCGCTTCCGGCAAACCCATGTGGCTGAATGTGTATTCCGCCGCAAAGTGCGGGGTCGCAAGGTCGTAGTAACCGGATGCAACAAAGACCTGCATATGCGGATTGCGGCACATCGCCTGTCGAAGGTGAGTGCTTGTATCCGTGTACTGGTTTCCCTTGCCCCAGTCCCACTTGCCATATGCCCCACCGAGAATCTCGTAGCTGCGGTCGGTCTGAAAACCAAGAACCTCACGGCAGTAGCGGTTGAATGCGGCTGTATAGGGAGGACGAATCGCAGACATCGATGGATCATTCTCGGGACCTTCCGCCGTCCCACGCCCTTCCTGGCCCATGATTCGGCTGTCTAGCCGTCCGACGACAACACCATCCGCGCGGCGTAGTTCTTTACAGAACTTCCAGATATCAATGCGGAGGTCAGCATTTTCAAGGTATTCAGCACTCAGGCCAGTTAGACGAACAAGCTGCCGTAGCACCCGTGTCCTCACAGCAGGAGCGAGGCGATCACCTTGCATCAATGCGGATGCATACTCCCCTATAGCAAATGCCTCGGCTTCCTTCACGATATCTTCAACTGGCTTGCGGAGAAGTGCCCGTTCCAGCTTGCCGTGGTACCAGGCGGTAGCGGCATACGTCGGCAGGAACAGGACATATGGAAGGTCATTCCCATTTGCAAACATCAGCGTTTGGAAATGAAGAACCGTTGAAATCAGAATCAAGCCACTCAGGGCAATTCCCATATCAACCAGCCGTCCGGAGAGACCAGCGCCACGGGTCGTGCCATAAGACTCGCCAGCCATAAAGAGCGGGCTTGCCCAGCGGTTGTTACGCGTCAGGAAGAGGCGGATGAACTCAGACAGGCAGTCCAGATCACCCTCAACACCGAGAAACTTCTTCGCTGTTTCTTCATCTTTGGCGTGGGAGAAGCCGGTTTGGACGGGGTCGATGAAGACGATGTCAGCAACATCCAGCCACGTGAACGGGTTGTCCTCAATGATGTACGGTGGTGGAGGAAGAGAGCCATCCGGAAGCATCGCGATGCGCTTCGGGCCAATCGTTCCGAGGTGTAACCAGACGGAGCTGGAGCCTGGACCGCCATTGAACGCTATCAGGAGCGGTCGGTCTTTGGGATCATCAATACCATCGAGGGTGTAATAGGTGTGGAACAACAGCGCATCAATGCCGCCATCTTTGTCTTTTATCGGGAGGTAGCCAGCTTTAGCCGTGTAGGAAAGCGTGTTCTCCCCGACTTGAACGGTTCCATGCGAGACTGAGAGCGGTGTTTCTTCGAGCGATTTTGCCTTATCGGCGGTTGATGCTGCATCCATACCCTGCATCCTACCGCCAGCCACGCTGGCTGCAAAACATCCGGTTCATACAGAGAACACCGGCATATTGTTTCCTGACAAACAGACCGAATATGATTAAGCGTTAATAACCTGACAAACGGAGCAAGACCTCGTCGTATTGCGGATTACATTCCAGCTGAAGCTACTGCCGCTACGAACAAGTCCCGATGCTTGTGCGTCTGTAGGTTTGGTCAACTTGCCCAGCGGTAGAATGCCAAGACTTTTCGCGAGTGCGGGAGCATGCAAAACCCGTAGGAGATGGAACTATGACAAGACGGTTTGTGTTACTGACGGCAGCCACACTGGCAGTTGCTCCCATTGCACTTGCACAAGGATCCCGCACATATACGTTTCAGGACGCACTCGGTTTTGGGGCACGCCTTACACCTGAGGCGCCCCTCAAGGTCTCATGGCTGGATGCGCAAACCTATACCATCGAGCAAAACGGAAAGATCTATTCCTACGATGCCCGCTCGGGCGAACAGCGTCCAAATCGCAGCCTTACGACGCCCAATGAGCAGCGCAATACACTAAATGCCAGGCGGCGCGGCGGCGGCATCCCAGGTGGCGGTAATGGAAACCTCACGGATCCGACCGGCAAACGTATCGCATCCGTCAAGCAAAATGACCTCTATGTGACCGAAAAAGGCACCAATGTCGAGAAGCGCATCACAACCGATGGCTCAGCAACGATTCTCAATGGCATCCTCGACTGGGTCTACGACGAAGAAGTCTATGGGAGGGGCAGCAAATGGGGTTATCGCTGGAGCCCGGATGGTCGCTACGTAGCGTACCTCCGTCTTGATGAAGCTCCCGTTAAACCAATCACGCTGACCGATCATCTTCCTCAGGCCCAGGCGCTTGAGCCATGGTTTTACCCAAAGGCCGGGATGGCGAATCCGCTCGCCACGCTTTGGATTGTCGATGTCACAGAAGCAAATCCGAAGCCGATACAGGTTCCACTCGATGCCTATCTACCAGAAGACCGCCTTGTTGTCCGCTTTGCGTTTACACCAGACTCCAAAAAGCTCCTCTACCAGGTGCAGAACAAGGAGCAGACCTTCCTCGATGTCATCACAGCTGATGCGGCCAACCCAAAGGAGCCCAAGCGCCTCTTTCGTGAAGCGAGTAACAGCGGTTGGATTGATGTTACCGACTACCCAATGTGGCTGAAGGATGGTTCCTTTCTATGGACGAGCGACCGTAGCGGTTATCGCCATCTATATCGCTACAAGCTGGATGGAACGCTTGTAGCTACGGTCACCGAAGGCATGTGGGATGCCCGACGTGTTACTTTTGTTGATGAGGAAGCCGGTACGATTTATGTCGAGTCCAATGTGGAGCAGGTTTCCGGCTCTGACATGATGCGGGCCCGCCTTGATGGCAAAGGGCGCCCGGTCAGACTGACATCCGGTCCCGGAACACACGTCGTCAACTTCGCCCCGGGCCGTAAATTCTTCATCGATACCGTCTCCACCGCGGAGAACCCGGGCGAGATACGTGTCTGTGATGATGAGGGTAAGGTACTCCGAGTACTGGGTAAGTACGCGGCTCCGGCAGCGAGCAAAGAATACAGCCTTGGCATACCGAAGTATATTCAGGTCAAAGCCCGGGATGGCTATGTTCTTGAAGGCACGCTCTTGCTTCCACCAACTTGGAAACCGGGGATGCGCGTTCCGGTTTATTGTCCGGTTTACGCCGGCCCGGATGCCCCCACGGCCCGCAATGCGTATTCGTCTGTAAACGGACAAGTCCTTCATCAATATCTGGCACAACAAGGCATTGCCGTCTGGATGTGTGACAACCGGACAGCAAACCCGCGGGGCTATTCAGCTCGAACAGCCTGCTGGAAACAGTTTGGGGTAAGCGAACTGAAGGACATAGAGGATGGTCTTAAAGCACTGGACGCGCTTGGCTATGCAGATCCGAAGCGTGTTGCAATCGAAGGGTGGAGCTTTGGTGGCTTTATGTCTGCCTATGCCCTGACGCACTCCGATATGTTCAAGGTAGGCATCGCCGGTGCAGGCGTCATGGACTGGCAGCTTTACGACACCATCTACACCGAGCGCTATATGGGAACACCTCAGAAGAATGCCGCTGGCTACAAGGCTGGCAGCGTCGTTGCAGGTGCGGCAAAGCTAAACGGGAATCTGCTGATTGTCCACGGGATGATGGATGATAACGTTCACGTCCAGAACTCGATGCAGCTGGTTTACGCACTGCAGAAGGCTGGAAAGAAGTTTGACATGATGCTCTATCCAAGCCCGAGCAGCCGTCATGGAATCGGCGACCCTGACCTTTACAAGCACAACCGTGAGCTGAAACTGAAGTACTTGGTGGAAAAGCTCTAGAACATCAAAAAGTTGTCTGCATCGGCATTCCCTTGCCTCTAACCCGGACCAACGGATACTTTAGCAGGAAGCGCACCCCGTACCGGTGAACGTTCCCCCATGAACTACAACCGTGTACAGGGTGCCAACAACCGCATTGTGTTGGGACTAATCGGCTGCGGTGGCATGGGTGCCGCCAATATGCGCAACCTAATGAGCAAGCAGGGCGTCGAAGTTGCCGCTCTCTGCGATGTCGACACAAACCGCATGACGGGCGATATCCTGGATGTCGAGAAGAAGTACGGTCGTAAGCCTGAACTCTTCAAAGACTATCGCAAAATGCTCGAGCGCAAGGATATCGATGCCATTATCGTCGGTACCCCTGACCACTGGCACGCCCTAAACCTCATCCACACCGTTGAAGCCGGCAAGGATTCGTATTGCGAAAAACCAATCTCGCATAACTTTGTTGAAGCCCGCTCGATGGCAAATGCAGTTGCCTACCATAAGAAGATTGTGCAGGTCGGAACCTGGCAGCGCAGTGGGAAAGAATTCACCGATGCCATATCCTACGTCCGTACCGGAAAGCTCGGTAGCAAAATCGTGATGGTTCGTGCCTGGCGCACGGATGGCTCAAAAGTCGGTAACGAGAAACCAACCATGCCGCCATCATCCCTTGATTATGATATCTGGATTGGCCCAGCGAAAATGGTTCCCTACAAGTCAAACCATGTCCATGGCAACTGGCGCTGGTTTATGAATACTGGCACGGGTATGACCGGCGATTGGGGCGTCCACATGCTCGATATCGCACTGCTCGGCCTCAGCCCAAACAATGAAGACCTCGTGATGCCGATATCTGTGAGCGCATACGGCGGAAAGCTGGCCTACCCTACGGATGACCGTACAGCCCCAGACACCGTTGAAGCCATCTTCAAATTCGAGAACCCCGATGTCGTCATGACATGGTCAACAGGCCGAGACTACGCAAACCGCCCTGACTGCGGCGTGGAATGGGTCGGCGCAGATGGCCGCTGTGTACGCGTCTGGCGCGGTGGCTGGAGCGTCCACGAGCCTAATGGCGAGCCGATGGACAAAGAGGAAGCACCGGGCGTCAATGACCACTGGCAAAACTGGCTGGATGGTGTACGCACCCGCCAGCAGACCCGGTCCAGCCTGGCATCGATGGCAAAGACCACCATGGTCTGTCACCTCGCCAATATCGCCTACCTGAGCGGCGAGACCATCCGCTTCGATCGAAGCAAAATGGACATCGTCGGCAGAGCCGGAAAGAATACAACATCGTATTTCCGCGAGTACCGAAAGCCCTACACGTTACCTAGCTACAAGTAAACCAGAGACTCTAAATGCAAAAACCACCCGCGGGGCTCAATCCTCACGGGTGGTTTTTCTGATTTCCGCCTCTAACTAACGGCCCATAACGGCATCCCATGCCGCGATCCCCGCCTGATAAACATCCCGTACCGCCACACCAGCCGCCAGCGCCGCAGAGCGACACTCTTCAAACTCTGGCGCAGCCTGGACCAACTCACCATCAAGGAAGCCCTGCTTAATGGCAAGCATCCCGTATGGCGTCTGCACATACGCGAAGCTGCGCTCAAGCGTCACGCGCTCTGAAACACGACGGCGGACCCCAAGTGTCCCGGTCTCCCGAAAGAGTACTTTCAGGACTTCGGTTTCTCTCGCTGGGTCGGAAAGAACCGTTATGGCCGTCCCTGGGCGGTTCTTTTTCATCTGAACCGCGTGCATCGTTACATCGAGCGCGCCGGCACCAAGCAAAGCTTCCTGAGCATGCCCTAGGATCTCTGCAGAAATGTCATCGACATTTGTCTCGATGACAACGACATCCTGAGATGCCCCATTTGCGCCTGCCTTTGGTTTGCTGCCCGGAACTTCAGCCAACACCGCACGTAGCAGATTTGGATATTCGGTGCAAAAGTTCTTCTTCCCGGCGCCCCAGCCAGTTGCGATAGGGGTCATCGCTGGCGCATTTCCGATGTTCGCCGGGCCCGCGAGCGTCGCGACGATCGCACAGCCCGTCGGCGTAACCAGCTCCCCACGAACATCCACCGGGTACGTCGCAAGCCCTGCCATCAGCTCCAGCGTCGCCGGCGCCGGCAGAGGCATCCGCCCGTGCTGGCAATCGACAAAACCACGCGAATACGGCAGCGGAGCGCAGTAGACAGCATCCACATTCAGCATTTCCAAGAGAATACAGGTCCCCGTGATGTCTACAATGGCATCTACAGCGCCGACCTCGTGAAAATGAATCTCTTCCTTCGTGGTGCCGTGGACTTTGGCTTCCGCCTCGGCCAGGTTTTCAAAAATCGCGGTTGCACGGTCAATAACCCGCGGTGGGAGGCTGCTTGCGGCGTAGATTTCATGGATGTCCGAGAGGTGGCGTCCGTGACCGGTATCGACTTCGGTGAGGATGACATCGACATCGACGGACATCAAACCTTCGACTTTGCGTC
>JBJTQN010000025.1:0-6739 GCA_046075665.1 Armatimonadota bacterium | reverse complement strand
ATCCCTGATCCGTGTTAAGGATGCCTGGTGCACCGTGTAATCGAACAGCTTCTATGTATGCTTCAACGCAGAAACTGGCATCCAGAGTGTTTGAGATAACACTTGACAGTATTTTTCTGCTGTAAATGTCAATCACGCATGTCAGGTAAACAAAGCCCTTCGCCATCGGGATGTAGGTGATGTCCATCGCCCAAACTTGGTTTGGCTTTACGATTTCCAAGTGTCGTACCAAATATGGGTAGACCTTATGCCCGATGTGTGGGATGGTCGTTCGGGGCTTTCTATAGATAAAGTGGATGCCCAGCTTACGGAAAAGCGTAGTGCAATGTCGTCGGCCGATTGGGTGACCTAACTCAATCAGATATTCTCGAACCTTCCGAGAGCCCCATGCCGGGTCATCCATATGGATTCTGTCGATGAGCTTCATGAGATCCAACTGCCGTTGCTTTACAGGCTTGGACTCACGATAAATCGTCGTACGGTGAATCGCTAGTGCCTTGCACTGCTGGACCAATGCGAGATCATGTTTACAGTTGATCATCTTTTTGCGCTCAGCAATCCCGCTTTGATGAGCGCACTTTCTAAAAAATCATTCTCCAGGGTGATTCTACCGATCTTCGCCTCCATTTTCTCGATGTTGGGAGCCGGGGTTCCATCCGCCTATTCGCCAAAAGCCTCACTGCTACGCTCTAACAGCTGAGCTTTCCAGGCAGTTACTTGGTTAGGATGAACTTCAAACTTTTCTGCAATCTCCGCAATCGTTTTGTCGCCCCGCAGAGCGGCAACGGCCACCTGAGCCTTGAACGTTGCTGAGTGTGTACAACGTGGTCGACGTGCCATAACTGTAGTCCTTTTCATCGGTATACGACCGAATGTCATGACCAGCCAACACACTCATAGAACTGTCAATCTAAACGGAACCAGAATAGACGGATAAACCCTTTAAGAATGCGCAGCGGGATTATTGCACGCTTGAGATCTACGATGCTGATACGCACCGGCTTTTCCGAAAAACCCCCAAGGGATTTGTCGATGTTACAAAGGCAAGTGGGATTGAGGTTAACACGGGCCGAGGCTTAGCTGTTGCATTTGTTGACTATGATCAGGATGGTCGCCAGGACATCTTTGTCGCAAATGACCTATCACCGAGCTTTCTATGGCACAACAATGGAGGCTTGAAGTTCACCGATAAAGCCGTTGAGGCTGGGTGCGCTTACTCAGAGAATGGCTCCCTCATGGCCGGCATGGGCATAGCGATCGCAGACTATGACAGAACATCCCGTCTCAGTATGTTCGTCACAAACTTTGCCGGGATGCCAAACACGCTGTTCAAGAATATCGGGGATGGCTTTTTCGAAAATGCCGCCGACACAAGTCGCATCGCACAAGCGCACATGAAACACCTGTCGTTTGGCTGCGAGTTTCTTGACTACGACAACGATGGCTGGCAGGATTTGATGACAGCAGATGGCCATGTTCAGCTCAGTGTGGCCTTGAAGCAATCTGTTGGTGTAAAGCAGGCAAAGCGACGTTACCGCAATGCCGGAAATGCAACATTTACGCCTATCGAAGCTCCCGATGCACTGGGACCGCTCGCAGAACCCGTCATCTCGCGTGGCCTGGCAACCGCTGACATTAACAATGATGGCTTTGTTGATGTCCTCGCCACCAATCAAAATTCTCCCGCTCAGCTGTTTCTGAACCGCGGTTCTGAGGAAGCTAGCTCAGTCTCGTTTATCCTCCGTGGTCGGAAGTCAAATGCGGATGGCAGCCATGCACGTATCACACTCATTTCACCGAGTGGCCAAAAACAGGTTGACTGGGTAAAAGCAGGATCCAATTATCTTTCAGCAAGTGACCGCCGGGTTATCTTCGGCACAGGGGATACCAAGGGTGATTATTCCGCCACAATACAGTGGCCAAGCGGCGTTGTTGATAAAGTTTCAAGCATCAAGCCAGGAGCACTTTACGAGATTGTAGAAGGAAACGGACTTAAAACCACGGTTCCATATAAACGCCCCTAGCGTTACGCGCTGCACCGAAGTGCACTAACATCCAACCACTTCTTTAACCGAAGTTGGTGGATACCGAGCATCGTGACGTAATCCGCACCAAGGTAGTTTTCACGAAGTCCACCCACAAAACAGGCGGTGTAGAGTTTGGCGATGTCATGAAACCGCATAACTATGGTTTGGATGTTGTCTTCGAAATGTAACAACTCTTTCTCGTAGTCAAATGTCGCATCGCTATCACTGTTGGTTCCATAGCGGCCATCTGTGTAAAACGAGAGATACGCAGCGGCATATTGATGAAGGTAAGCCAGTTCCATTTCCCCGACGCAACTATTCAGTTTGAAATCAACCGCCAGTATTTGCCCAGGCTCACCTACCGGTGCCCATGAAGGATCACATCCGAGGACTTCAAGGTGCTCTCCAAGCATCAGGACCGCAAGCCAGTCAAACGCACAATCTGCATCGCTGCGGTGATTGCATAGCATGTCTGTGCCTATTCTTACCGTCAGTCCAGCCGAAGAATTGATGCCATTTAGCGTTGACAGTAAGCGTTGTCCATCAACGAGCGCGAGTTCTTCAAGTGTTAGCGTCATCTGTTTGTACCTTCGTTCAAAGCCTTACACGGACTTAGCCGCAACTGCTGTGCCGAACGCTAAACAAATAGATTCCGTTAACGTAACAACTAGGCAATATAAAGCTTGATCTTGGAGACGATAACCTTCAATGTCACTCAAACATTACGTAATGTGTATTTGAGAGACGACAGCAACAGTGATCACTCAGTCAACTATCATCTGCCCCACAAGGGATGTATGCCCGACACACAAGCCCGTCGTTGAAGTTCGGCAGGCCATGATTTTTCCTTGAAATCTATCGTTGATAATTCTCTACATTTGATAGATGAAACCGGCAAGGTATTCGGACGCTCCCCCATACGGATGCCGTCACGCGACCCCAATGATAACAAGCTGACGCTTTGATACCCGAGCATCACACTGGAATGCGCTCCTTCGGATCAATGTGCAAAGGAGCAAGAGTCATCTCAAGACTACGCTAATACCCGCCGTTGCCAGTCGGTCGTAATCCACTTCGATAACTGAGTTACATGAAGATTTTCCTCAGCATCGGTTAGCGTCAAACCAGCAAGGAATTCGGATGCATACAAACCTGCGAGGTCATGGAACACATGTACGCGATTGACAATTTCATTCTGAAAGTTAAGTAACGAATCTTCGTAGTCCATGATGTCCGATGCGTTGAAGTGGCATGTTGCTGTGCCATCAGTTTGAAATGCCAGCAGTGCCGCGCCATATTGCATGAGCGATGTGAGCGTTCCCTCATTGATGTTGTTGCGCAGTGTGAAGTCAACAGCCATCACCTGACCAGAAGCTTGAACAATTTTATGAGTCGGGGCTGTACCGAGCCCAGCTAGAAACTCTCCGAACATCAATACCGCGAGCCAATCGTAAGCTCGATCAGCAGCATCTTCACTCGTCCATAAAATGTCTGTACTGATACGCACCGTCATCGATTTGGTGAATGCGCAACGCTCCGCAAAGTCACTCGCACACTCTGGATTCGTCAAACCAAGCTCATCCAAACTGATTGTCATATTGATCACCTGAGCCATATATTCGGTAACTCTCACTCGGTTATTTACATCAATAAACACTTGTTAATACCGTATGTTTCGCAATGCATACGTAATCAGAGAAATCAAACAATGTGATGGTGCTCGCGTTTCTCGTGCAATGTCTTGCTCAGCAATCGCACTCTGGATTAGGATGACGCCATGAAAGTCCTTTCCTACCTAAAGTCCATTAGTGGAACGCACACGGTTTCAGGTGTTCACAATCGGGAACCAAACAACCAGCCAGATAAGCAAACGGCTGAAATCACAAAGCGGACAGGCATTGTGCCCGGATTGTGGAGCGGCGACTTTCTGTTTTCGGCGGATGACGTCAGCCATCGCTCTACGATGATCCGTGAAGCAAGACGACAATGGGAACTCGGAAGCATTGTCAACATCATGTGCCATGTTGCTCCTCCGACGCAGCCGGATGTGTGTAACTGGGAAGGTGGCATTATCAGCAGGCTTTCGGATGCGCAATGGGCAGACCTACTAAAACCCGGTGGGCGCTTGAACAAAGCGTGGCTGGCGCGGTTGGACGATCAGGCAAGTCATCTGGGATATCTCAAAAAACACGGCGTAGAGGTGCTGTACCGACCATTCCATGAAATGAATCAGGGGCAGTTTTGGTGGGGTGGCAGGCCTGGCCCGGGTGGTACGGCTGCACTTTATCGCATGACCCATGACTACCTGACCAGGGTACATAAGCTGACAAACCTAACCTGGGTTTGGGATATGCAGGACATGTCACGGGACTTTGCGGAGTACAACCCGGGTGAAAAGTATTGGGATGTCTTTGCTTTTGATGTTTATGACCGTGGGTTTGAGAAAAGTTGGTATGACTACATTTTGCCGATTGTTGGTGACAAGCCGATGGCAATCGGCGAGTGTGAAAAGTTACCTACTGCGAAAATGCTGGATGAACAACCGCGTTGGTGCTTCTTTATGAGCTGGGCAGAGCTGACATTTGAGAAGAATTCCGATTCGGATATCCGCGCTCTCTACCGAAGTCCGAGGATAGTCCACCAGCGAGACCTCCCAGACTTTCGCAAGCGGTGAGCGCAACGAATACGCCGGAACGCATTCCGGCACTTGATGGGGCGCCACTCGTCCAGTACTCGGATCCCCCGGTGGCAAAGTGGCTGATGTGGCTACCTCCGATCGGCTGGATACTAAACCAGTCACGTTGGCGACAGTGGGCGCGTCCCGTGCGGAAGCAGTACGAAGAGATTCTTCGTCATCGACCGGATATTCCTGCCGATGTCTGGGGATGCCCGGATCAGCAAGCCGTTGCGACATCGTTGCTCACGATCATCGATGACAACTTTGGTTGGCCAAACATCCGCTTTGTCCCTTGGGACCCGGTAGCCGTGGCGATGTGGGCATACGAGGACGGCCTTGATGACACCGCTGCGATAAGCGATATTGAGAAAGCCTTTTCGGTAACCTTCACCGATGATGAATGGTTGCTCCTCTATCAGGCTACGCTCTTGGACTTAGTCGATGCCATCATCGAGCGGAGTGAACGCACTACATGAAATTCCGCTTCTCATTGATTTTCGTGCTGTTTGGGATACTGACGTACGGATGCGGGTTAGCGATCTTCCGCCTGATAACCACAGGGCAAATGCCGGTCGGCCGTGGTGCATCCCGAATGTTAACATCACAGAGCGATCTTCCTGTGATGCTTCCCATCATGGTAGTGCTCTTCATCATTTTTGCCTTTGCCACATTCTGGTCGGCAACAAACGATATTGAATGACTTTTCAATGAGAGCATACAATCAACCATCGTCGTGACTGACATCACCGGATTTCCCGACCTCAGGAGTAGACAAGTGCGCTTTCGGTTCTCAACGCTTACGATCATCTTTGTGCTCCTCGGAATTGGCTGCGGAATGAATACTTACTCTCTCATCACAACCGGTCAGATGTCCTTCGGTCGCAGTTCCCGCCCGATGTATGAGCGCTTGAACCCTGGGCAGGCCTTTACCCCCCGTCCTGGCGAATTTGTCATCACACGCCAGCAGACCCCATCAATCCTTCCCATCATGATTGTGCTTACCGTGCTGTTTTTAGGAGCAGCGTATTGGAGTGGCACGAACGATATCTAGCTGAGCAGATGGCAGCGGGTAGCCAACATCGTTGCCCACGACGTTGTGATGACCATGCACCAATTTTCGGAAATGGTCGTTACGAACGGCCAGATATCGACCTTTGGATGCATCACGCAGAAGCTGATTGTGCGACCATTTCTGATGAACCCGTCGTCCGCTTCATCGGTGCTCCATTTAGCAACCAGGCTACCAACGGCATCCGTGCCACAACTTTGTGGTGAAGCTGCAGACAAAGAATGGTCGTGATTCCAACGATTGCCGGATACTCCACATACCAAGCCAGACGGAGCGGTGCTAAGAGCGAATGCAGCACGACGATGACCGGCATATGAACGAGGTAGAGGGTGTAGCTGGCATCCACAAAGTACTTCAGCACAGGACCTGGTTTCGCCAGCTGGTTGAACAGCGCGATCACTGCAAGGGCAACAGCCAGAGCAAAGTACTGCTGGATTGTCTCACCAAGGACATAGTGGATGTCGTAAAAGTTCAGGGATGACGCCACTAAGCGCATCCCGAGTGCAGTAGCAAAGATCACTAGGCTGCCGCGAAGCGTAAGCGCCGTTGTAAAGACATCCATTACGCGATGCAGAAGCAGTCCCAAAACGAACACAGGTAAGTACATCAAGAGATTCTTGAAATGGAGGATGACGAACATTTCAGGGAGGTACTTACCGCAGAGCGAAACCGCAACCACCATCGCAGCGGCCGTCGCGAGAAGCCCTGGCCCTATCATCCAGAGGCGTGTTCGGTTTAGGAAAGTGAGTTTGTCGATGACCGTCAACAAGATTGGTGACAGAGCGTAGTAGGCAATCAGGTTACCGACAAACCATAGCGGGCCAAGCCACTGGCCCTTGGTGATATAAGACGCAATGTTTGTATCGAATTGCCATGCGTTTGACAGCTGATTCATGATCGTGTTGGCGGTAAACCCGACAAACAGCATCGGAATCGCCAAGCGCGAGATTCGGTTCCAGGCAGATG
>JBJTQN010000024.1:0-21427 GCA_046075665.1 Armatimonadota bacterium | reverse complement strand
GGTACAACCGCGGAGTCTGCCCTGAGGTTACCTGATCCGTACCGGCCAAAGCGAGAATGGTATCAACTTCAGTCGCAGTTTGACTATAAGGAATGCGCTGGTGTAGTAAGAAGCCGCGACCTTCGGTCGGAAATCCTACGATCACACTTGCACCGGTTAGACGCGCAAAAATGGCAGATCGAAAAGAGCGGTCAGCTAGGTAACACGCACCTGGTGAAATCGTAGCCCTGAGTTCAGTTGCTAGTGCAAGATATTCCTTCCAAAGAAGACGGCTTGCGGCATTCGTCCGTTTGCTCGCATCCCGTGAGATAGTAAAAAGTCGCCCGATGTCTGGATGGTTTTGAAGTAACACTGCCGGCCCACTGCCAGTGAGGAGCATCGGCAAGGGAGAGCCAGTCTCTCTGGCCACTCCGGCGACATGTTGGACGAGTGGCAGAGTAACCATCGTGTCACCTAAAAATCGGTGTTTCGCAACGACAAGGTTCGGTCTGTGCATCAAACGGTCGCCCTCGAGACTTTGCGTGCGGCCGCGATGATTTCTGCTGTCTGGATCCTGTCGACCACTTTCTCATCCGGTTTTGTGTTTCTGAAATTACGATGCTCAGCCGAGCCCCCCGCATCCAACACAATGTGCGGAGCCGTACCCCAGCAGTTTCCGGTACGTACAGGGTCTGTGACGCCAAACAGGCCTACACTTGGAGTTCCAACTGCAACCGCAAGATGCAACGCACCCGTGTCGCTTGAAATGACCACGGCGGCCTGCGAAAGTACTGCCGCCAGTTCGACAAAGGATGTCTTTCCTGCAAGATTGATGACTGGGTAAGCAATGAGACTGGATATATTCTCTGCGACCGCCTGTTCTTGCGGGCCGCCGATCAATATCGGAGTGTATCCATCCTCGTACAGCTGCATGCCGACATCTGCCCAGTGTTCTGGCGACAATGTCTTTGATGGTATGGATGCCCCCACGACGAGGGCTGCATATCGGGATCGTTCAGCCTTTTCCAAACTGGATGCCGGCATCGTTGCCAGAAACTCATCCCGTTGAAATGGCTGTCGCTGGATGCCGATCGCTTCGCCAAGGCGAAGTATCTTTTCCACCATGTGCACGCGATCCGTCGCAACAACACTTGCATCGGTCATGAAGATGTTATTTGCTTCGCGACGCCAGTTGTATCCGACGCGGCGAGGGGCATTTGAGAGGCGGGAAACTAAGCCGGACACAAACAATCCTTGTGCATCAAGAACGACATCGTAATTGGCATTGCGGAGCTCGTTACCAAGCTTTAGACAGTGGCCCATTTTTTTGGCAGGCAAAACATGGAGGTTGTCGATGTACGGATGCCCGTGAAGTAACGGTGCAAAGGACTTCTGGACCGCCCAACCGATGGTTGCCGAAGGAAAAGATGCTCGAAGTCCATGAAGCAATGGGAGTGTCTGTACCACATCTCCAAACGAGCTTAACTTAACTATCAGAATTCTGTTTGGGCTAGACACGCTAATCAGTATACAAGTTTGATTTCACAGACATCTACGGCCATAGAGAACGGTGGTGCTCCTGTGTATACTTGAAGCATGTCTGACTTCGTTTACATCAATGGCGACTTCATCCCTGTAGAGATTGCAACTGTGCCTATCTATGACCACGGTCACTTGTACGGCGATGGTGTGTTTGAAGGTGTTCGTGTTTACAACGGCAGAATTTTCCGCCTAATTGAGCACACGAAGAGGTTGCTGTTTTCTGCGCGCGCTTTGGGATTCAGCCTTGGTAGCCTGACCGAAGAGTTCGTGAATAATGCCATTGTCGAAACGTGTAAACGAAACAATCACCAAAACGGCTACATTCGCGTTAACCTCACCCGCGGTACTGGTCTTGGTCTTGACCCGAAGCACATTGATGCTACACCGCGTCTCGTGATTGCAACACGCCAGCTTGCGCTCTATCCCGAAGAGATGTACCAGAACGGCTTGACGATGATTACATGCGCAACGCGAGTACCGAGTCCGGATGCCATCGACCCGCGCATCAAATGTACAGGTAAGTACATCAACAACATCATGGCCAAAATGGAAGCAAACCGGGTAGGTGCCGGAGAAGGCATCATGCTGAATCAGCAGGGCTATGTGGCCGAAGCGACTGGTGATAATGTTTTCGTTATCCGTGATGGCGCTATATTCACACCTCCTCCGAGTAGCGGCTGCCTAAAGGGAATCACACGTCAGGCTGCTATAGACCTTGCGACAGAGCTTGGTTACGCTGTGCGTGAGGAATCGCTTTCTGTTTACGACATTTACACCGCTGACGAGTGTTTCCTAACAGGTACGGCAGCAGAGGTGATTCCGGCGGTTATCCTTGATGAGCGTAATATCGGAACTGGAAAACCTGGGCCGGTCACAAATCGTGTCATTGATGCTTTCCGGGCTCACGTCAAAGTGTCCGGATATGTGATCGATTAGCTGTGTCTACGGAAACGTTTACTGACGCGGTCCTCGTCATACACGGTGGCGCTGGCATTATTAAGCGTGAACAACTGGGCGAACGGGAAGCATCTTTTCACTCGGTGTTAGTTGATGCATTATCCGCAGGCTATGCAGCTTGGAACAAGCGAATGTCGTCCACAGACATTGTCACAGCAGCGACCATCGTCATGGAGGACTCTCCGCTATTCAATGCGGGGCGGGGAAGTGTGCTGACGCACGCTGGCACCGTAGAAATGGATGCAGCCCTAATGCAAGGGCGGGATTTGCGGGCAAGCGCCGTTACACAGCTTACAGCAGCTCGAAATCCGATTCAGGTCGCACGGCATGTAATGGACAATAGCCCATTTGTCATGCTGGCAGGAGCCGGTGCAGACCAATATGTCGCTGACAATGGCTTACCTGTCGAGAACCAATCGTATTTCATTACGGAAGCTCGCCAGTCGCAGCTTGATCAACAAAGGGCTGCAGGTACGATTTCATTATCTGAAGACAACAAATTTGGAACCGTTGGCGCTGTTGCGATAGATCAATGGGGTGATATTGCAGCGGCAACCAGCACTGGTGGAATGACCAACAAAAACTATGGACGCGTAGGCGATTCACCAATTATTGGTGCTGGAACATTCGCTGATAATCGATCCTGTGCAATTAGCGCCACCGGACACGGAGAATACTTCATCCGTACGACATGTGCAGCATCGGTGGCTGCAAGAGTCCGATGGGCAGGCGAAACGCTACAGGATGCAGCGGAAGCAGTCGTCTGTGGAGAAATAATGCAGCTCGGTGGAACTGGCGGAATCATTGCGATAGATCCAAATGGTAATGCGGTTACAACAATCAATTGTTCAGGGATGTACCGCGGCGTCGTTACAAAGTCAGGTGAAGCGTATGTCGCAATTTTTGAAGCGGATTCAGGAACTTGGTCCCGGATTCTATGAGGCAAGGCTTTACGCTGATTGAGCTTTTGGTTGTCATAGCGATTATCGCTATTCTGGCTGCCATCTTATTTCCTGTGTTTGCCACAGCACGGGAGAGTGCGCGTTCAACAGCCTGTTTGTCGAACATGCGCCAAATTGGCCTGGCCATTGGAATGTATGTGAATGACTATGATGAGTGTTTCCCTGACCGTCGCGACCTGAAGCTCGCTACAGTAAACAGACCTTGGGCGCCATCATGGCCACCATCTGACCCACGCTGCGGATGGGCTGCCATCGTTCTAAATCCATATATTGGGTCGACCGGACTCTTTACGTGTCCATCTGGTATCGGAAAGTTCCATGGACGCCAACAAGTACTTGAGTCAACGCCGTTCGGAGTAACCACGTACTGGATGTGGCGTTTTGATCGCCCCGATAATCCTGTACCTGCGGACAATTTATGGGGAAAGCCTACTGTCGCCGCATTATCCGACCTTGTGAGTGTAGGCTATCCAGACTCTGACGCTGCAATCGAGCTCCTTGTGGATCCATACTTTCCAAAGACTATTGCTTCTGTAAAGAGTGACATGAAAGGGTTAACCGCACATCGGGGTGGCCGTAACCGCCTCTTTCTGGATTTTCATGCTAAGTGGATGCGGGACAGTAGGACAGACTAGCGATGAGTATGCGTATAAAGCTTGCATCGGTTCGTGTCTATGATCGCCTCAAAGAGCGCCCGGGAGCGTCATCGCGAGAGTCTGGCGCACGGGATCGGGAACTGCTCAAGGACATCGAACAACGCTTGCGTGAGCTGATTACTGATGGTCGCCTGAATGCCAACTGGGATCACAACGGTCAGGTCTATGTCTTTATGTCAGACATCGATGGGCTGCTGCGAGAGGGCCATTTGGATGAGCTTATCTACCGCCTGTAACAACAATAGAAACCTTTATGTCGACAAAGACTCGACAGTCAATGTCCAAAGTTAACAAGAATCGCTAGATAAACGGTCATGACTTTGCCTTGATCGGAAGCAACTGAACAAAGATCGACACAACTTCCGAAATCAACAACGCGACACAAGCTGTTGGCAATGCAGGAAAGTGACTACCTTGTGCAATCCACAGACATCCTATTAGGCTAACAACACTCACGATCATTCCCGCCGACACAAGCACACTTTGCTTTTTGTAGGCAAGTATTCCTCTGTGAGCCGACAGCAAGGACGTACTAAGTGGGAGGCCAATACACCATGGAAGCGCCTTCTCAAGTCCGGTACGAATCTCTGCATTCCGACCATCAAGATTTAGGATCATTTCAATCCCGTGCATCACGGGGGGTACACAACAGATCAGTAGGACAGCCGCCGATGTCAGTAACCCAATGAAAAGCGAGAACAACCATATTCCACGTTCAGTTGACTGCTTGTGTTTGAGCCGTCCAACGGCCAGTTCTTGTACGCTGATGCCCCAGCCTCTGAGCTCTAACACGATGCCAAACAACACGGGCCAAACGGCAAGGCTGACATAACTATCGGGACGCGAAGCCAGAAATTGGCTAACCACCGGCTGTACGATAAGCCCGAGAAGAGAAGTCGCTGCCAGCGGTGTGTGAAATCTAATGAGTTTGATCATTAGAGCTCGATTGTCACTGCCGCATTGCATTGATGTAACTGCCTTTACAGCCGGCTTGGAAACGAAGGTGACATATACACTTTCGATAAGTACGCCCACCATGATGGCAGATGCAGCGATTGATGCTCCTTCAATATGAGTCAATCTTGCCAACGTAACCGTTGCCAAAAAGATGGATGCAAGCCGTAACAACGTTCCATGAACGAGGCGTTGCGCTTGCCCTTGGTGTATCAATATTCCCTGCAGAAAGCGTCTCCACCCGATAGCAGCTGACCAAAAAAGCATGATTCTAAGCGGAATTCTGGAAGCATCTACAGTTTCCATCGGGAAGCCAAGCCATCGATTTGCAACGATGTCAAGCAGAGGTGTCCAACCGGCTAAAAAGGTTAGGATGGTGCAAGACCAACACAGGATAATCGTTAGCTTTCGAGTAACTGCATATGTCTCGGATGAGTGTACAAACGCCAGACTGGATGCCAGCAGCATAATAACTGGACTCTCGATGCAGAGTGAGAGCTGCATGGTGAGCCCCCATGCACGAAGCTGGCGTGCTGAGTCTGGTAAGCCGGCAATAGTTGAAGAAAACAAGGGAGCCTCAAGAACCATTAACTGGAACGCGAGGGCAAGCGGCAGGTATGCAAGAAAAATCCGCCGGAATGCCTTTAGCAGCACGGCGGATTGTTGATGATGCAATTTTGCTGAAGTCAGCCTGCGACCTTAACGAGCGCAGGCCGAAGCACACGTCCACCGATTGTGTAACCAGACTGGAGAACTTCAATAACCGTATCAGTAGAAGACTCTGTGTCATCAACCCGCATCACTGCGTTGTGCAGATTTGGATCAAACGCAGCACCATCAGCAGCAATTTCCTCGACGCCATTCTTTTCGAGGACGGTCGTAAGCTGTCGATGTATTCCGGAAATACCTTCGCGGAGTTTTTCAATATCGGTGGATGAATTCATCGAGTCAACCGCTCGGCCAAAATTGTCGACGATTGGTAACAAGCTTTCCATCACACCTGACAGGAGGAAACCCTTGAGACTCTCCCGTTCTTCGTCTGTGCGTCGGCGATAATTCTGAAACTCCGCAAGGGCACGTAATCGCGCTTCGTTTGCCGCAGCAAGCTGGACTTCCAGTTCAGCGATGGGATCTGTTTCAGATGGATTATCATTCTCAGAACAGACTTCATCCTCAGCAGATACGTCATCAGGATTGGACATTGTGTGATACCTCTCAAATGGGATATTTATTGACGCCTTCAGAATACCCTGAACCTTAGGAAAAGGTCAGTCGCTGAAGTACCTTGCCAACGGTCCTTGCAACATGTTTGACGGATGCGATGACTTCCGGATACCGCATCCGGGTAGGACCAATCACCCCAATCGTTCCCTGTTGCGTATCGCCTACAGAATAGGTTGCGGTTACCATCGAGTAACTCCCCAAGTCGCTGGAACCAAGCTCCGCTCCGATACGAATATTTGTCTCCAGCGAAGCAGGTCCGGCAAGGAGTTCAAGCAGCGCTGCACGTTCCTGCATCAATGTCAGGAAATGACCAAAGCGTTCAACATCCCGAAACTCAGGATGTTGCAACGCTGCTTCAGAGCGACGGACCACTACCGGATTTCCTGAACACATTTCCCGAGCTGCGGTACGCACGTCGTTGGCGATGATATTCCATGCGGATAGAAGCGTGACAAGTTCACGCGGGATGGAGCATAGTCCATTATCACGCAGGGTCGATAGTGCGATTCCGGCCGCAGCCTCATTTACAGCATCTGCAAGCATCCAAGACTCGTTAGCCGTGAGTGAAAAACCTGTTAGGATTCGATTTTCAGAGCGCCCATTTGAGTAAAGAATAACCAACAGAGTCTGAGTCGAGGTAACAGGCGAAAGAAAAATTCGATGGATACTGATGATGCCTGTTGCAGGTGGTGTCGCAAGGGATGGCAACCCTGTAATGTCAGCCAAGGCTTGACAGGAGGCATCCAGGACTGCCTCAACGTGGTGATTATTACCACGCATGCGGTTTTCAACCTGGTCAATGGCTGTGACGGATACATCAACATCCCGCATCAGCTGGTTGACGTAATAGCGGTAACCCACATTCGATGGGACACGACCAGCGCTGGTATGTGGCTGTACGAGGAGCCCTCGATCGGCTAGAAGCGCCATCTCGGACCGCAGTGTCGCAGAGCGAATACCGAGTGGATGTCGTTCAAGAAGGGCAGCAGAACCGACTGGCTCAGCCGTTTCGACATAATCGTGTACGACAGCTTCCAGTATTCGCTGCTGCCGGTCGTCCAAGGTTACGGGAGGAGTTGACTGTGACATTGCCTACACCCCATAATAACGATATTGACTTTGTACGTCAATCCATACAATTGACATCGGTTACACCGAGCGAGTAGAATGAACGCACGGCAAGGGTGGCGACACTTCTTGCTTCGCGAAAAGGAAGGTAACTACAGCCCATGCCTCGTATCCTCGTCACGGATGACGAACCGAATATTGTCCGTCTGATCCAAGTCAACTTGGAGCGACAAGGTTTCCAGGTGGAGACTGCGAACAACGGAGCGCAAGCTCTCGAGAAGATTCGGGCAAACCGGCCAGATTTGTTGGTTTCGGACGTGATGATGCCCGAGATGGATGGCTTTGAGTTGCTCTCGAATATCCGACGCGACCCTGTCCTAGAAAATCTTCCAGTTATCATGTTGACGGCAAAGGCGCAGGATCGTGATGTTCTTGAGGGTTATACCCGTGGCGCTGACATGTACCTGACAAAACCTTTCAATCCAATCGAGCTTGTAACGTTCGCAAAGCGGTTGTTGCAATCCGGCAGTGATGATGGTCGAACTGTAATCTAAGTATTCTATTGGAAGTCAATGAAGACCGCCCTGCGCATTGCGTGGGGCGTTTTCGTTGCATGGCAACATCGTGGAAACCGTTTCCGAAGTGCCATCGGTTGTCCATTCAATCATTCCACAATCATCCGTTCGAAATACCTTGGTACCAATGCGTTCAAAACGCTTTAGAACTTCACTTGATGGATGTCCGTATCTGTTACGTTTGCCACAAGAAATCAAAGCGGTTTGCGGATGCGTCCATTGGACAAATTCGTTCGTACTTGACGAGTCTGACCCATGATGGGCCACTTTCAGTAACGAGAGATTTCGTAGCTCATGGCGTGATGTACTTAGCAAACGCTGTTCACCTACAGCCTCGACATCTCCAGTCAGCAGGATCGACTTGGTCAGGTATGTGAGCAAAAGTACAATACTGTTTTCATTCTCTGGGCTCCGTGTTCCTAGGATTGGTTTCAACGGAGGGCTCAAAACGTGTACATCAACGCCTCCAACGTGTGTCATGTTTCCCGCAGTTAGTAGCTCAACGCGGGTACCGAGTTTTTGGAATTGCTTACGTACCCGTTGCTCAGTTAGGCTTCCTTGAAAGCCGTTCCAATATACACACCCGACAGGCACATGGCGCGCAACCGCCAACATCCCCTGAGTATGGTCTTCATCTGGATGTGTCATCACGACTACGTCAAGTGACTGTATGGCTTTTGCCCGAAGTACGGGAAGAACATTTCTGTGCCCTGGATCGATTCCCGCATCCGTGTCTCCTGCCGGTGTGCCTCCAGCATCGACAAGCCAGTCCTTCCCGTTAGGAAAGGAGAGAAGTACAGCATCACCTTGTCCGACATCGATACACGTAACGGTGAGTTCCGATTTCCTATAGTCCTGACATCCCTGAACTACGACCAATAAAAGAATGAGGATCAATTTTCTAACCATATCTACATAACGTACGTTAGATACGTTTTTAAACACGATTGGCGAAACAAAACCCAAGAGTTTCATGGAGCAGTAAGACCATTTTCGCTACGTGATTGATATCCCGTAAGAAGAGGGCACCCTCGCTTGTTATAGAACTGGTTTTGATGGAGACCATGGGACAAAATAGCTTGATTCTGCAACAGCCATACCTTTGCGAACCTTCTTCCCAATAGCTATGAGGGCGGCAGTTATCATCGAACTCGTTACGAATACGAACTCGGGGCATAACACACCCGTTGCAACGTCGGCATAAGGTAGTTCTGCGAGCATATTGGCAACAAAAATCAGCCCAGTCAGGATGCCATGTAGGATTATCCAGAGGATTGATCCTAAGCCCGGAATGTCACCGAGAATAACTGTCAGCGCTCCGGTTAGTAACGCCCACTCGCTAAGAATACCAACGGGAAGATTTGCGACAGGGGATATCAAACTCAGGTGGTGCATATGATACGCGACAGTGGGTGCCGTAATAAGAGTGACGATAAACGACACGAGCAAGCCTTGCATCAGTGTCAGCGATACTTTATGTGCGGTTGCTGGCGCTTGGCGAATTCGCTGCGAAATAACATCGGAGAATGATGAAGCCACAATCAACCCGGACACGGCCAGAAAGGAAAGCTGAGCTCCTGCATCGACTACTACAAACGGATCCCGAAGCATTGCACAGCTTGCACAAAGGCAGAGCAGATGCCACGGTTCTGGTGGACGCATAAGTAGTCGGGCACACAGCCGTGCAAAGAGAGATGTCACTGCTCGGATAGGGGCAGGGCCACCACCACTGGCATAACCAATGATAACCGAGATTCCTAAACCCACTGCTGCGGTCGTAGACCTACCTGCCCACACTAACATCGTTCCGATCGAAGCGACTAACACGGATATGTGCATGCCGCTGGTTGACAACACATGAACAGTTCCAGTCCGTCCAAATGCTTCTTGTAGCTCATAGGGAAGGTCGTCTGTTATCGAGAGTAGTATTCCACTTGCCAGCGGAGCAGTGTCTGACGGTAAACCCGCCTCACAACGCGCATCTATCCACTTCCTGACATCAGTAATGAATCTTCCAAGGTCATTTCTCCGTGAATCAATCAGCTCAACCATTGCGTTAGGCGATGACAATGCGCGTACATGGTGAAAGCGACACCAGGCCTGATAATCGAATTCACCGATATTTCTTGGTGATTCTGGTAGTGTAAATTCTGACACGACGCGAACTCGGTCGAGGTAGTTGAACGACTTGCCAGTTTTGGTTCGAATGGCATATTTCCCATCTGGCGTGCAAACGGTGAAGCGAACCGATGTTGCTCCGTTGCGTATCGGAGAGCAGACATCTCCGATTACTTCGGCTGGCAGAGGAGTTACAGGGACATCACTTGCCAGTGGATGAATAGAAATCAGGACGCATCCCAGAGCAGCTGCAAAAGCATTCACAAGTCGCCTAAAGGTTCCAGCCGGGCGAATCACAACTGCTGCAAGCACAATCAACACTATCGGCACCAATCGAGTCAGAATACTTGATTGTGTCGCCGCGGCAAACGAGGTGACGAACAAACCTAATGTGAACGCGAACAAGGGTCGCATATTGTCTAAAAGTCGTTTCGGCAGCGAGCACAGCGCGAAGGGTCATCTGGTCCATGAGGGGCTATCAGGTCACCGCATGTCCGACATGGTAACCACCCAGAGCGCAATCGTGCCTTGTCGCGTTCGGTCGCGATGTCCGCCAACATCGCGATCCGCTCAACGACACTTAACTCAGAAGACCTTGGCGTGATTGACGAAGAATCACGCCATGGTCGATTATATTCCGGATCAGGTACCGGCTCTGCCCACGACTGATTTACAAACCTGATATCGCTGACTGACTTCTTTGACGAACCTGATAGATGTCGATTAATCTTGATCAGTAGGTCATGCTTTTGCATACTAAGCTCGGTTGCCCATGCTGAGCTCTTCACCGCAATCGTTAGGATGCCATTGGATACATTAAGTGCTTTGGTCGCATTGCCAATGACCGGAGAAACAACCGCTTTCCATGCAAACGGTGCCATGTGTTCGCGAAGGGTATCGGCCTGACCAGGACGCACCAAGGCACGAAAAACCGTTCGTGATACACCAACGGGGCCTGAGTTGACCTTTCGCCCTATGCTTTTGGCCATGCTGCCTGATCCAAAATAAACCAAAGCTTACCTTTTGGGCGTACACCTGAAAGCGGAAAGGCCCAAGTGTCTACGACGCCAGCCAGAACAGCGTCAATCCACTTGCGCTTTTTTTGTCCCGTTGCAATGACGACGACATTATCAGCCATATTGATACACCGGTAAGTAAATGTCAATCGCTTTACCGGTGGAGGCAAAGAACCGTGATCAGCGACGCAAACAAGATTTTGATCCGACAGAGATCCCTGACCAGGAAACAGAGACGCTGTATGTCCATCTTCTCCAAGCCCGAGCATGATGCAATCAAACACGGGCTGCTCTCCGAGTGTTTCAACCAGCGTTTGTTGGTATTGGATTGCGATTTCTGGTTCTTGTAGATTGAAGTCAGGCAAGTGCAGCTGGGATTTGTGTACATCCGGCCACTGACGCAACATCGTTCCTGCGTTTGAATCGGTGCTCGAAGTTAATACCAGACGGTCATCGGACATAAAAACATGTACCGATTCCAGATTTGGAAAAGTTTCCGTCTGCCAGAGTTTGAAAAGCGCCTGTGGGGTGGAACCTCCGCTAACGGCAAGGCTTGCCGAACTGCGCGCAGTTAATGCGGATGAACAGAGGCTCTGAATCAACTCCGATGCTTTACGTGTTACATCATCCGCGCTGTCACAAATCACAAACTCAGTGTTCATAAGACGCATCCTACCCCGGGTTGACCGTTGCATCCGGCGCACACTATAATCAGGATGACAACCTAAATGCCAGTAACCAAACCAGCTCCACGACGATCTACATCGACATCCAGACAACGTCGCACATCCACCAAAAAGCCAAGAACAAACACACGTTTGAAAATGGATTTTTTCGGGTTAGCCCTAATCGGATTGGGACTCGGAATTAGTGCTACGATGTTGATTCCGTCAACAACCGAAGTTGGCAATTTTATTGGATCTACAGCTGCGTTTGGCATCAGCTTTGTGTTTGGAATCGCAGGCTATCTCCTTGGACCAACGATTCTTGCATCCGGAATATGGATTTGTCTTGGAAAACAAATCAACTACATCAGGATAGCCAAAGCGCTGGTAGCGATCCTGCTTTTTCTGACTGCCATCCACATCTTCTTTGCTCCACCCGAGCGGCAGCTAGCCGATTTGATTTCCAGTGATGTTCTCCAGAAATATGGAGGTTACATCGGTGGTCAGATTAGTTATCTTTTGGTTGGCCTTATCGGCCGATTGGGTGCAAAAATTCTTATGGTTCTGCCTGTAACGGGCGGGATTTTGGTGCTTATTGACAAGCCACTTCCGGAGCTGTTGGCGCCGATTGAATCCTTCATTGTCAGTGTACTAAAGGAAACGTCCAGCAAAGCTGTTACAAAAGCAGCCTCTTTGAAGTCGACGCGTACGATAGGGGTAACGTCGTCATCCCGTGCGGACAATCGTGTCTTCGGCCCTCATGATCACTTCGATGAATGTGACGATGCACCAGTGATTTCGCCATTTGATTCGGCTACAACTGAAACAAAGCGAAAAGAGTTTGTCCGTTCTCCGGTCGTCATCGATGAAACCAGTGACATGTCGCCGGCAAGCACGGTGTCAATTACGCCGGCTGGTGGCAAAAATTTGTTTGATATTGAAGGTAGTCCAGTCACTGACGAGACTCTGGGCGATGATGGAGCGGGCGGCACAGGACTGGACGCCCCTGTTGATCCCGCCATCTCAAAAGTCGAGTTCCAAATGCCACCAACCAGTCTGCTTGCACCAGCAGTTCCACTGGCAAATCCTCAGGCAGGGGCAAGTGAATCCCGTCGCCAGCGAATTATTCAGTGTCTCGAAGACTTTGGTATTGGAGCTGAGATCGAACGTATCAGCTATGGACCAACGATCACCCGCTACGAAGTTGCACTCGAACGCGGTATCAAGGTCAGTAAAATTGTCTCGCTCGCAGACAATCTGGCGATGGACCTTGCTGCAATCGATGTTCGTGTCGAGGCCCCGATTCCAGGTCGAAGCGCAATTGGAATAGAAGTCCCGACCGATTCTCCAACACCTGTCATGCTACGTGAATGCCTTGAGGCTCCAGAATTCAAAAATGCATCAGGGCGTCTGACGTTTGTCCTCGGTAAAGATGTAACAGGAAATGTACGCGTCGCCGACCTTGCGAAAATGCCTCACCTCCTCGTTGGCGGATCAACTGGATCAGGAAAATCAGTCGGTCTGAATGCATTGATTACCAGCCTGATATATCGAAATTCACCACGCGAACTGAAGTTTCTCATGATCGACCCAAAGAAGGTCGAACTCTCGTTATATGCAGGCATACCGCATCTAGCATCGCCGGTCGTCACAAATCCGAAGCAAGCGCCAAGTGTCTTCAAACAGGCAATTCGCGAAATGGAAAGTCGCTACGACAAATTTGCACGTCTCGGCACCCGGAACATTGAAGGCTATAACGCAAAAGTTGATGAGCTAGAGAAACTCCCTTATTGGGTTTTGGTGGTCGATGAGCTGGCTGACCTGATGCTGACATCTGGACCCGAAATTGAAACCGGAATATGCCGACTTGCCCAGCTTGCTCGCGCAACCGGCATCCATCTCGTTATCGCCACACAGCGCCCCAGCGTAAACGTCATTACGGGAACCATTAAGGCAAACATATCAAGCCGAATCGCGTTTGCTGTGAACTCCGCTGTAGACTCGCGAACCATCCTGGACCAAGTCGGCGCAGACCGGTTAATTGGACGAGGAGACATGTTGTTTATGCCAATGGACGCAGCGAAGCCATTCCGGATTCAGGGAGCGTTTCTTTCGGAAGGGGAGACCGAAGCGTTGGTAAAATTCCTGCGCCATCAGGGATCCCCCAACTACGATGTACAGCCAAGCAGTCTTGCTGAAGCCACCAATGAGGGAGATTCGGCTGAAACAGGTCACGAAGATGATTTGTTTGAGAGCGCAGTCCGACTAGTGGTCACGGGTGGATCTGCTAGTACATCAATGCTTCAGCGACGATTCAAGATTGGGTATACCAGAGCAGCCCGTCTAGTCGACATGATGGAACAAAAGGGTATTGTGGGAGCACTGGATGGTGCGAAGCCACGCGAGATCTTGATTTCCAGGGATGAGATGGAAGCAATGTTTGGAAGTCCTGATTTGTCAACAGAGGAAGAATGATGAAAAGGCTGTTAGTCCTCGGTGACATTAGAACACAGAAAGCTGTTGGAGCTCGCGCTGAGGCGATGGTCCTACATGATAACAAAATCGCATTTGTAGGTACATCAGAAAGAGCTCGTGCCCATTTAGGCGAGGAAAAACCCGTTGTCCTTGACTACGGGCAGAAAGTGGTACTTCCAGGGTTTATAGATTCTCACATCCATTTCATGGCATATGGTATGGGCCGCTTGAAGCAGGCTAATCTAATGGGGTGTAGTAACCTACCTGACCTTGTTGACCGGCTTAAGTTACAAGCTTCAAAAACTGAAACAGGCTGGATTGAAGGCAGAGGCTTTGATCAACAAGCTTACCCAAGGAATGAATGGCCAACCCGGGCACTGCTTGACACTATAAGCACATCCCGTCCGATGATAATCACCCGCGTATGTGGACATGCTGTCATCGCAAACAGTGCAGCGTTGTCGTTGCTTACTGAAGAACAGCTGCAGGAAGGAAATGCTGAAACCGGACTCTTCACAGAAGTCGCTATTGGACACCTGCGTCACCACATCCCAAGGCCAACTAAACAAGAACAGGAAGCCGCGGTGCTAGAAGCAGCCGATGTCGCACTCTCACAGGGAATAACTGCTGTCGGTACTCTTTTAGACACGGCGGATCAACTCGGTGCATATATCCGCCTCGAAAAGGAAAATCGCCTTCCTATACGAATGACAGGGATGCCTCCATATGCCACCATAAACAATCTCAAAGCGTATGGGATTCAGACTGGTTTTGGAAGTGACTATGTGAAACTAGGAGGAGCAAAGCTCTTCTCTGATGGGTCACTTGGCGCAAGGACTGCGCTGATGGCGGAGGCGTATTCAGATGCACCGGGGGTCTATGGTGAGCGCATTTATGCACCAGATGACTTGACTGCAAAATGCATCGATGCAGATTCCAGTGGGTTTCAAATTGTCATTCATGCAATAGGCGATCAGGCAAATCGGGAGACGCTGGCTGCCATTTGCAGCGCGATGGGGGATGATACGACCAATCCGCTACGCCACCGGGTTGAGCATATAAGCGTCCTTAGTGATGATTTAGTTGAGCAGATTGTCGAGAAAAACATCATCTGCGCAATCCAACCTCAATTCGTCACCAGTGATACGTGGACAGGCGAGCGAATTGGCGCTGCGCGAAGCAAGTGGGCCTACGCATTCAGGATGCTTTGGGACCGTGGTGTTTGCCTTGCACTTGGAAGCGATTGCCCAGTGGAGGTCCTCAGTAGCTCAAACGTGATAAGCGCAGCGATACACCGTTCCGATTGGTCACCATCTGAAAAGCTGACACTGGATGAAGCGCTTTATGGCTATACCTATAACAGTGCATTTTCTATTTTCAGGGATGACATTATCGGCTCTCTTGAACCCGGCAAGATGGCTGACTTTATCGTGTTCGACTGTGCGTATGACTGCCTCGGAAACAAGCTTGCGGCGGGTATCATCCCGTGTGAAGTATGGACGAATGGACTGCGAGTTCGGTAGGGGGCAGCGAACCTAATGCGCATTGGGACGATAGAAGTCAATAATCCCGTTGTATTAGCCCCAATGGCCGGTGTGACCTCGCATCCGTTTCGAGCGATTTGCAAAGAACATGGTGATGTTGGACTGGTAGTCACCGAGCTGATATCCAGTATGGCTATTCACTACAAGAACCAGAAAACATACGGGATGTTTGACTGGACTGAATCCGAACAGCCATCTTTTTGTCAATTGTTTGGTGCTGATCCTGAGACAATGGCCGAAGCCGCCCGCGTCGTCGTGGACTGTGGTGCAGTTGGGGTTGACATTAATATGGGATGTTGGGTCCCAAAGGTGGCAAAAACCGGAGCTGGAGCTGCGCTTTTGAAGGACCTTTGTCAGGCAGAAGCGGTCGTAAAGGCAGTTGTGGATGCCGTACCCGAGGTACCGGTGACTGTGAAGGTGCGATCCGGATACACGCAAGGCCAACTCACCGCTGTGAAGTTTGCTCGAGCAGCAGCTTACATCGGTGCAAAAGCGATTGCCGTGCACGCAAGATACGCATCCCAAGGATTTAGCGGGAATGCCGACTGGGACATCATTTCACAGGTCAAGGAGTCTGTAGGTGACTCCATACCAGTTATTGGTAATGGCGATATCGAGACACCAGACGATGCGCTTCGAATGCTTGCGCAGACAGGTTGTGATGGCGTGATGGTTGGAAGAGCTGCAATGGGAAATCCGTGGCTACTCGGACAGATACGCGATGCGATTGCAGGGCAAACCATCAGACGTGAACCAACCGTGGAGGAACGTGTAACAGTCGCAAGACAACATGCATCCCTTCAAGTGAAGGTACAAGGGGAAGGTGTAGCGTGTCGTGAGCTGCGTGGTCTGCTGGGTCATTACTTCAAGGGAGTGCCTGGAGCCACCCGACTCAGAGGCACGTTGGCAAAAGAGTCTACGCTTGCTGGCATTGATAGAACACTGGATGAGTATCTTGTTTGGTATCAATCACATGACCACGAACCACAATTCAATGAAGTAGTGGAAACCTGATGCGTCATCCTCTGAGTCCACTCACGTACCTTACGCGAAACCCATCGAAGGTCTTACCAATGGGCTTCGTAATCGTTCTTTGCGTATTTCTGATAGCAGCTGTCGCTTCGATCGCCAACTCGATTGACCTGACAGTCCGGACGATTTATCGGTACACAGAGTTCTTTACGTACGTTATCCCTCAACGCTCAACGCAAAATGTCCCCATGGACCAACGAGCCGTTCTTGAGCTTCAACCTGAAATCGATCGGATTATTGAAGGGGGAGTCTTCTTCATCAATATCAAAACTGTTGTTGGACGATTACCTTTCGTTGTAATTGGTTCAAATCCGGAGGAACGGGACTATCTCTTAAGACGTATCGGAGCGACTCTCGAATCTGGCCGGATGCCAGATGATGGCAAAGCAGAAGTTGTCGTCTCCAAGCCAATACTGGAAAACCGTGGATTGAAGCTTGGCGATGTAATAGCAGGCCCGCTGGATGAGGGGGGCATAGCAGGATCGCCTGTACCCGTCAAAGTGGTGGGAGTCCTTAAGAGCGACATCTGGGTTGCGATGTCAAGTCGTACATTTACAGATAAAACATTTCTTCTAACACCCAAGTGTTTGCTCTTTACGACCAGTGTTCCCGCCGATCTTGATTTGGTAAATGAACGTTTGATGCCGGTTGGGCGCAAAGGGGATGGCTTGCTCTCACCAGAAAAAGTCAATGTATTGACACGTGCTAGTCTTCTTGCAGAGGTTCGCGATTCGCTGTCATCGATGTATATGATCATGGAGGTTGTCAGTGCCACGGTCATCTTTGTGATTGCGTTGATGAGTGGAATGCTAAGCAATATCTACTTCACGCAACGAATCCCGGAATTCGGCGTTCTTGCTGCGCTTGGGATAAGCCGTGCCCGCTTGATGTTGAAGATTGTGTGGGAAACGGTGATACTAACTGTAATCGCTTGGGGCATCGGAAGCGTCCTTTCCGTTTTTCTCCTCACCTACCTTGCGGCAAATGTTTTTAAACAACGAGGGCTATTTCTCGATGCCTTGGATCCTTGGGCTTACCAACATACGCTGCCAATTCCGGTAGCGATCACAGTTTTTGCGATGGTAACAGTATGGGTCCGGTTAAAGCGATTGGATGCTGTATCCGTGATTGAGAGACGATAGGTGGCCCCTTATGCTTAAGTGCAATGACATCTGCTTAGACTACGTTGAAGCATCCCGGGTTACTCATGCACTAAAGGGGATTACTCTAGATTTCGCACCAAACAAGCTGCATGGCATCATGGGACCAAGTGGTTCCGGTAAGTCATCGCTACTCTACATCCTTTGCGGCTTAAAGTCTCCATCATCCGGAAGCGTGTCTATTGATGATCAGTCCATGACCAAGATGCCTGATTCTGAGCGAGCCAGTCTCAGAAGTGAGCGTTTTGGCTTTGTTTTTCAACAGCCTTTCCTCCTACACTACTTATCTGCCCTGGAAAACATCCTCGTTGGAGTCAGTCCATCAAAAATGACAATGGCAAAAAAGAAAGCTGAAGCCCTACTCTGTGATCTTGGACTCGATGGGATGGGGGATAAGTACCCATCGATGTTGTCCGGAGGCGAGCGTCAACGTGTTGCAGTAGCGCGTGCCCTCATTGGTAATCCATCGATTGTTTTTGCGGATGAGCCAACAGCAGCCCTTGATAAGGAAAATGGGTACAAGGTGATGCAAGCCCTGACTAAGTGGGCAGTCAACCACACCGTAATAGTGGTTACCCATGATGCAGACATGTTACGAGATGCTGATGTTGTTCATCATTTGATGAGTGGATGCCTTGTGGACAACCCGCACACAAATGTCCGATAACACACAAACTCACATTAATGTATCGCCAGAACTGGTAATGGATGTTCTAAGCACTCCAAGTATCCTACGGCTCTCATTAAGGGCACCTGGCTATATGAACATTAATGGATGCAGTCTGGTGATGTTTACCATTTTTTGTAATTTCATCCTTGGGATGCTGGCAATCGTCTCCAGAACAACGGTATCTCGTAATGTAAGTGATTTCTTCAGCCCAACTGGGAATCACTTTGGTTTCCTCTGGCTCGTATCGACGATAGTTACGTTCATTGGCCTGCCAATATTTCTTACATACATTCTCAAACCAGTTCGACAGGTAACTTTTGACAAGACGCGGAATGAGATTCTGTTGGGAAGTCGCAAGCTTTGCTTACTGACAAAGCTCGATTATGTTCGCCTAACGGACAGTCAGGATACCGACCGTAAGAGCCTTACAACCGTTTCGATTGACTATGCGGATGGCGAATTGCTAGAAATTGTAGAAGTCTACGATGAGCAGCTGGCCAAAGACATCGCAAACAAAATCAGTCGTCATACGGGCAAACCGATTCAGTGGTCGGAACGTGGTAACTTTCCTGACCAGATGGCACGAGAGAACCCAGGTTCGAATCGCTAAGTTAAACCACAGCGTGTCAACATGCAACATAACAGGCATTATCGGACGTTCAAAGCGCAGAGTAATTGAATATCTTCACAGCCTAACACGCACGCAAAAAAAAGGCCGGGAAACCTGGCCTTAAGAATATTTTTTGCGAAAACTCAAACGACCCCGAATATCAAAAAGTTCATCCTTGCTCCGGACTCAATCGGTTTGTAAGTGTCTCCATCTGCTCATGGCAACGCTTTACAAGTGCGTCAACAGAGTCAGCCCCTGTTACCATCGTCTTCTTACTGTTCTTCAGAACATAAGTCGCGGTAGCCGCTGTAACAACTGCTCCGACAAAACCTAACATGACGACTGCACTTCGAATTGATCCAGACATTTCAGAACTCCCGCCAAATCGTAGTCAATATTTCAGAATGCAATATCCATACCACTACACGCACCAAGGTTCAGAAAAATAGCACTTTACCTACATCTGCAATGACGTATTTCCAGCACCAATGGTTCCGTTAAAGAATATAACTAAGTCAATGTTGATGCATCACCAAGGTTGATTGAAGCTCGCGGACATAACTTGTATAAAGCGCCAAGCCATCCCGATGCCTTTGATCCAAACGATATTCCATAACTTCCTTAAAGTAATGAAGCGCTCGCGGCACGTTAGTTCCATGCTTTGCTGCCCGAATTCCAGCCAGAAACTCCAAATGCTCTATCCCCCAGTCATAGGCTTGATGCAAATGACTTATGAGTACCGGCGGTATTGGATTCGAAGCTGTCCAAACAGCGTAAACAAACGGTAACCCTGTCCAGTCCAGCCACTCCTGCCCAAGGTCATACACAAATGGGAACGAATCAATCTCCGCATACCCATTATCGCCAATAAGTAATGCAGCATCTGCAGAAGATGTCATCAACGATAAGTCGGGTTGATAGTGTGCAAAGTGGCAGGATTTCCCAAAACGCTTTGCTAGCAATATCTGGAGGAGCACATTGGATGTATTACTGCTGTAATCAAGGGCAATCGATTCACTCGATGTTATCGGACTTTTAGAAAACAGTCTGACGCTTTCAACAGCCCCGGTTGCCGCTACGCCAACATCATCAACGGTAAACATTCCAGGCTGCACAATCGCTTGCAATGTAGAAACTAAACCCACTGCAACATCGCCGCTTGTGATGAGCTTTGATAGTTGAGATGGAACAGCATCGATTACGGTGACACCGCTGTCCTTGCCATCAAAATGAAACCAATCAACCAATGGACAGGCATTGAGGTAAGGTACCGTCCCAACGACCAATTCAGGACTAGACATAAAGAGAGATCCAAATACCAGACATCAAAATGACCGATATCGCTACATTACAATTGAAAAACGCCAGATTTACTTTTCGGATATCCGTGGGATCCATTACCATGTGTTCATATGCCAACAGACACCCAACTCCACCAACAGCGACCCAATATGGCCAGACTAGGTGCGTCGTAAGTGGTAGGCAACAGAGAATTATGAACATCAGAAGATGCGATAAGCGGGCGATCGCCAGCGCCCCCCGGTCTCCAAAGCGAACTGGAATGGAGTGTAGCCCAGCCTCACGATCAAAATCGATATCCTGAAGCGCATACAACGTATCAAAGCCAATAAGCCAGCAGGTAACTGCAAGAGCAAGTACCAAAGGTGCTAGAGCTAATCCCCCAGTCACTGCAATCCAGGAACCAACTGGCGCAATGGCCAGTGCTACTCCAAGCCACACATGGGCAGACGCTGTGAATCGCTTGGCATGCGAATATCCAAATACTATTGACAAGGCAACCGGCGAGAGCAATGCAGCGAGTGGATTTAGCATCCACGCAGCCAGTACAAACAAAACGGCCATCCCTGCAGTGAACGAATACGCAAACTTAACCGATATCCTGCCCGCTGGAATCTCACGTGAGGCAGTCCGTGGATTACGCGCATCGATGTCCCTGTCTACAACACGGTTGTAAGCCATGGCAGCACTGCGGGCCGTAACCATACAAACCAAAATCCACCATGACTGGCTAAGTGTAGGTACCCCTTCGGCACCAAGAAGCGCACCCGATGCCGCAAATGGTAAGGCAAACAATGTGTGCTCGAACCTGATGAGATTCATCAAGTCCTGAAACTTACCATTGGTAGCGTTAACCACAGCCAACTACTTCATCCATTCCTTTGCCGGAGTGAGAAACCCAAGCTGCGCAAGCGCCCGATC
>JBJTQN010000023.1:0-2938 GCA_046075665.1 Armatimonadota bacterium | reverse complement strand
TCAGCGTGCCATCCTCCTGGAGAACCATAGACACGCGTCTAGCGGGAAGCGTACACGTCATATCAATATCCGTTATTTCTTTATCAAGGACCGTGTGGAGATGGGTGAACTGCGCATTGAATATTGTCCAACTGAACAAATGCTGTCTGATGTCCTGACTAAGGGTCTTGGCGGTGTACAATTCCGATTCTTGCGCAACAGACTACTGAACCTGCCAGATAACCATCCACTGTTCGAAGACTCGCAGGAGTGTGTTGAGACATCCAGTGAAGACGTGGAGTCCGAGGAGTCCAAGATGAACCCTGAGCCACAGGTTGTGCATACGCATGTGGCACGGGTCATCAATGACCCAAAGGACGAGTCAGAAAACGAGTGGATCGTAGTGAAAAGTAGAAATCGCCAGCGTAGAGCTGATGAGGCGAGAAACAGTGCTGCTCATACTGTTTCTCGAATCTAAGAAGATTAACGTTCTACTTACACACACGTTGGTACGTTCTGTTCTAGTGTTAACTTAGTGTTACACGATCGTACGCAACGAGTGTTGTTTCAATATTCGAGAAACAGTACAAATGGCTGACAGGGTTGAGAGTCAACCCAGCATCCCACCTGACCCTGGGGAGGGCCAGCAGGGCCGGAGAAGCAAGGGCCGCGGCAACCGCAACAACAACCGCGGGCAGCCCAAAGAGGAGAAGAAGGGCCAGATATCGGAGCTCGGTGAGAATGTCTACCGTCTGTACTATGAGGGTTCTGAAGCTACATATGGACGAACCACCACTGCTATTGCCGAATACGTGGCATCACGCGTGAAACATGCAGGTGAATTCCGAATGGCTCTTGAGAATCTGTCCTTCCGTACCTTGACGAAGCCGGTCGCCACAAAAGAAGCCAAGGAAAACGATCCTGTCGCGATGATGGAACTCAAGCAAGAATATTCTACCTACTGTGCAGCTGTCGAGAACAGAAGAATTTGCCAAGAAACCGTTTTCCCAATTATCTTGGGCCAGTGCACACGTGCTCTTCGAACAAAGCTCGAAGCAGACTCCACCTACGCAGGAATCAACACCGCTAGTGATGTAATGGGACTGATGAAGCTCATTCGCAGTAAGGCGTTTACTGGCGGAATGACAGGAGATGCGGTATATAACGCGCGACAGGCGGAGAAGGCCTTTACGGAATTCCACCAGACGTCCAACATGAGCATATCGACCTATCACCAGACGTTCCTCCATCTGCTCCACAACTGCGAACGTTTTGTCGGGACAGTTGGTGTGGAAAGCTTGCGTGTTGAACGATGGTTGGAGGAAAAAATGAATATTTCTTCCGCGGACGACGCAACGGCTGAACAGATGGCGACAGCACGTGCCGCCTCCCGTGAGGCATATCTCGCCATGGTATTTCTTGAGCGCGTGGATTATGACCGACACGGTGGTTTAATCTTGGACCTTAAGAAGAAAATGGCGCTAGATGGACAGCCCTACCCCCAGACACTCGCGGCAGCGTACAACGGACTTCTGGCATATCAGGCTGCGGTCGCCGAACACCGAAATGCGACCAGTCACGGTCACGGCGTGACCGGTGGGAACCCCATGTTCTTGCAAGAGGAATCCGAGGGTGGCGGAGGTAACGGTCGCAACGGCGGAAATCGTGGTGGAGGTCGCGGCGGTCGTGGCAATCGTGGTCGTGGAGGTGGTAACAGCTCGGGAGGTCGAGGATCAGGCAATAATCGATCCAACAACGACTCACGTGACTCGGACGAGAATACTGCTAGCGATAACACCGATAGCACACGTGTTCACGACTACCCGTTTAGTCCTACGTCCTCTTCTACCAGTAACCACGCGGTCTCCCTTCAACAAAATCACGGTGAGGCACGTGCACTTCCACTTACCTGGGTTGTCCTGGACTCTGCTTCCTCCATCGACATGTTCATCAATGGCGAACTCCTTCGAAATATCAAACAGGCCCCAACTCCTATCCGGATCACCACCAATGCCGGCGAAGTGTCTATCCGACTCCAGGGTGAATTACCTGGATATCCAGAGCCCGTGTGGTACCATCCGGAAGGGGCTGCTAATATCTTAAGCCTCCGAAACATGTCCAAACACTACCGGATTGTGTTTGACAGTTCTGCGAGCCGCTACATGCGCGTGTACCTTACTCCGGATCAGTTTTTGGACTTCTACCCGTCTGATCGTGGGCTATATTATTACGACACCGTGACATCGGCCACTTCAACATCCACGACTAATATGCGGCAATCAGCCGAATCCACTACCTTCAGTTTTATCACTACGGTTGACGATAAGAAAGCAGCGTATACGCAACGTGGTCTCAAAGACGCCCAGCTGGCTCGCAAGATCCAGAACATTATGATGCGCCCAAACACGCGCAAATTCATGGACCTTGTCTCAAAAAATTTGATTCGCAACTGTCCAATCACGCGCCGGCACATTCAGGCCGCGGAAGACATATATGGGCCCAATCTCGGCTCGCTTCGCGGGAAAACACCTCGCGCCAATGTTGGTCACGTTCTGGCTGCCGTTGATCCGGTTCCCCCTGAGGTCTTGACCGCCCACGGCACCGTGACCCTAGCGATCGACGTTAAGTTCATCAACAAGGTGCCGTTTCTGATCACCGTCTCACGAGATTTGCGGATTGGATCGATTACCGCGCTCGAAAACCGGCGCACCACTTACGTTCAACAATGCCTCCGTCACGTCCTCGCGCGCTATGAACGCCGAGGCTTTACGATTGGAACGATTCTCGCGGATGATGAATTCGCCGCCCTGGTTCCCCGGATGCCTACTTATGCGTTCAACATATGTGGGGCCGATGAGCATGTACCCGAAATCGAGCGGTACATTCGTACTACCACGAAAAACACAATACGCTCTCAATACAACGACATGCCCTATACACACCTACCTCGCGGCATGCT
>JBJTQN010000022.1:0-8181 GCA_046075665.1 Armatimonadota bacterium | reverse complement strand
GGGCGGTTGGCGCAGTGGTAGCGCGCTTCCTTGACACGGAAGAGGTCACAGGTTCAAATCCTGTACCGCCTATGCGAATACCCTTCACGAGCTTTGTGGAGGGTATTTTGTTGTGTACTCCCATGACTCCGCTTTCGGCTCATCTGGAATTTGCCTGCTTGCAGCAAAACAACAACCAACGAGGCAACCATTACCACGTGTCACATGGTCCTTTACAAAACTCGTGATGGGCTACTTGATGAATGGTGCTACTTCGCAGCTGAAAAACGAGAGAAACTCATTCGCCCACCAGCCACGAAATAGCAACACCAACGGGCAATATGTTATGCCAACAAGTCAGTCACGATGTGCCCGTGGACATCCGTGAGGCGATAGTCTCTGCCCTGGTTCCTGTATGTCAGTCGGTGGTGATCGATTCCCAGCTGGTCAAGAATCGTTGCCTGGAGGTCGTGAACGTGTACCACGCCGGGAACAAACTTGTCCTTAGTTGGGGTGATTACATTCCCGCTTTGATCAAGGAGGTTGTAACCATAGTCATCCGTTCGTCCGTAACTAAATCCCCGTTTGACTCCAGCCCCTGCCATCCACAAACTAAAGCAACGTGGATGATGGTCACGCCCATAATTGTCCTTAGCGATTGCTCCTTGTGAATATGCTGTGCGTCCAAATTCTCCGCCCCATATGACTAGAGTGTCATCAAGCATCCCACGACGCTTTAGATCAGTAATCAGAGCGGCGCTGGCCTTGTCCGTTAGTTTTGCCTGATAGCGGGCATTTCCCGGGAGATCGCCATGGTGGTCCCATCCCTGATGATAGAGCTGTATAAATCGGACTCCCTTTTCCGCGAGGCGCCGTGCAAGGACGCAGTTTGCGGCGAACGTCCCAGGGGTCCGCGCATCCTCTCCGTATAGTTCAAAGGTCTCGGCTGGTTCCGACGACAAATCTGTCACTTCCGGAACACTGGTTTGCATCCGAAAGGCCAGCTCGTACTGTGCCAGACGGGCATCCACTTCAGGATCCGCAGAAACCTTACTCTGCTGCTTTTGAAGTATAGCAAGGGTGTCGAGGACACTTCGCCGGGATGATGCCGATACCCCTTCAGGATTCTTCAAATACAGTACAGGATCTTTGCCAGCTCGGAATGGCACGCCCTGGTAACGGGAATCCAGAAAGCCACTCCCCCACAGCCGTGCGTAAAGAGGTTGATCCCCTTGGCCTCTTGTCACAAGAACGACAAATCCGGGTAAGTCTTTGTTCATTGAGCCCAGACCATACCCGACCCAAGCCCCCATTGATGGCCGACCAGCAATCTGCGAACCCGTCTGAAAAAATGTCATCGCAGGGTCGTGATTGATAGCCTCAGTCCACATGCTCCGAATAAGGCAAATTTCATCGGAGATTCCACCAATATGCGGAAGCAAGGTGCTCATTCGCATCCCAGACTTGCCATAGTTGGCAAATTCAAAGGCACTACCAGCCATTGGCAAGCTTGCTTGGTTACCGCTCATCGCCGTCAGGCGCTGTCTCCCGATAACAGACGGGGGCAGTTGATTACCGTGCTCCTTTCGTAGCAAGGGCTTTTCGTCGTATAAGTCGATATGAGCTGGACCACCACTCTGGAAAAGGTATATGACACGTTTTGCCTTTGCTACCTTTGATAGATTACTTGTACTCTGCGCACTAGATTCCGTTAGACCAAGCGCACCAAGACCAAGTGATGCAGCCCCCAAAAAGTGCCGTCTCGTCATCCGCAATGGATCAAATTCAGTCATGTCCCTACCTCTTCCAGACACATGCATCCGAGTTCAACACCGCTTGTGCAACCATGGTCCAAGCAGCAACGGTATCTCTTTTCAAGCTCTTATTAATTGGATACTTTCCAACTGCAGACACCAGATTGGCATCATCCAGTCGAGTAGAAAAGTGAGTTAGCTGACCACTAAGTAAATTCATGAGAGCATTCAACTCGACCACATCGGCATCACGGCCGGTAGCCATCACAAACATTTTGTTAATCTGTGCACGCGTGTCAGACAACGGTCCAGTTGCAGCTAGTGATTTTTCAGCAAACACGCGGGCAGCTTCTGCGAATTGGACATCATTCATCAGGACAAATGCCTGCAATGGCGTACTGGTACTCGGTCGCCGAGCCGTGCAAACCTCACGTGTTGCTGCATCGAAAGCAAGCATGTTGACCATCGGGGATGTACGTTTCCACACCGAATACATTGACCGTCGGTAAAGATCCGTACCAACGCTCTCCCGATAAGCCGGGCTCATCGAGTTCGTTTCGCGCCACAAATCTCCGGGCTGATATGGACTCACCGGTGGTCCCCCCATCTTTCGGTCGAGGAGCCCGGCGATTGACAATGCCAAATCGCGAATCTGCTCGGCAGACAAACGTCCGCTTGGACCTCTCGCAAGAAACTTGTTATCAGGATCCTGTTGTCGCTGCGATGCGGGGATATTTGATGACCTCCCGTAGGCGTCCGAGAGCGCCATCATCCTGAGCAGCCGTTTGACATCCCATCCAT
Source organism: Armatimonadota bacterium (assembly GCA_046075665.1). Taxonomy (GTDB): domain Bacteria; phylum Armatimonadota; class Armatimonadia; order Armatimonadales; family Armatimonadaceae; genus CAIRTT01. Next base: position 5,647 of record JBJTQN010000022.1, on the reverse strand, counting down.
GATCGCGGAAGTCGCTGGCCAGCCAGTCCAATAAATCTGGATGAGTCGGCCGGCTTCCTTGAACCCCAAAGTCCTCGGGAGTCTCTACAATCCCGCGACCGAACAGCTGCATCCAGAGCCGATTAACGGCGACTCTGGCTGCCAGTGGATTTTCAGGACTGACAATCCAGTTTGCGAGGTCTAATCGGGATGGCTTTGTAGAGCGAATTTGCGGCAAAAATGCAGGAACTCTTCGATTCACAAGCCGGTCGGGGGTCTTCGGTGCATCATATGCACCTCTGGCGAGGACATACGTCGGCCGTAAACCGGGCATTTCCTCCATGGAGAGAACTTCGCGTACCGAATCTTCTGCAGCGGCAACGGCAAATCGTGCATCCTGGAGGTCTTTCCGAATGCTGGTAAGTTTTGAATCATGAGCGGCCGTATAACTGGATCTATCCTCTTCTGGTACTTCATCCAATGTACGTGTAGCTTCCGCCGGTATCCCACGCGCCATCCAGGCAACTTCGATTGGAGTTAGCGCACGGTTATAGACTTCGATTTCATCAACTCGTCCACCACGGAATCCCCGTTCTCGGAAGCGTTCACCCACATTTATCGCGTGCGTTCCAGTCCCTTTCCAGATGCGGTCACGGGTCGTCGTTGTTTCTTGCACGACTCCGTTGACATAAATGCGATAGCCCGCGGCTTTACTTGAGCCATCATAGGTGACTGTAAGGTGCGTCCATTCGTTCGCCCGAATCCGCTGCTTTGTTTCAACAGCAATTGCATTACCTGGCCAATGCCGATACATGCGTGCGGTGATTCGCCCACCCTTGATTGTTACATCGCCACCATGAAAACCGACATCCGTTCCTGCACTTCCATGGAAGATGACCATCTGTTCGTCATCTACACGCTCATCGAATACCCACATTCCAACCGTATGCGGAACATGCCGTGCGATACGGGCAGTGCCTCCAAGAGACAGCGCATTGTCACCATTGAGCTGAATTCCCTGGCCTCTTGCACCCTTTACACTTACTAACCCGGGAGGTGCTGAACCCGTTTCGTTATAGCCTGGAGCGGTGTTTGGCAGTGATGATCCATTCCTGTCATCCAGATGGTAACGAGCCGTAAGTCCGGGACGCCCTGGCGCAAACACTTGCGGTGCGCTTCTGATTGCTGACTGTTGCGTAATGAGCTGAGCTTCTAATAATGCTACGCGCGCCTTGGCTTTGCCGATAGTATCGTCTTGGGCAGGGGTTGGTAGCAAAAGTGAAGGCGTTGGTACGATATCGCTCTGGTTGTAGAGTCCGTACTCATCCACATTGTTGACAAACGATGCCAAAGCGTAAAAGTCGCGCTGTGTAACAGGATCAAACTTGTGATCATGGCAACGCGCGCATTCAAACGTTAATCCTAGAAATGCCGTCGTCGTGGTTCTGACACGGTCTGCGACGCCCTCCATACGCCATTCCTCAGCAACGGATCCACCTTCGTTAGTCATCCGATGAAGACGCTGAAAAGTTGTACCCAGCTTGGTTTCAACTGTGGAATCCGGTCGCAAGTCTCCGGCAATCTGATTGATGATGAACTGGTCGTACGGCATGTTGGCATTAAAGGCACGTACAACCCAGTCACGGTACGGCCATGTTGGGGACAGCTGATCGGATTGGTACCCATATGAATCTCCGTATCGAGCTAAATCTAGCCATGCAACGGCTGAGTGTTCACCGAATGCAGGGCTTGCAAGCAGGCGGTCAACTACGATTTCTTTTGCCTTTGGAGACGTATCGGCGATGAACTCTTTGAGTTCGTCCGGAGTTGGTGGCAGACCAGTGAGGTCAAGGGACACCCGGCGGAGCCATTCGCGTTTCGTTGCCTGTAACGCTTTGGCGAGCTTCCGGGACTCTATCTGGGCGTTGATAAATCCATCGATGGGATTAGCGTCGGCAACGGGTGGTTTTGTGTGTCGAATGGGCTGATAGGCCCAATGCGGTTCGTAATCAGCCCCAGCACGAATCCACGCAGAAAGTAAAGCTTTTTGTGCCGATGTAATAACGCGCTGGCTGCTTGCGGGAGGCATTTGTAGTGCCCCATGCGCGTTGATTCTCTGTATCAGTAGACTGGCCCCAGGATTACCTGGAACAAGAATGCGCTTAGCGATGAGCCCATCACGTCTGTCAAGGCGTAATCCAGCCTGCCTTGCGGCGCTGTCAGGACCATGACACGTAATGCAATTGTCAGCGAGTATCGGCCGGATGTCTTTATTGAATCCGATTGATTTCTGCAGCCCTGCTTGTTTTCCATCGGCAGCAGTGGATACAAGTGACAAACCGACGGCCACGAGACACGGTAAAACCACAGTGGCAAATTTTAAATGCGGCATACGGAGATGTTCCCTCAGCATCGCATTTCTTCCTGCAACGTGCACCGATGTCAGCAAATTTTCAAAGGATTACCCAATGATGGTTTACTTTTTGTAGAGCTCCTCGGCAGAAATGACAACCGGCTGGGTTTCAGTCCATTCAGCACCAATAGCCTCCCGGTAGTAACATGAGCTGTGTCCGGTATGACAGGTTGGTCCGGCGGGAACGGCAGTCACGAGTAGTGAATTCATTTCACAATTGACCGCAACGGACTTCACAGTGAGAGTCATTCCACTGGTTTCGCCCTTTATCCAAAACTTCTGCCTAGATCTACTCCAAAAACACACACTGCATTCTTCGAGAGTCCGTTGAACTGCATCGGCATTCATGAATCCAAGCATCAACACTTGCCGTGTTTCGGCATCCTGAACGACTGCAGGAACGAGACCATTCTCATCGAAACGCAGGGTCCCGACTAGTGCTCTTGCATCAACCATTTCTAACCAACCTTCGTACCGGAATGCCACAGCGCTCCATCGTGTCCTTCAAGCTATCAACAGTGTACTCGCCGTAGTGAAGCAAGGATGCAAGCAAAACGGCATCCGCGTTGCCGTAGCGTATTCCATCAACCAAATGTTCTGGCGTCCCAGCGCCTCCACTAGCAATAACGGGTATCGGCACTACATTCGTTACGGCTTTCAGGAGCGGGATATCGTAGCCATCCCGGGTACCGTCACGGTCCATGGATGTTAGTAAAATTTCACCAGCGCCCAGTTCTGCAACACGTTCCGCCCAAACCAAGGCATCGATTCCCGTAGGGGTCCTTCCGCCATGCGTGTGCACTTCCCAACCGCTGGGGGTATTTCCGGTTTTCATCGGATCGATAGCAACGACAATACACTGGCTACCGAAGCGTTCAGCTCCTTGCCGGATTATTTCAGGATTGCGAACGGCAGCGGAATTGATGCTGACTTTGTCAGCGCCGACAGAGAGAATTCGCCGAATATCTTCAAGGGTTGAGATGCCCCCTCCGACGGTAAAGGGTATGAAGACCTGCTCTGCAACGCGGGCTGCAATGTCAAATATCAGCCCACGATTCTCAGCACTTGCTGTGATATCCAAAAATGTGAGTTCATCCGCGCCCTGTCGGTCATACGCGGCCGCCAGCTCTACTGGATCGCCGGCATCCCGTAGTCCGAGAAACTGGACACCCTTGACCACTCGTCCGTCTTTGACATCGAGACAGGGAATAACGCGTTTTGCAAGCATGTGAAATTGTATCGTTCCGCGATGTCACATTTCTTCTTTGTGATACGTATAGGCTAATTGTGACACACCAGAGCGACCCGCTTGGATTTCCTATTCATGCATTGACAAATGGTATTCCGCTAGTCGGGCGCTCCGTGCACGCCAGTGTTCATGAGCGAGTTCGGACACACATCCTTGGTCAACGTACAGAGGATGGCATTTGGCCACCGCACAGTCAAATCCCGGAAGCGGTGGATGCATACCGACAGGCCCATGTCCTATTGTACGAATCGCTTGACCCGGTCGCTGCTGCAAAGGCATATCAGGTTGCAGTCGGACGGGATGAAGGCTATTTGCAGGCTTGGGTTGGCTTAGCACTTGCTTGGACATCGATGGGTACACCGGATTCCTTGTCAAATGCGATCGAGCTCTGGTTTGTCCTTATCGACATTCCAGTAGGGACTGACGGAGTTTCTGGCCGTTGTATGGGAATATTGCTACAAAACTTGGCTTACACCCTGTTTCAACAGTATCTATATACAAAGGATGTGCTTGAGCTGGAGGCATCCGCTGCGTATTATCAGCGGTCATCCGAAATAGACACCGAGATTCGCCCAGAGCTTTATTATCCTTGGTGTAATGTGCTGTTGATGCTTGCTCGTGATGCAGATGCAGCTGACATTTGGGTCAGAGCGGGACTTGGAACTTTAGGGTCCGTAAAGGACGTATACTTGAACAAGTACACCGGATTGTCTCTGTTGGATTTACGATGGAGTAAATGATGAACAGTATCCGTATCGGATCGCGAGGAATCGCAACCACCCTGATCGTTTGTTTATTGGCACTAGTTTCCCGTGTGGCATTCGCTGACCTAAGTGGGCCCGGAGCACCACCCCCACCTCCACCAGGATCCAAGGGGTAACCAAAATGACGATGCATAACAATGGAGTTATCTCATCATCTGTCCAGTCGCGCTTATCGGCAATAGCATCGAGGGTCACGACCACATCCCGGGAGCGCTTCACAAATACTGAATTGCTGGCTCGGGCTCGTACAGGTTCGACGGAGGCAGTCCGTTCGGCTGCAGCCATGGCGCTGCGTCAGCGGATTACCGGTATCGTATGGAGTATTGCTGCGGTTCATGTTGGACTTACCAATGAAGACCGGGAAGATATCACGCAGGACACTTTGCTGAAGTTGATCGCTTCGCCGACTCTTGTAGACCCCCACCCTGCCTATGTAAAACGGATAGTTTGTAATATCTTGATTGATCGCCATCGCCATGCGTCAAGTCGGGGACTCGTTTGTAAGGTTTCAAATTCTGACGAAGTCTTATCCATGTATGCTGAGTCAGTGGCTGCTGAATGCCATTCCCAGACGAACGGACCCTCCGCCGACTTATTGTTATCCCTCCTGAATGACCGGGAGCGTAATGTTGTGTCGGCTCGCATTGCCGGCCGGAGCCACGCAGACATAGCGGAGTCACTTGGTGTGTCATCTCCATCGGTTCGTAAGATGCATGAGCGCGCTCTGGACAAGCTGCGGAAAGCTGTTGCTCTCTCGACTCTCTGAGCAGGGTCATGCATAACCCCGGTTGCTGAAGTTATTCAGAATTCTGCATTACCCGCTGTTGACCATGAGCAGACCGGAACGTCATGCTGCTTAACAATTGCTTTCTAGCGATGGCAAAATTATGTATTGCATATAACGCGTAAGTGCGGTGATGTGGATGTAATGGATGGAAATGACCAGCTAGCCTCAACAGATGGGTGGAGACTCCTTGGATTAGGTGACAGCAGCTGGTGTTTTAATGGGAAAAGTGTAAAGTTTCCAACGAGGCTATGCTTGGCATTGGCCTGGTTTCTTGTGTTACGTGGCGGTGATGTCAGGCGCGCAGAGATTGTCGAGGAATTCTGGCCAGATGCTAAGCCAGAGGATGGACAGAACCAACTACGGGTTACATTGAGTCGCTTGAAGTCCGTGCTGTCAACACACCGTGGTGCTCCAGCCCTTGTAACGGATCGTTTTGTTGTAAGTATCAATATTGG
>JBJTQN010000021.1:0-3427 GCA_046075665.1 Armatimonadota bacterium | reverse complement strand
GGATGCGCAGTCTACGCTGAAAAAGCAGTTCCCTGACAAACACATTTACTTTACGGAAGGATCGCTCTTTGGAACCGAGGGCGCTCTGAGTTTGGTTGACATTTTGAGGAACGATGCCCGGACATACAATGCGTGGGTTATCTTGCTCGATGAGCACCGCAAGCCGAACCGTGGACCCCATGATGCCAGTGCAACGTGTATTGAGCTGCTCGATGATGGCAGTATTCGCACGAACTTTGACTACTACATGCAGGGTCAGTTTATGAAGTTCCTACAGCGTGGTGCCGTTCGTGTGGCATCTACGGAGGGGACTAAGCAATGCCGAAATGTTGCATTTTTGGCGAAGGATGGCACGGTTACCTTGGTTGTAGCAAATGATGCTACCGAAGGAACGCAGATGACGGTGACGTGTGGGGCTCAATCGTTTTCCGCTGAACTTCCCCCCAAAAGCGTCTCAACCTACTATTGGGCCACTTAACGTTTTACTTTTGTTGTGGAACCGGGAGAGGCAGGCGAAGTCGGCTTCTCCCGATTGGCTGATTTATGGTTACTTCCTGCCGGATGCAGACCCGACCGAAATCCACGCATCCTCGATGAGCTCGCGGAGCAATGCTTCGTCTAAGTATTCAAGCCGGATGACGACAGCCGGGTAGCCATTGTAGTGCGGGTCATCCACGTACAGCTCAGGGGGACCTGAGGCAATCAGCGCATCCTTTTTTGCGTATCCGGGAACGAGGAAGGCCCAGATATCGGGATTTGGCTGCTTAGGTTTCTTGGGCTCGACGCGCTCCATCCATTCCCAGCAAATGCCCTTGCTACGCCCACGGACGGGGACACCAAATGCCCGCTGAGGGCCATCCCCTTCGACGACACCCGGGTAGGAAAGCGCGATGCGTCGGATGTCTTTAAAGGTTGCCATAAATGGTGATGCTATCGAATATCGCCAGTATCGCACCGTTGACTGGAAATGTAATAATTATGAATGGTGTCAAATCATTCTCCAGCTCGAATAACGGCTCATCCGCCGCTTTGGCTCGCGCTGCTCGCAAGTGCTGCCGCTGGCGGATTGGGCTGGGGCATCCGGGGCCAGTACGGACACGAGACTGGCGCGATGCTGGCGGGCGTACTGGTTGGATTTACCCTGCTGTTGTTCTTTGGGCGACACCTGCAGCCAAGGACTGCGATTGGTTCGATCGCGATGTTAACCGTTGGAATTGGTATCGGTGGCCTTGAGACATACGGGCAGACGATTGGCCTGACGCAAAATAAGGGGATGCTTGGAAATGTTTCCGCATTTCTCTGGGGAGAGCTTGGCCTCTTTATAAAAGGTGGACTTTGGATTGCGATTGGAGCCACATTTTTTGGCAGTGCGCTGAGCGGTCGAGGGTGGTCGCTCAAAGAAATTTTGAGTGTCCTCGGCATTATGATGGCGACATTTCTCCTCGGACAGAGCTTTATTAACATGCCCTTTGACCCGGAGGCGCATCGCTTACCGTTCATCAATTTCTCGGCCGATTGGCGGTGGACACCGGATGCCACACTCGATGTTCTCAAGCCTCGCCAGGAGCGCTGGGGTGGTCTGCTCTTCGCGTGGCTTACCCTGATGAGCTACAGGGGCATCGTACAGCGGGATCGTCTGGCGGTGATTTTTGGTGCGGTTGGCTTTGTCGCGGGAGGTGTTGGGTTTGCCGGAGGGCAGCTTTGGCAGGCAGGGCATGCGTGGTTTCCGGATGTTTACAAGCAGGTATTTGGCCAGGTTGATGCGTTGATGAACTGGTGGAACATCATGGAGATGACCTTTGGGAGTATATGGGGCGCTGCGCTGGCCTGGGTGATGTATCGCTATAAGGGTAAGCTGCGCGATTGTTCGGTCATGGATGCAACGGTTGTTCCGCCGATATTGGTTTATGCGCTAATGGGCGTGCATTGCGCTCTGTTGTATGTCTGGACATTTTGTAGTTTTGCTTGGTTTGATGCGGTGGCGGACCTTGGGATCCCAATGACGTTGCTTCCAATGTTAATGATTGTGATTGGAGGTGTGCGCGGCGCGTCGCTTGTTGCATTGCAACTGACCGGGATACCAATTGCGGCGAAGACGTATGTGGCGTTGTGTTTAGAGTCATCCAAGCTTCCGCGTATTTCCGGGTTTGCCTGGCTGATGATTCTGCCGATGGTGCTACTAACGGGAGCGATATCAACGCGTCAGGGAAAGTCATCCCCGCTGCTCGCAACCGGTCTCACGGTCGTAACCCTTGTCTACTACTGGCTGAACTTCGCCTTCTTCGACTTCCCTTGGCCGTGGCAGCCTGCAACCGGTCGGACTCCAAGCGTGCTGGTGATGACCATTGACAGCATTGTTTTACTAACGTGTGTACTCTTGGTGACTGGTAAGCGAAAGCTGCCGGAAGAACCCACTACTGAGGAGGCTACAGGATGATCTTGATACCGCTCGTACCTTACATCGCGACCTTTGTTGCTCCAATCGGCCCGGCTACCACTCAGCAGACACCTACCATTTCTGCTCAACCAACTGAGTCACGCGTTTACAAAAACGACCTGAAAGCGCATTTCTTCTTCCCAAAGGGCTGGAAGGCATCCGATAAGCGTCCGGCAATCGTTCTCTTCCATGGCGGTGGCTGGACGGGAGGAAATCCTGGGACGTTGTATTCGCAAGCCGCCGCTGCTGCATCGAGGGGGATGGTTGGTGTCAGCGTGCAGTACCGCCTTGCAAAACCGGGGATTGCGCCGGAAGAAGCGGTCATGGATGCCCGGTCGGCGATGCGCTACGTGAGAGCAAACGCGGGTGTGTTAGGGATTGATCCGGTACGGATTGCGGCGGGCGGAGGTTCTGCAGGTGGGCATTTGGCAGCGCACTGTGGGTTGGTGGATGCATTGAATGACCCAGCGGATGACAAGCTGGTCTCCTGTATTCCGAATGCGCTTGTCTTGTTCAACCCCGTCTATGCGAATGGTCCTGGCGAGTATGGAGCCGAACGCATCGGTGCCCGGTTCAAGGAATTTTCACCGGCCGACAACATCCGAGCGGGATGTCCTCCCACATTGGTGATGCTGGGTGAGAAGGACGCATTGGTTTCCGTGGCGACTGCGGAGAAGTTCCGTGATGCCCAAAAGGCTGTCGGTAGCCGGTCCGAGCTGACGATTTACAAGGGGCAGGCCCACGGGTTTTACAACCGGGAGCCGTATCGTGAGCTAACGACATCCGCGATGTTGACATTTATTGAGTCCATCGGCTGGCTGCGTAAAACGGATCCTGCATTGCTGCCAATTTTGGAGACGCCTGGCTTGCCGCGGGTGCTTGTGATTGGCGATTCGATTTCGATGGGTTATACCTTGCCGCTGCGTAAGCTATTGGATGGCAAAGCGAATGTTGTGCACCCGCCGGTCAACTGCTCGAGCACGGCATTTG
>JBJTQN010000020.1:0-2787 GCA_046075665.1 Armatimonadota bacterium | reverse complement strand
GATTTTAAGCGGTAGAATCCCCTATTGTCCATGAAAGCAGCGTAATGGTCACTCCACAGTTTGGCTGATTCCACGCATCCATACATGGCCCGAAGCAGCTCGACGGTGAGCGTTCCATCTGGCTCGACGAAGCTTTCGATTGCTGGCACGATGTTTTTATAAATTGAAGTTACGCGCTTATCAATTCGCATAAATACCTTCTTTTTTATAAAGGCATTGGTGTATGCCTTCGGTATGTCATACGTGCCCGTCGGCCACCCCGCGCCGGCCGCCACCGCCACCACACTCAGCACGGCGGTAGTGCTGGGGGTGGGAGCACTCCGCTCGGCGTCGGTGTATAGTAAGGCGTCTTGGTGGTTGCCGCGGCTCCCCAATCTTGCTTTTAGAACGTCGAAATCGCCAGACGCGTGGAATTTTTCTTTTAGGAACAAGCCCGAGCCAATTGGCTTTCCTTGCGGAAGATCTTCTGCCGAAAGAGCCGAACGATGGACTGGTTTCCACACCGGAGTGGTGTGTAGTCCCGTAAGTTCTCGTTCAATTGCTCGTCTTGTGTCTTCTTCACCTCTCATCGCAATCGCTCTGTTAATCATTAGGTTTGTCAAAGCTATCTGCGGTGAGCTACGAGATTTCGATCTCGTGCCATAACCATGGCCTGATGCGATATCGGTGGCGGTGTTGCGAACGTCCAGCGCCCAGTTCGACGGATTTTGTACTTCTTCTTGGCGAATAGTATTCTGTTCTCGTTCGTCCTCAATTTCAGCATCTTCATTGATTTCGTATACTTGATCTTCTGAATGTTTTGCCTCGTGCACATCGTCTTCTCTTGTAGTATCTTTGACAGTGCCTTGATTGCTTTGTGTGGCAGGCAAAAGGGGATCATCGTTAGAATAGATATCAACAATTCCCGAATCAGATTCTTGAAGAAAATTGTGCAGTTCTCTATCTGAATATTTCTTCATCTTTTTTCCACGTTCGTCGATCAGCTTCAGCAGTGCCGACGGCCATGGCAGTATCGTCCAGGTACGTCTTGTAACAATCTGCCATGTAGCGATATTTAGGAACTTGTATGATCCGCGCTCATTTCCAGAACTGTATAGTGCTATGCACCCCAGAGTTCTCGGTGAGTCTACCTGACTTTTTGCAGGCCCATCGGTGTCCTCGTGAACCTGGCAATAGGTTCCAAATCGTAGTTTTAGGTCAGTTTTGATGTCGGTCTTTCTGCGTGTCCAAAACTCACGTGGCGTTCTGTAAACGCCTGAACTCTTGGAAGGAAGCATTCCGATAGTGTCACAGACCCATTTGACAAGTGCTTGCAGCAGTAATTCGTCTAGAACGAATGGGATTGCTCCTGATGTGATTAGGCCGCGAATCCGCTCCTTTACTAGCCTTCCTCGTCTCTCGGCTTTCTTCACATGCTCAGACGTTCCTACGTCTTCGTGAACTCCAGGTAAGAACGCTTTAATAATGGCTTGTTCTGAATCCGTAACGTATTTTATAATCGCGAATCCATGCTTTGCGGCTTCGAATTTCATCTTTTCTAACGATTTCGTTACGTCCTTACTATTGTACCCATGTCTGAGCGGTTGTACAAGCGTCATATCCGTAGGTTCCAATACGGCTAGAATAAAGTGAACTCCTAACATATGGAATATGTCAACGTAAGCCGTTAGCTCCGTTTCGAGCTCTAACATCGGAATCGCGAGTGGCTTTGGCGCAGATAGCGTCTTGGACACTGTGCTACCCTTGAGCTGGGTTATGCTTGTCCCGTAGATTTTTTCAGATCTGTCAACGTCCGAAGGAACTACGTCTGTTCCAACTATAACTCCGTGCTCCAATGCGTTTTTTAATGCTCTCGACGTACAGCCCAGTGATAGCTGCAGCTCTCTCGCCTTTTCAGCACGTTTAACCTCCTGACTCGAATAACTACGCATGCGTGTTTCCACCGTGTCCAAGAACGACGTCGGTGTCACCAGGCATGCTTGTTTACGTCGAAGCTTACGCACCGCTTCAGTTGATGCATCGAATACGTAGAGTCCATTGCGTCGGAGGGAAAATAGAGTCTCGTACGGTTTTGTCTCTATAACAAGTCCGTGCTGCGTAAAGCGCGTTTCGTTCGTTAGTCGCGCCTGACTAATCGATACGATATTGAACGAACCAGTGGGGTCATAGTATGCTTTTCCCAAGCCGCCATGTTGTTCCTTAATGTCCCCCATGATTGATAGCTCTTTTGTCTCTTGTGAAGTTGATCCCACTATCTTTATAGGGTCAACAGACACCAGGTTTTCTAGCATATCGCGGTTGTGCACCACGGATATTGCTGACCCAGAGTCTGCAATCACTGACCAGATAGTGAGATCCTTCACTGACGTATTCGCTAGCACTTTCCTTGTCATCATGACTGCATGCCAACCTTCGCTGCCGTCGGAATCCGATGCAGCTTCAGCTGCTACTGCAACTGCTGCGGCTGTCTTCTTCGACCAGCAACTCTTGGCGTCGTGTCCCGCTTTGCCGCAGTTTGTGCACTTTAAGGGTGCTGGCGTCGGGCAGTCCTTCTGCCAATGACCTTCCTTACCGCATCTACGACAAGCCGTTAGAGAGATGCCTGTCTTTGCAGGCGGTTTGTACGACGCTGCCACCGGTTGTGTTGTGGCCTGTGTCGTCCCTCCAACCTCTGCTGCTGCCGCCACGGCCGCCGCTCTTTTCTTCTCACGTTTCATTTTTCTCTTCGACACACCAGCGGCATGACCAGAAGTTGCTGTAGCCGCAGCGACTGAAGCTTTCTGCGAA
>JBJTQN010000019.1:0-8049 GCA_046075665.1 Armatimonadota bacterium | reverse complement strand
AGCTGGGTTGGATACCACCCAGTCGGGATATGTCCGAGGACGTTTCCTTTTGCAGGATCGATGACAGCGACGGCGTTGATACCAGCTTCGGCAACGTAGAGACGGGTCCCCTTGCGGTTCATGACCATCCCGGTTGGGATGATGCCGCGAAGGCGAGCCAGCTCTTTTGTCGGAGTTAGCTTAATGGTCTTCAAAAGTTTCAGCGTACGGACATCGAATGCCTGTACGGTGTCGTTGTTTGCATTTGAAACCCAGATGCTGTTGCCGTGTATCAGCAATGCATTGGGTGATGACCCTCCAACCGACTTACCGTTATCGGCGGGAGCGTGAATCAGGATTCCCGTTTTGGCCTTACCTGTGACCGCAGGGCTTGCCGGCTTGCGCACATCATAGGACCAAAGGCTTTGTGCATCCGGGACGCGAGGAGAACCCAGACCTGGCACAAAGCGGCCTTCTGTTTGCACACCTGTTTCGGCTTCCTTGGATGGGAAACCAAACGGGGGAACACGCAGGCCCCGCTTACTAAAACCGCTGCCTTCGGCTGGAGGTGGTACGAGTGAATAGTCGAAGATTCCGATGTTGGCGACAAAGAGGCGGCTACCATCGGCATTGAGGGCAAGCGCATATGGCTGTCGTCCTGCGGCTACATCGGCGATGACTTTCTTTTCCGTGAGGTCAAACACAATCACACGCTGGCGTGCGACATCGAGGGCGTAGACCGTATGGCCATCCGGAGCCAGCACCAAGTCCTGAATGTAGGTTTCCTTGTCAGCGGCAATCGTGAACAGAGGCTCCTGATCGACATTCATCACCTTGCGGTCAGCGGTTGCAGGCGCACTTGGGAGCGACCAGCTGGTGGCATCGTAAACGGAAATGCCGTGACCGGCATCACCGTTCGAGACGATGTACTGTGCACCGCCATGTGTGAATGCGCCGGCAAAGCCCATGTTTCTCTGAGTGATAACGCGTGGGATGCCGCCCGGAGCGTTGCGCTGCCATATGGTCAATCCACCATCATAGTTACCGATTAATGTTTTGCCATCAGGACTCAGAGATAGGTCAAAGAGATCACTGCCAGCTGTGTAGAGGCGCTCGCCCATCGGGTTTAGCAGGCGACCATTTGGAAGAATTCCTACATCGCCAGCTACGACTTTTGCCTGACGTGTGCCCGCGGGATTCCCATAGCGGGTGAAATCAACGACATGTGCGGTGACGTTAGCCGTTGACTTACCTTTTATTGCGGTGGGTTTCGCCGGTGGGGCTGCCGATGCAGACGCAAGAATAAACACGGCAGCAATCGGAAGCAACGGTGCGAATCGCAGTGTGCGACGGGTCTTCATCCAGGAATCCTAACTGTAACGCTCTTAAACAGGAACGCCAGGGGCAAACAGCTCCCGGCGTTCAAAAATTCGTGCCCGGAAGGCGCCCTGACTAGTCGCCGGACTTCTGCTGGCGCTGTTCTTTGACTTCGGGGGTATCGTTCTTGCCTGGCTCAACAACGTTTTTATCAGCACAGCCAGTCAGGAGAGGTGCGACAGCCATGAATGCCATCAGGCCACGCATCGCAATCAAAAGGGACTTCTTCATCGTGTTTCTCCAATAAAACAGGACCGGCCTGCCCGATGTTTCCAAAGGTCAGGCCGGTCCGTATTCCGATTAGTTGCTAAAGAAGCAGTTGGATGTACCGCTGGTACCACACTGTGGATAGTTTGCAGTAATCCATGCCGGGATATCGCCGCATGCCATTCCCAATGGAATGTTCATTCCGTCTGGCGAGGAAGGACTTGCGTTGATAATGGCGGATGGGTCTGCGCAGTATGCAGTGCGTGCAACGACTGGGTCACCAGCCATGATGAAGCGGTTGTTGAATGCACCGCTCATGTAGCCAGCCTTGACTTTGACTGCCTTTGCATGGCCATCAACGAATGCGTAGTTCAGCATACCGCTGCTATGGCGCAGACCGCTGACGGTCGTACCATTCCAGGTGTCAGCAGCAAAGCCGATACCGATGGTCATACGTGGGGTGTCGTAGGTGTCACCGAATGCAAAGGTACCTGCAGGCTCGGTGATGGATGCGAGGGAGACACCTGGGATGTGTGTACGCTGGGGGGGTTGAACTATAGAAGCTGGATCTGGCTGTTGTGCTTGGAGCAGACCGCCACCTCGCCAACCGATTGGGCCCCAGTTGTAGCCGTAGCCGATGTACTTGCGTAGTTGGTAAGGACCGGAGGAGCGACCGTTGGTTCCGGAACCTTGGGTGTAGGGTCCGCCATCGTTGCGGTCTGGGCAGTACAAGAAGTCAATGTTCTTGAAGTAAGGCATGAGCTCTGTCCACCATTCCCAACCGCCACCGCGGCCGGATGGAGTTTGCTCATCGTAGTCCTGAACGTACATCGCAAAGCCAAGACCGATTTGCTTGACGTTGGAGAGGCAGGAGATTGCACGGGCCTTAGCACGTGCCTGTGCAAACACAGGGAACAAGATTGCAGCGAGGATAGCGATGATTGCGATAACCACCAGAAGCTCGATCAGCGTGAAACCGTTTTGATTGCGACGCATTTAAACCACCTTCACCCGTGCAGCCACTATCTCTGCACAGTTTATATTTATTACAGTTGCCGCTTCATTCGCCCATCCAAACCCACAGGAACAACATGGGCGATATCAGCGAATCCAGCATACCGAGTCAAATCACAACGCAGTATGAAGAACGTCTTAACATTTCGCTTAACACTTGCCATTTTTCCTGCATCCGATTGTGGTTTTTTTTACAGAGAATGTATTTTCAGCAAAATTACTGGTAGTGACATTGGCGCAGAACGATGCTGTACAGGGAACCGCAACGACAATCTTTATTCACGACGGCAAGGCGTCCCCTGATGCGTTATCCTATAAGGCTGGTTGATTTTTGTCAGCCATCCAAGGAGTCGCAAATGGGTGCAGTGGTCGTGGTCGGAACACACTGGGGTGATGAGGCCAAAGGTAAGCTTGTTGACATCCTCTGCCAGGAAGCCGATGCCGTTATCCGCTATGGCGGTGGTCCGAATGCGGGACACACAGTTCAGTTTGCTGGAATACAATACAAATTCCACCTTATTCCAAGCGGTGTCCTTACCCCAGGTGTCGTTTCTATCATGGCGGATGGAATGGTCATCGATCCATGGACCCTCACAGATGAAATCAATGCCCTTGTTGCGAAAGGCATCGATGTCTCCGGATTGCGCATTTCTCAAAATGCTCATGTCATCCTTCCCTATCATCGTGACTTGGATATGCACGAGGAAACAGCACGGGGCAAAGCAAAAATCGGCACCACTGGACGCGGTGTCGGTCCGTGCTACGCCGATAAGGCAAGCCGCGTGGGTATCCGGATGGGCGACATCATCAACCCCGCCCGTCTACACGAACGCCTCGAAAAAATCATCCCCCTGAAAAATGCGATCCTAAAACACGTATTCCAAGCAGATACATACACCGTGGATGCAATCATCAAGCAGCTAGGTACCGTAACCGGAACGCTTGCACCATACATTTGCGACACACAGGCGCTGGCACACGACCTCATGGATGCCGGTAGCAAGATTCTGTTTGAAGGTGCACAGGCGACCATGCTTGACCTCGATGGCGGTACTTACCCATTCGTCACGAGTAGCCATCCGATTTCCGGTGGTGCAACAATCGGCACAGGGGTTCCGCCAACAGCGATTTCACAGGTTCTAGGTGTGGTCAAGGCTTACACAACCCGCGTCGGCTCAGGGACATTCCCAACGGAGCTCCTCGATGAGCGCGGCGACCGTATCCGTGAGCGTGGACACGAGTACGGCACGACGACGGGTCGACCACGTCGCTGCGGCTGGCTCGATGCGTTTGCCCTCAAACATGCCGTCCGCGTGAATGGACTTACGGGCATTCACATCGGCCATCTCGATGTCCTTGCTGGCTTTGATGAGGTACAAATCTGCACCGGCTATACGCGTGGTGGCGCGGCGTTGAACCGCTTCCCAAGCGGGGATGTACAGCTCCTCGATGGCTGTGAACCTGTATTCGAAACCCTCCAGGGCTGGGATGAAGCCGGAGTCGAAAATGCGACATCGTATGATGAACTCCCAACCAATGCGAAAGCATACGTTGCCCGCGTTCAGGAGCTTGCCGGTGTCCCGGCGCGCTTTGTATCGGTCGGCCCTGGCCGTGAGCAAACATTCCAGCTCCCGGACAGCCCATCCGCAGCGGACATCTTCAATCTGTAGTTTAGAGTTGCCGCGATGACCGACATCCCGCACCGCTGGGCAATCGCTGGTCCAACCGCGGTTGGTAAAACCGCAGTCGGCATCGCCGTCGCACAAAAACTCGGCAGTGCGTGCATCTCAGTAGATGCCGTCGCCGTCTACAAATCACTTAACATCGGGAGTGCAAAACCAACTGCCGATGAACAAAAAAGCATCCCGTGGTACGGCATCGATCTGGTTGCCCCAACAGATGACTTCACTGTTCAAGACTTCACAGCCCACGCAGAGGGCGTTTTGGGGGAGTATGCTTCGCGTGGCCTGACACCACTCATGGTCGGTGGGACTGGTCTCTACATTCGCCCGATGCTGGCAACGCTGTCCATTCCTCCTGTCGGTCCGCAACCCGAATTACGCGCATCCTGGACGGATGAAGCTGCCGTTCACGGAACAATGGTGCTTCACGAACGACTTCAAAAGGTCGACCCGGAATCGGCTGACCGTATCCCCCCCGGCGACCTAAAACGCATCATGCGGGCACTCGAAGTGCATGCCGTCACCGGTAAACCGATGTCATCCTGGCGGACACCTGAGGGCGTACACGGTATCCCCAAAATCGGAGCACGACTGATCGTGCTGGAACGGGATATGGATGAGCTGGATGTACGCATCAATTCGCGAGTTCAGCAAATGATGACCGATGGTTTTTTGGCCGAAGTGGAAGGTCTCCTTGCCGCGGGAATTCCACCAGATGCCAAAGCAATGCTAAGCCTTGGATACCGGCATCTGGTAGAGTATTTGTCGGGTAAGCGTGGATATGACGCCACGGTGGATGCAATTGCGCAGGACACCCGGCGCTTTGCCAGACGCCAACGGACATGGTTCCGCGGAGACCCGCTGACGGAATGGATGTTGATTGATGCGGGAGAGACCGTATCGGAGTCGGCAGACCGGATATTCCGGATGCTGACTGACCCACTGTCAGATAAATAAGGAGTGAATGATGCAGAGACATCAAGGTTTGCAGGACCTCTTTCTAAATCAGGTCCGCCGTGAGAACATCGCCGTAACGATTTACCTCTCCAACTCAGTCCAGCTGCGCGGTACCGTGCGCGGCTTTGACCAGTTCACGATTTTGCTAGACTCACCGGGCCGCCCAACACAGCTGGTGTACAAGAGCAGTGTCACCAGCATCGTTCCAAGCCGGCAGATAAGCCTGCGAGAAGCTGCCGAAAAGGGCTTTGATATCACTGAAGTCGCCGATGGAGCTGAGTCCGAATAGTGAATGTCCCGTTTGCGAAAATGCATGGCATCGGTAATGACTTCATCCTGATTGACAGGATTGCACATCCGGGTATTCCCGTCGATGTCATCGAACGCAATGCCCCGTTTCTCTGCGATCGTCACTTTGGAATCGGCTCTGATGGCATTCTCGTCGTCGAAGCCCCAACCCGTGCTGGCATCGACCTTGTCTACCGCATGTACAACCCAGATGGCTCCGAAGCAGAAATGTGCGGTAACGGCATCCGATGCTTTGGCAAATGGGTTTTTGAAAATGGACACACGTACAAGCGCACCATAACCGTCGAGACGAAAGCCGGCGACCTTGTGCTTGAGCTGAACGGTGATGGCGACATTGTGGACAGTGTTCGTGTCGATATGGGTCCCGCACGTCTTAGTCGCCCTGAGATTCCGATGACCGGTGCTGAAGGTCCTGCCGTGGGCGAAACTCTTGACGTTGACGGACGTGATGTGGCCGTGACCGCCGTCTCGATGGGCAACCCACATGCAGTCTACTTTGTTGACACCGTTACGGATGAATCCATCAACAGCATCGGACCGGTCCTCGAAAAGCATTACCGCTTCCCTCGGAAAACCAATGTCCATGAGGTTCAGGTGCTCAGCCCATCACACCTGCACATGCTGACGTGGGAGCGTGGCGCCGGCAGGACACTAGCCTGCGGCACGGGAGCCTGTTCCGTTGCTGTAGCCGCGCACCTAAACGGTTACGCTGGTCGCTCGGCGAACATCACCCTCGCTGGCGGAGACCTGCAAATTCTTTGGGATGAAGCAACCAATCACGTCTTTATGACGGGACCAGCCACCCTCGTTTACACCGGCTCTATCGAGCTGAACTAAAAGCGTGCCGCCAACCGCCTGCGGCTCAATCTGAAAGGAAACATCACCATGCCAGTCCGTGCCAAGCGCCTCGACCTGATTCCACCCTACCTCTTTGGAGAGATTGCCCGCCTCAAGGCAGCAGCACGCGCTGAAGGCAAAGACCTCATCGACTTTGGAATCGGCGATCCAGACCAGCCAACTCCAACCCCAATCATCGATCGTCTCTACGAGGAAGCAAAGAATCCTGAGACGCACTGCTACGATGAATCGGATGCCGGCGACCCAATCTTCCTCAAGCAAGCCGCACAGTGGTTCCATAACCGCTACGGCGTCGAAGTCACCACTGACCAAATGGTGCTGCTGATCGGATCCAAGGAAGGGCTTGCCCACCTCTGCTGGGCCTACATCGATCCAGGCGACATCGCCCTGATCCCAGACCCGAACTACACCGTTCCCAAGGTTCAGACGCTGCTGGCCGGTGGCCAGCCTTACCTCATGCCACTGACCATCGAGAATAACTTCCTGCCTGACCTCACTGCCATCCGCACCGATGTCGCAAAGGCTGCAAAGCTCCTGTTCCTCAACTATCCACACAACCCGACGGGTGCGATTGCGCCACTGTCGTTCTTCAACGATGCCGTTCGCTTTGCAAAGGAATACGACCTCCTGATTTGTAACGACTGTGCGTATGCTGAGGTCGGCTACGAAGGCTATCAGCCGCCAAGTATCCTTCAGGCTGAGGGTGCGATGGATGTCGCAATCGAGACGCACTCCCTCTCCAAGACCTTCAACATGACCGGATGGCGTATCGGATTTGCCGTTGGAAACAAGGAAGGCATTTCGACCCTAAACCGGATGAAGTCGAATATCGACTCGAAGCAATTCGCAGCGATTTCGCGCACCGCTGGCTGGGCGCTGCTTAATGCATCCAATGCGGACACCTTCGCGCTATACGACCTCCGCCGCAAGCGCCTTATCGATGGACTGAACTCCCTTGGCTGGAAGCTTGACTATCCAAAGGCTGGCTTCTTTGTCTGGATTCCAGTGCCAAAGGGTTATACATCGATGACATTTGCCAAGGAGCTCCTCGAAAAGGCTGGCGTTCTGGTCATTCCAGGACTTGGCTACGGCGAAAATGGCGATGGTTACGTGCGGATGTCCCTGACCATCAATGGCGATGTCGCTGGTGAGCGTGTGGATGAAGCTATCCGCCGCATCCGCGAAACAGTTACACTCGAGTTCTAAGGAGTCGACAAAATGGCAAATAAGAGCAACCATATCGCAACCACCTGTGTGCACTCCGGCCCGATGCCCGATGCGCACGGTGCGGTGATGCCTCCGATCTACCTCTCATCCACGTATGCATTCGAGACGGTTGGAAAGCAGCGCACATTTGACTACGGCAGGTCGGGAAACCCGACACGCTTCGCCCTAGAAGCATGCTTGGCAGAGCTTGAAGGTGGTATCCGCGGGTTTGCATTCGGAACCGGGATGGCAGCGACGGCAACGCTCATCCAACTGTTCAATGCGGGTGACCACTTCCTCGTCCATGATGACCTCTATGGCGGGACGTACCGGTTGATGGCATCCGTGATGTCAACCAAGGGTGTGGATGTCGAGTTCATTAACATGCGTGACCTCGATAAGCTGCGCGCGGCTATCCGTCCGAATACCCGAGGTATCTGGACAGAAACCCCGACCAACC
>JBJTQN010000018.1:0-4231 GCA_046075665.1 Armatimonadota bacterium | reverse complement strand
CTCGCAGAAGCGGCGTGCCAGAAGACACTGACGGCCGAAGTTATCCGTTGGCTCATTTCCAATACCGTACATATCCAAAGTCGCTTTAGACTCGCCGGATATGTCCATCAGTTTGGGAGTTTCGGTCTGCATCCTGTATGCAAGCTCAAACGACTCGATTCGACCTTCGAGATCCGGATCATGCCCAAAGTGCGCCAGCTGTTCACGGTTGAGTCCCTGGAGGAGATCCAGCTGCATCCGTTGGAGGTCACCCTTGAGCTCCGGGTTGTCGATATGGCTGATTTTGGCATTCT
The DNA here is from genome assembly GCA_046075665.1 of Armatimonadota bacterium. Lineage (GTDB taxonomy): Bacteria > Armatimonadota > Armatimonadia > Armatimonadales > Armatimonadaceae > CAIRTT01. The sequence continues at coordinate 3,938 of JBJTQN010000018.1, read as the reverse complement.
TCGCCCTAATGGCGGCGTTTCCGATAGGAGTTCCCTGTGCATACGCTGGAAGAAATGCGCTCGACCAGTTTTGTACGCCACCATGTCCCAGCGATGGACAAATGGTGATGAAGCCAGGGAGGTTTTGATTCTCTGTACCGAGACCGTAGGTCAGCCAGCTGCCCATCGATGGTCTGACAAAGACATCGGAGCCTGTGTGCAGCTTGAGCAGCGCACCGCCGTGGGCGGCATTCGAGCCATGAATACTCTTGATAACACAGAGTTCATCAGCCATTTTCCCAACATTAGGGAACAGATCTGAGACTTCGATACCTGATTTCCCGTATCGCTTGAATTCCCATGGGCTTTTGAGGAGGTTTCCCGTTTGTGCAAAAACGACACGTGGACGTGGTCCAGAGTAGGGTTTGCCGTGGTCCCGATCAAGGAGTGGCTTGTGGTCAAATGTGTCGACTTGGCTCGGTCCACCGTGCATAAACACGAAAATGACGCGCTTTGCCTTCGGTTTGAAATGCGGTTGCTTTGGCGCAAGCGGATTGATGTTCTTCGGAGGCGCAGCACCAGCATTTGCCTGCAAGAGCCCCTGTAGCGCGAGAAGACCAAAGCCACTGGCGGATGCGTGGAGCAGTTCCCGGCGAGATGTCACTGTTTGAAAACGATTACAAGAATTTGACATTTTGATCCCTTATTCCACGTATGCAAAGTTGTTCGATGCCAAAAGTGCTTGACAATAAGCATCCCAGATGCGACGACGTCTATTCTCCGCATCTGGAACAGCTGCTTCTAGAACCAGGTCATAGGCAACAAAGAACCGCATCGCGACTGCCTTTTCTGAAGCTGTCTGTGGTCGCCCAATTGCCTCATACGTTGCAACATTCATCCTCTCGGTATCGCTTATGCCTGATAGAGCCAGCATCTTTTGCGCAAATTTTTTGCTGAAATCGATCACCATTGGACTGTTCATCACGTATAGGGCCTGAGGAGCGACTGTAGTGGCAGTTCGTGCAGCATTTACCATCGACGGATCTCCAAAGTCGAAGGCTTGTAGGTAGTCGTACACTGCATTGCGGATCACTGGTAAATAGATACTGCGACGTAGGGCATCGTAGCGTGCACCGTTCCCAGACTGATCGTTGGTGACATAATCCCGGTTCTTGGTACCAAGTAATGTTCCACCGATAGTACGATCCAGCTGACCGGAAACTGCCAGCATTGCGTCTCTAAGCGGTTCAGCATCCAGACGCCGACGGTTTGCCCGCCACAACAGTTGATTTGCAGGATCAACAATCATCGGATCGGCTACGGGGCGTTTCTTGCCATTCACAACCTCAACCGAACCAGGCTTGACTGTATATGCAAGGCTACTCTGCGCATACGCATCGGTCAGCATAAGGCGCTTGATGAGACGCTTTAGCGACCATTTGTCATCTGTCGCAAAGGTGACAGCCAGTGTGTCGAGGAGCTTAGGATTCGATGGCTTCTCTCCCCGGATACCCCAGTTATCTGGCGTGTTCACGAGTCCGATACCAAACAGGTGACGGAAGACCCGATCTACCATAACTCTGCTGGTGAGCGGATGCGATGCTTTTGTCATCCACATCGCAAGGGAAAGGCGACCGCTTTTATCGGGATCCGGGACTGGTGTAAAGTTTCCGCCACAGAGCGCAGCAGGAAAACCGCGCAGGGCAACATCTCCGAGAGTCTGTGTGTCCCCACGAATATGAACCTTTACATCCTCAGGTTTGGCATCTTCAACCGCCATCACAAACACTGGTTCAGGTTTGCGTCCATTGGCATCAGCGAGGTCTTTGTCAGCCTTTTCAGCGACTGCCTGTAATGCGGCGATATCGGTGCTTCCAGCGGGTAAGACGAGATATCGGAAGAAGTGCGGAATCGGACCTCCGCGAGCAATCCGTAGGACATTGTCTCCGGCTCCAAGCTTTAGTGTTCCCAAAACCTGCCAGGCCTTGCGGTCATCACGGAAGCCACCTGTGTCACGCGATGCTACATTGGTGAGCTGCTTGCCTCCATTGACATAGACATCGACACCTCGGTTTTCATTGCTTGCGTATTCTGCAGCAAACTTGTATTCGCCTCCTGCCGAGACAGTCACTTTATACTCGATGACTGCCGGGGTGCCGTTCGAGTTAATTGACCCTGGACCATATGCATCTTTAGCAACATTGCCTTTTGTAAACGATGTAGCAGCGATAGCAGCCCCACCGCTCGCGGAGAGTGCTTGCGTAACGGCAGTTCTTGCTTTGTCAGCGGTCGCACGCAGTGGTGCGATGATATCGGCTTCATACCTTGCCGCCGAAACCTTTGCATCCCCTGTTTCAATCTGCCGTTCGTTCCAGGCACTTACGAATCCAAGGTTTTCCATTGTCTTGGTTGACTTGAAAATGCCCGCTAAAGCGTAATATTCCTTGGTCGAAATCGGATCGAATTTGTGGTCATGGCACCGCGCACAGGCAATGGTCACGCCCATAACAGACTTGGATACGACTTCGACTTGTTCATCGACGATGTCCATGACCAGCTTTGGCTTATCTTGTTCAGCGAGGACTTTTGGCCCGAGCGACAGGTATCCGGTAGCCGTCAACATGTCTGCCCGTTCAGCATCGCTACTGGCAGTCATCAGATCGCCAGCAACTTGATATTGAACAAATCGGTCGTACGGAAGGTCTTGGTTGATGGCCTTTACGACCCAGTCCCTATAACGAAACGCATTACCATGTGCAAGGTTTTCATCAAGGCCATTGGAGTCGGCATAACGGGCGACATCCAGCCAGTGCCTACCCCACCGCTCGCCAAAAGCCGGACTGGCCAATAGGGTGTCAATCACTTTACTGAAGGCATCGGGTGATTTGTCCGCAACAAATGCTTCGACGTCCTTGGGTGCAGGAGGAAGTCCCGTGATGTCAAAGTATGCGCGGCGGATTAAGGTTCGCCTATCGGTACGTGGCGCAGGTTTGAGCCCCCTAGCAATCACTGGTGCCCGCAGGAACGCATCGAAGTTTGATGTCACACCTGCTACTTTTGGCGCGGGGAAGCGCTTGGGCGGGATGAAGGCCCAGTGGGAAGATGTCGCATTAATGGATGCAAGTGTTTCCGGCCAATGAGCTCCTGAGGAAACCCAGCTGGTCAATGTTGCGATGTCGCCGGAAGGGAGCTTGCCCGATGGGGGCATTTTGTGCTTACCTTCGTATCGGATCGCGGTCACGAGCGGGCTTGCAACCGCATCCCCTGGGATTACTGCCTTGATGGCACCGGCCGCTGTATCCAGGCGAAGTCCGCCGAGCGTTGTGGTGGCGTTGTGACAAGGAACACAGTGCTTGTGAAGAAGTGGGCGGATTCTCTTTTCGAAATCCACTTCCTCCGGGCTTCCTGCTTTCGCCGCGGGCAGCTTTGTCTGCGGCGTGACCTGCCCTCCGACCACAGTCGATGCCACAGCGAAAATCCCAAGTATGCCGAAGAGTGTTCGATTCAACGCGATGACTCCATTGCCAAGTTGATATTGAAATACCAGATTTTCTTAGTCTACTTTAGACGAAAGTCCAAACCAATACGTTGACCCACCTATTTATATGTGGAGCGATTTAGGATTAGAAGACCAAAGTCGAATCGGTCTTCACCAATCCGCCGTAAACAGCGAATTCACCCAAAGTACCCAACCGGTTGGATAAATTTACTTTTCTCTGTTGCATTTTGCACAAACCGGCGATTATACTTCAGGTGTTCATATTTACATGAATGCGACGCACACCCAATGCAGGGTGTCGTCAGCACTCTTAGAAGAGGTTAACCATGCAGGGTACAAAGAGAGCGTTTACGCTCATCGAACTCCTCGTCGTTATTGCAATTATTGCTATTCTGGCAGCAATCCTGTTCCCAGTTTTCGCACAGGCCCGTGAAAAGGCCCGCCAGGCATCCTGTTTGTC
>JBJTQN010000017.1:0-9243 GCA_046075665.1 Armatimonadota bacterium | reverse complement strand
CGATATCCATGAGGCGCACTTGGATACCTTACTACAGAACGTCACAAGGAGTGAGTTTGATGAGCTTATCGAAACCGGATCATTTATGGTTACGTCGGGTCATTCCGTGCCGTGGTCGGTAAGGGCATCGGCTTCTGAACTTGGAATGGATTTGGTTGAGCTCGGACGCGAACTCCGGCTCTCTTCCGAAGTTCTCCAGAAACTCGATTTGAGACTGCTTCGTGTTTCTACTCTTCCTGAACGATTGTTTGATATGCTTGCCGACCTACTAATCGTACCAGTTGAGCACATCCGGGCTTACGTTGCCTTACCGCCGGCGATTCCCGCCGGTATACGTTTTCATGCAGCAAGCGGTGAACCAGCTGTTGTCCTTGAATCGTTTGAGGATGCGTTGTTGGATGAAGACGCTCTCTCCGATGATGATCGCGCCTATTGGTTGGGGGACCGATGCTAGATGCCGTAAGCGCGCATGCGTCCTATGCTCTCAGCTTGGTGGATCCATCTGCAAAACTCACATCCACACAGCGCTTGTCACGGTTGATGGAACACTATGACTTACGTGTAAAGGATGTACACCCATCGAGTGCGCTCCTGTTCGGTGCGGATGCCTGCATTGATCCGATATCCCGTACGGTGAGAATCCGACGTGACATTGACGAACGATACCGTCGCGAAATTCTCGCTCACGAAATTGCTCATGTGATATTGGGGCATAACGGCATTGGAGTATCAGCAACAAGCAGACCTACCATTTCTGCTTACGGTCGGAATGAACGTTTTGAGCGAATGGCTGACAACCTAGCTGCGTTTCTTCTCATTTCAGACCGTGAACTGCTCAATGCGCGTTGTTGTAGCAACGGCTTTGTTGATGCTGCGTCACAGGTCGATGTGACTGTCGATACTCTCCTTAGGCGGCTGACACAGCATCGATCACCTATAAGTGACAGCGATGGGAATAAACCTGAGCTTCTGCAACATCAGCGTGACGCTGTAGACGCAGGCGGAAATGTTTGTATCAAAGGTGGCGTTGCCACTGGCAAAACGGAAGTGTTACTAGAGAGGCTTGTCCGGCTGTCTGCACGTCATGAAAATGGCCATTCCCGCATTCTATTCGTGACCTATCTGAGAAAGCACATGGTCTACCTCTTTGAAAGACTGACCAAAATTGCACCATTGTTAGCTGAACGGGTGAACTTCACAACCTTCCACGACTATGCTGCCGACATTATCCTGCGTAACTATGCGGTGGCCGGTTGGACTTCGATACCAACAGTCGTCGGGCAAGGTGAAGTAGAAGTCTTCTTAAGTCAAATGTTCCCGGATGCTGCACCAAAGGAGTTGCAGCAAAAGTATGCGGAGTTTCATCAGTGTCTTCGCCATGAGAGGTCTACAGAAGACGATTGGCAGGCTGAGTTGTCAGAAAAGTTGTACCAGCTGCACTACATCCACAATGGTTCTCTCGGGAAAATTGCTTTCAAGTTGATGCAGAACAACGTGGTTGCAACAGATGAAACGGACCGATGGGATGCGATTTTTGTCGATAATTTTGAGCAGCTTACTTACGATGAGCTTACCGTTTTACGGCTAGCGGCGAAGCATGCCCCATTTGGAATTTCCGCCGCGAGTGGCTTTAGCCAGTTGCCGTACGTGTTTCGTGGCGTATCAGCCGACTCAGTCGAGAGATGGAAAATGGACTGTAACTTTCAAGTCTTTGATTTCTCCACTAAGTCTCGTTTACGTCCGAGACCAAAACAGACTTCATTTTCATCCAGCAACCCCATTTCTCAGTTACTTCAAACGGTTGAATGTCTCACTGTTACGTGCCCACCTGATGAAAAAATCGTCGTATCGTCCCGTCACAATACGCTTCTCAACCGTTGTAGAAACGCATTAGCGCATGAATTTCCAGAGCTGACAGCAATCCGTAGTGGAGTCCACGAGACATGTCAACGACTCTACACATTGATTGACAGCGGCGCAGACCTTGAAACATTTCTGGATGAGTGGTGGAAGGCTTATTGCAAAGAGTCTGATGGTAACGCTGAAACTCTCCATGAAGCACTTGCAAACGTTCAGATGTACGTCGCACATCGGGCACGTTCAATCGAAGTTGGTATGCCTTTCGTCACAATGCGAACCTATTTGGAGTCAATCCGCCCTCATCATCAGTATAAGGATATAGGTATCACCGAGCGTCTCAACTTTCAGACACTACATTCGCTTTCCGGGACGGAAGTTGAACATTTGGTGATCGTGTTGGATGAGCTCTCAGATCAAGGTAACCTTGATGATTCGCAAAGGGCACTCCTCGAAAATGCTCGAAATCGGGCAACACACTCCCTGACACTTATCGCTGGTGACATCAGCGCAACATGCACCGGGTGACACGTCTGCATTTCCGATAGTATCGATAGAAGACTAATCTGGGAGATGCTGACGCTATGTCATATGGTGCTGGACAGGGTGGGCAGGGGAGCGGAACGGAAGCTCCCGCGGTCCGTGTCGTACGTGAAATGGTTGGTGATGCCGTCCGGATGCGTGCATCAGATATTCACATCGAGCCCCGGAAGACATCTCTGGAAGTTCGAATGCGTGTCGATGGCGTCATGCAGATTTGGAAAGAGCTTCCCAAGGACTTGCAGGATACGGTTGCCAGCCGTATCAAAGTTCTCTCCGAGCTCGACATTAACGAGAAGCGTCTTCCACAAGATGGACGTATTGCATTTAGCGTCGATGGTAAGGGCTTTGATGTCCGTGTTTCCACGCTCCCCGTGCTTTATGGTGAAAAGGTCGTTATGCGCCTCCTGGACCGGAGCATGTCTATCCGGGGCCTGAACGAACTTGACTTTGTTCGCCATAACGCCGAGACATTTATGGATCTGATTCACCGGCCACTGGGACTCGTTCTGGTCACCGGACCGACGGGTTCTGGTAAGACGACGACCCTCTACGCAGCACTTAATGCACTGCGCTCTCCAACGGTCAACCTAGTTACGTGTGAGGATCCAGTTGAAATCGACCTTCCTGGCGTAAACCAGAGTAGTGTAAATGACAGGGTGGGCCTAACGTTCGCAAGGCAGCTTCGAGCTATCCTGCGTCAAGATCCAGACATCGTGCTTGTCGGTGAAATGCGTGACCCTGAGACCGCTGAAATCGCTTTCCGAGCAGCGATGACTGGACACCTTGTCCTTTCAACGCTCCACTCAAACGACGCACCAACATCCATTACACGGTTATTGGACATGGGAGTGGCGCCATTCCTGATTGCATCCGGTTTGATTGGCATGGTCGCTCAGCGCCTTGTTCGAAGGCTATGCCCCAGCTGTCGACAGCAGGGGCCGGTATCTGAAGTGAACGCAAGACTGCTTTCCGTAAACCCATCAGATCGCTTCTGGTATCCCGGGAGTGGATGTTCCGTATGTGAAGGTACCGGATTCAAAGGACGTATCGGCGTACACGAAGTCGTTCAGGTAGATGAACATTTGCAGCGCCTCATCATGGACCGGGCTCCAAGTTCGGACCTCAGGCGAAGTGCCGTCGCGGCAGGCATGGCTCCCATTCGCGAGGATGCACTAACCAAAATGCGAGCTGGCCTAACGACTCCTGATGAAGTGTTACGGCAGGTTTACGTGAAAGTGGATGATCTTGATAGACCTATGGAACATGTCACTGCACTAGACGCACCACTTAGTTAGGACGATAAGTGGACCCGAAGAGCATCCTGCCAACTTAGGGGCCTGATATCGAGATCTGACTGGACCTTTAGCGTATTGAGCACAGAATAGATTGGGCGCTTCGCTAGAATGCGTCCGACTGCTTGACAGCGTGCGTTCTGCACAGGTTCCCATTCGTCTAAGGTTGTGCTAGTGATGGTTCCGGTACCATTCACCTGTTCGGCAATGAATGATGCCATTTCAAAGGTCGAACATCCTCCGCCTTGTGTCACATGGTAAATGCCGGAAAGGTCCGACTCTAAGAAACGAAGGCATGCTTCAGCCAAGAGGGGAGTCCCTGTTGGAGTTATCCATTGATCTGTCACGAACGGCATGTTGTAGCCAGCCCGAATGCCATTTGCTATTTTGTCGATCAAGTTCGCACCATGCTGTCCGAATATGTAGCCAGTGCGGATAATGACGGCTGCAGAATGAGCTTCCAATACTGACATCTCTCCTGCAAGCTTGCTGCTACCATAGACAGATCGTGGGTCGGTCTTGTCCGTTTCAACCAGCGGTCGGTGAACATCTCCAGGATATACGAAATCCGTTGATATATGGACCAACCGGACACCAGAATCTGCAGCAACTCTTGCCAAATTTCCTGCTCCGGTCTTATTGGTCAAAAATGCAGCATCGGTGTTGGTCTCTGCGCCATCCACATCTGTCCATGCGGCACAGTTGATAATCGCATCCGGTTTATCATCTGCACAATGCTTGATGAGAGATTTCAGATTTGTGATATCAACATCCGGACGAACCCAGGGTAAGACCGTGTGCCCCTGCACTATTGCTGTTTCAACAACCTGTTGTCCGAGCATCCCACGGGCACCAGCAACACAAATTCGCATATAACAACAATACCGCATCAAAAAATCAAGTAGATAAACAGGTAGTTATTCCGGTTTCAATGCGTGCCATTCCAATTTCCATATTGGAGTCGATTCTTGTTGCCAATGATACAAACGTGGATTACAAAAAGCTTGGCTCATATGCCGTATCATCACCGGAACCAGCTCCCATTCTAAAGAGACGTAGGGGACGGCCATCTTTGCAGGTCTCAGAGGATTCCTTCAAATCTCTGCTAGTTGCATCGAGGGACGGACTTTACGAGCTGCATATCCGTGGGGTTATCGACGGTACGACGGTACTCGCATTCCGGGAAGTGATGTTTTCGGCGATTGGACGGCAACCGCGTGTCCTTCGCTTAATGCTGAACGAAATCGTTGACATCTCCGATGTCGGAATCAGTAACCTTGTAACGACTGCCCGTGTGGCTGCGATGATGCAGGTTGGGATTGAAGTCGTCGCTACGGGGCGGGTTCATGACATGTTGTCTACATCGGGTCTGCTCGAACTTATCCAGCACCCGTCTGTTGCAATTACTACGCCAGTTCGGCCAGCCGATGATGTCACTCCGCTACGTCGCGCAGCATAACGTCTCGGTAACCAGTTGAGAGTCTAAAGGTACAATAGGGGAGATGGACACCCCTGAATTGCCAGCATTACGCTCTGCAAAACGCGTCATCGAGATGGCAGTTTCCGAGCTTACTAAACGCCTTGAAATGCTGGATGAGAATTTTCAGCTGGCTGTCAATACCATTCTTGAGTGTGACGGCCGGTTGATTGTCATGGGTGTTGGAAAGAGTGGGCACATTGCAAAAAAGCTTGCTGCCACATTCGCTAGTACAGGCACACCTGCATTGTTTGTTCATCCAACCGAGGCAATGCATGGTGATTTAGGGATGATCACTGCGAAGGACACCATTCTTGCGCTCTCACAAAGTGGAGAAAGTGATGAACTTCGTGCGCTGTTACCAATACTTCGAGGTAAGACAACCGCCATCATTGCCCTGACAGGCGGACTCACATCCTCTCTTGCCAAAGCTGCTACGGTGACAGTTAGTACGTCTGTACAGAGCGAAGCGTGCCCCCATAACCTTGCTCCTTCTACATCTACGACGGTTGCATTGACTCTGGGCGATGCTCTTGCGATATCCGTCATGGAAGCTCGCGGCTTCTCACGCTCAGATTACGCAGCTGTGCATCCTGCCGGCTCACTTGGGCGGAGGCTCATTTTGACGGTACATGATTTGATGCGAACAGGAGACGAAATCGCTGTTGTTCGCTGCGATGCTACTCTCGGCGATGCGATAGCGGCAATCACACGTGCGCGGGCTGGGTTAGCATGCGTAATTGATACAGAAGGGCTCCTGATTGGTGTTCTGACGGATGGAGACATCCGGCGAGCATTTCTGACGCTGGGGCCGAATGCTTGGACGGGGCAGATTGAGACGATGATGACAACAAGTCCCGCAACGATCAGCGGCAACAAACTCGCATTCGACACGCTTGTGTCTTTTGAACGTGGATCGACTCGTATCGGCGATATTCCGGTTTTAGATAGTGATGGGCATCCAATCGGTGTTTTGGCGCTGAAAGACCTGGTCACAAATGGAATCATTTCGCATGACTAACGCAATCACACGGCGACTTAGGGAGATTCGGGTTCTAGTTTGCGATGTTGATGGAACGCTGACAGACGGCTCGGTTACATTTACTGCCGCAGGGGATGAGCAGAAGACATTCAACGTCCGTGATGGTCTTGGGATTTCTATGGCACAGAGACACGGCCTTGACATCGTATTCATGACTGGGCGCCGTAGTCAAACGGTCGAACGTAGAGCCACGGAGCTTGGTGTGTCGATCGTCTTACAGGGTATTTCCAACAAACGTGACGCAATTGATGCTTTGGCAAAGTCAATGAACCTGAATATGGATGAGATTGCGTATGTCGGGGATGACCTGAATGATATTCCGGCAATGGTGCGTGCTGGATATGTCTTCGCAGTAAACGACGCTTGCGAATTTGTTCGCACTAATGCCGATCATGTCTTATCCAAATGTGGAGGGCATGGTGCCGTTCGAGAAGCAATCGAGCTTGTTCTTGACGCCAAAGTAGGGTTGGCAACCGTAATAGAGCAGTACATCAGCTCTGCGGAAAAACTGTCAATCAAACCAATCGTTCAATAGTCTGGACTACGTAAGGACGATTTTTCCTTTCGGGGTTTCAGTCACTGCGCCTATCTTCCAGGCATCTAATCCGCGCTGTTTCATTTTCGCAACAAATACGTCCGCAAACCATGGATCCACTGACAGACACAGCCCACCGCTCGTTTGCGGATCGTTCAGTGCATGCCATTTCGCAGCGGAGAGACGATCATTACCAAGTACGAACGCTTCAACAAATGTCGCATTCGCAATCGTACCCCCTGGTACACAACCTTGATTAATCAGGTCATCGAGACCATCAAACTCAGGGACTTGACGAGTGTCCAAACGGATTCCGATGTTTGCACCTCGTACCCAATGTGAGAGATGTCCGAGTAACCCATATCCGGTAATATCGGTGGCAGCATGGACTGTTCCTGGGATTCCAAGCTCATGTGCGATGGTGATTGGAGTGTCATTAAGTAGCAACATCGATTCTACGATAGGGACCAGCGCACTCTCATCAAGGAGACCGCGCTTCAGAGCTGTCGTAAATACTCCGGTTCCAATGCGCTTAGTCAAAATCAGAACGTCTCCTGGCTGTGCATTCTGATTGGTCAGAATTTGATTCGGGTGACATGTCCCTGTGACTGAAACACCAAATTTGAACTCGGCATCCTTTACCGTATGTCCGCCAAGTAATGTCACTCCGGCGTTAGTTAGCACGGAAAGCCCGCCAGCAATGACATCTGCCAGTACCTCAGGCGCATAGACATCTTCAGGAAAACAACATATGTTGAGTGCAGTCAGGGGCTTCCCACCCATTGCATAGACATCGGATAGAGCATTCGTTGTGGCAATTGCTCCAAATGTGAATGGATGATCTACGATTGGCGTGAAAAAGTCGACTGTCTGTACAAGCGCAATCTCAGGGGATATGACATGGATGCCGGCATCATCCAAGTTAGGGATCCCGGACGACATCGGGAAACCATGGCGCGTTGACAGGTCATTGAGGACTTTGGAAAGGACCGACGGTCCAAGCTTGCTCGCTCATCCCGCACATGCGACCTGCTGCGTCAAGCGGATGGTCGTTAGGTCTTTGTTGGATGGAATATCCATTAGGTTTCGGCAATGGGACGGAGGGGACAGGATTCGAACCCGCACACGGTTCCCCGTGAGACCGCTTTCAAGGCGGTTGCGATACCATTCCGCTCACCCCTCCGCGCCGATGCGAAGTATATCAGAAAAAGAGTTATAGGGTCACATCAAACGAGAGGATGTGACCATAAAAGGGCCTAAATCTGGGCCTTCAGCTTTGCGCTGATTGCAGTGCGTGGGTAGGCACCAACCAAGCGGTCGACTTCCTTACCACCCTTGAAAATCACCATCGCAGGAATGCTCTGAATACCATAGGTTACTGCCAAGTCGGATTCGTCATCCACATTAACTTTGGCAATTACAACCTGAGCTCCAAGCTCTTCTGCAACTGCATCCAGCTCCGGTGCAACACGGCGGCATGGACCACACCAAGGTGCCCAGAAGTCAACCAGCACTGGAACGTCATTCTTGAGAACAACGGCATCAAAGTCAGCTCCGGTCACTGTTACGGCATTACTCATCATATTCTCCTGTCGCCACCCGGGATTAGCAGACGGCAGGCTTTAGTTTACCCTTAATCCCAGAGACACTCCCGCTATGAAAGGGTTCGGACAATTTCATCCGCAACGACAACTCCACTCTCAAGCGCTCCATTAGTGCTAGAGGTGTGGAGATGCTCACCGCAAATGTAGATTCCTCTGGGAACATTTTCAATCGGACGGTACCGTCGAAAATGCTGTGGATTTTGAACAAACTGAGCTTTATGAATGGTTTGGTCTGAAACGCAGCGTATCTTGTCCACGCTGGAAATCAGCTTTATATGCTGCATAGCATGATGAAATTCGTGAACCAAATGGTCAGTGGTTTCTGAAAAGTGATCACTCCGAATAGTAACCGAAAATAGAGATGTTCCACTCGGGGCACGACAAGAGTCAACGGAATGCATCGGTGCTATTGTCATAAATGGCGAATACCGGTCAGGGTTCAGTATGAGCGATGGGCCACACTCGATGTTTCTGTCAACCGAAAGCCACAGGGTTCGTTGTGACCGGAATTTTGGTTGTGCTGACTGCGGTATTAACTCTGAGAGTGACCAAACATCTGTCGCGATGACGACTAGGTCAGACGCATGGGTATCCTTTTGGGTGACTATATTCCAGCCACTTGGAGTCGGTTGAACGTCCTGAACCGTTGCTTCTAGATGTAAGTCAACATCTTTTTCAACTAGAACTCCTGACATCGCATCAGGGATTGACTGCATACCTCCGATGGGAGATGTAGCAAGTCCCTTGCTGAGCATCGACCAAACGAACTTGAACACTGCCGCACTTGTTCCAAGCGACTCATCGAGGGTGATACCGCCGATAAATGGACGGAAAAATAACTCAAGGGCTGCTTGACTAAATCCAGTTCGATTCAGGAAGCGATAGATAGTTTG
>JBJTQN010000016.1:0-34048 GCA_046075665.1 Armatimonadota bacterium | reverse complement strand
TACGCCACTTTCAATCAATCGCTCGAGGTGTGCGCCGGTAGCATCGAGGTTGAGCGACTGGTCTTCATTCAGCTGGGTGGTGGACGCAGGGAAGACGCCGCGCCATACGATGGGAGTAGACATATCTCTATTAACCTTGCTAGCCGCGGGTTAGTCAATGAACATGTCTACGAAAAGCATGTGCAAATCCCCGATTCAACGGGTAAACCCGCGGCTAACAACTTTGCATCTAGCTTGCGTAGATGTCTTCTTCTTCAAGATCCTTCGGGTCAACCCAAGGCTCTCCGTCATCCTCACGGGTTAGAATCGATAGGACTTCCACGTGGGCCGTCTGAGCGAACATGTCGTATGGAGTAATGCTCTTGACAGACCAGCCAACCGACTGCAGCGCGCGGAGATCACGGACCATCGCGGGAACATGGCAGCTCAGCAAAACAAGCGTGCGTGCACCATGTCCGTGGAGTTTACGTGCAACGGTGTCAAGTCCGGCACGCGGCGGGTCGGCGACAATCAGTTCTGCGTGCGGAGCGCCATTTCGGACATAGTGCTCAACAGAGTCATCATGAACCTTTATGTTCAGTGCGCGACGCTTTGCCTCTGCCTTTGCAGATCCTGCAAGCAGTGGGTTGGACTCGACGGCGATAACGGGGATGTTCCGCTGAGCCATCGCGAATGCAAAGTTTCCAGCACCTGCATAGAGGTCGGCGGCGCGCTGCGGTTTGCTATCCGCGGCGATATCTGCGACGGCTTGGATGAGGGCTTCGTTGATAACGCGGTTAGCCTGTTGAAAGCCACCGGCGACTGCCCACTGCTCTGCGCCATCGATTGTTCGATGGACGTGGCTGCGACCATAGACAGCCTTTACGATGCCGCCGATGCGTAGCTGTCCGCCATCGAAGTCGCGTGAGAGCTGCGCGACGATACGGTCGACGGCTACTTTCTTGGGATTACCTTTGATGTCAAGGACGCCAAAGACACCGTTGTCGCCTTCTTCGATAAACAGTTGAGCATCGTGATCGAGGGGGATGCCGCGGATGACGATGCCTTTGGCGATGCGCTTTTCGATGCCAGGCGTGGTGACCGGGCAGGCCGTTGGGGGCATCAGACGGTGGGTTCGGCGCTCAAAGTAGCCGGCTCGTGCTCCGGCGACCTGAAGGGTTACACGCTGGCGGTAGCCAAATTCCGGGCCTTCGACGACAGGCTCGACAAGGCTTACCAACTCGGGGAGGCCACCGGTCGCGAGGCTGTCCTGAACCATGGTGCGCTTTGCTGTGAGCTGCGCCGCATGCGAGAGGTGCATTGTGTGGCAGCCACCACAGGTTCCGTAGTGGGGACATTTTGGCTCGACTCGGTCGGCGGATGGATTCGAAATGTCGATGGCTTCGGCTTCGAGGTGCTTTGACCACATCCGTTGCACTTGTACCAACGGCGTTTCACCCGTGGCGGTGTACGGCACGAATGCTGTCATTCCGATATGTGGAGAGCCTTCGGGGCCAGTGACATTTCCCACGAACGCGCCATTGGATGACAGGTTACGGATAGAGACTTCGAGTGGCGTCTCCGGGATGGGCTTTTCGTTCTTTCGGGGTGTCATCTTGCTTTCCTTGGTGGCATCCGGTGGCGGACCGCGCCGGTGAATTATTGTGGATGCCCGTAGATACTATCGGATTGTAGGCATTTCTGACGGTTGGCCGGTATTGGTTGCGGATGGTGTACATTAAGGCACACGCATGGCTACCCGCTCGATCCCTTTGTTTCCGCTTAATTTGGTGATGCTGCCAAAGATGATTTTGCCGCTTCATCTATTTGAAGAGCGTTATAAGGAAATGTTGGCGTACTGCGTTGACCGGGAGAGCCCTTTTGGCATTGTGATGCTGCATGATATGGATGTGGCCACGGGTGAGCCTGCTTACCACTCGGTTGGGTGTACAGCTGAGTTTGTCAGAATCGACCCGACAAAAGATGGTCGCTACAATGTTCACGTCGCGGGTGAAGAACGGTTCCGCGTGCTGGATACGCATGACGGGATGTCATTTCGGATGGCGCTGATCGAGACATTTGATGATGAGCCATGCGACATCGATGTTCTGCGTCCATGGGCAGACAAAGCCGGCGCGTTGTTGACGCGTTTTCTGGAAAAGCATCTCAGCAAGTCCGGCGAGGAGCTCGGTGAAGTTGAGTTACCGGATGACCCTGTGGTTCTGTCATTTGCGTGCGTGTGTGTCGTGCCAGTTCCGATGAACAAACGTCAGGAGATGTTGGAGCTGACGGATACGTTGGAACGGCTACAGATTGTATGTGGGTGGTTGTCAGATGCGATTGAGCGCATCGATGATTCAGCCCCGTTAGTGGCTGCTCAATTACGCCCAATGGAATTGGTTCGTTTCAACCGCTATTACTGCAATAACTAGGCTGGGTCTTGTTTTAGTGCTTTAAGAGCGTTTCGACGAAGCGAGCAACCAGGGTTTCCGGAGGACCATCCGGGAGTGTGAACCACGCAGATGACTTTGCTTTCTCTGTCGCATGTGGCATCGCGAGACCGTACTTCGCCCATGCCAGCATTTCGGCATCGTTGTCGCTATCCCCGGCGGAGAGCGTTTCGGCGGCGATGAAACCGAGGTGATCCGCCGCTGCCATCACTCCGGACCCTTTGTGTGTATTGGCTGGAAGAATCTCTAGGTACTCGGCTCCACTGACACAGATGTGGGCTTTCCCGGCAAGTAACTGTCTCAGTTCCTCTTCCCAATAGGCTATGGTTTCGCCATCGTCAACCCATAGGAGCTTGCGTGGACCTTCTGCGCAGAGGTCATCGATGTTGTCGACGATGCCCAGCGCTGATCCACAGCGTTCGCCGACGATGTCACCCCAATAAGACTGTCGCTCGACGACGGCACGGCCATCCGTGTGATCGACAACCTGAGTGATCCCGACTTGGCGGCCGAGTGCAAGGACATCGAGTGCCGTTTGTGGCGCCACTGTGGCTTCTTTGATGGTGTTTCCGGATGCGAAATCCCGTACCAGCGCGCCGTTGCCACTCACGATGGGACCGGTCAGTCCGAGGCGGCGGTACCAAGCAGAAATGTTTTCATGGTTACGACCGCTGGCAAGGAGAACATGGATGCCGTGTGACCGAAGGTATTGGAGTGCCGCGATGTTATCCGGGTGCATGTCATGGTCTGGCCCTAGGAGAGTGCCATCCATATCAAAGGCGGCAAAGCGCACGTTACGGATGTCAGGTGGGGGGAGCGGAAGGTTCACGGCGTATTCTACGGTAGCGCATGATGGTGAAATCCATCACACGGTGTATGCGCAGAAAAGGATAATGCAGAATCTTGCGCGAATACGTGGTGGTGTCAGAGAGGTTGTCTCTGGCATCGAAAACATAAATATTGGTAGACATTTCGCCGACCATAAATTTGACAGTGTTGGAATCTGCGTGTTACGCTCACGATGCTCAGTGTGTCGCTGAAGATAGTCGGTTGTCGTGTGTGTGTACTGGAACGAAATCAACGTCGTTCTATGGTGCAAGTGCAGGGTGATTGGATGTCTTTTCAAGCATACATAAGTAACATTCAGGCAAAGACGGGCAAAAGCCCTGAGGACTACAAGAAGCTCGGTGAAGCAATAGGCTTTCTCGAGAACGGTGTCCTTAAAGAGGGTGTTACGGCTGGCGCGATTATCGCGTGGCTGAAAGAGGATTTTCAGCTTGGCCATGGACACGCGATGGCGATTGTCGCCCTGTTTAAGGGCAAGACGGATTAGCCGTTCAGGTTGGCAACGGTTTTGAATAGTATGAATAAGGACGTGCGCACTATGAAGACTCAAATAGTTTCGGCCGCAGCGCTTTCAATGTTGGGTGTTGTTGGAGTTGCTCCAGCGATGGCTCAGCAGGCACCGATTGTCCGTGGGACTGCCGCAGATCTCCGTGTTCTCCGCCCGATTGCAGGCGAGATTGTTTCGCCAAGCGTTTTCCCGCTTGAGGTTTCTTTCACTGCAAAGGCGCAAGCCAAGATTAAAGCCGCTGAGCTTTCGGTGGATGGTGTCCGCTGGGTTCGCCGCGACTTTGAGAGCCCATATGCAAAGTTCGTCCTTAGCTTTGAAATCGATGGCCGCTCCCTGACCGCCGGTTTGCACTCGGTTGTCGTTACTTTGATTGCTGAAGATGGCAATACCAGTGAAGTCACGGTACCTGTGAATGTGGATGGCGTCCGCTCCACTCCTGCTGCAGCCTTTACAAATCGCACCGCAGCCGCTGGCCCTGACATGGCCTTCCGCGCACTGCCAAAGAAGCTGATGGGCGCTGTTGAAATTGGCGTGAACGTCAAAGATGAGCACCTTCATCCATACGTGTCGTTCTTCGTTGACAAGCAGTTTAAGACCCTCAAGAACTACCCACCGTACTCATTCGTTTGGGACACTACATTGGTCGGAAACGGCTACCACTTGGTTGAAGCAACGGCCTACATCGAGTCCGCAAATGCTACATCCACCCAGAAGATGCAGGTCTACGTCGACAACCCAGGTGGTTTCACCACCCGTGTTGCGCCGACCCCGATGCCAAAGCCTGTAGTCGTAGAACCAGTCGCTCCCAAGACTGTCACGACATCGGTTCCGGGTACTGTTATCCCATCCGCTGCTGTTGCACGCTTATCTGCAATCTCGACAACGGTTGTTGAGCCGATGCCATCTTTGGCCGGTGGAATCCGCGTTGCGAGTCGCTCATTGACTCCAATGCCAGCTGCAGTCGTTGTTCCAGCCGGTGCAGTTGTTGCACCTGCTCCTGATGTTCTTGGAACCCCTGTGCTCGCAGGAATCGCTGGCAAGGCTATCGCCAACATCACTCCAATCGCCCGTCCTGTTGCTGTTGCGCCGGTTTCTGCCGCCGCACCGCGCACCACGGTCAAGCCGATTGTGATGCAAATGGTGAAGCGTACGATGAGCCCTGTGGTTCGTGCTGCAGCCCCTGCTGCCAACATGCCAAAGCTTGGTGTCGCGGCACTTGCAAAGCTTCCTGAACTCTCAAGCAAGACACTTCAGATTGCATTCGATGGCACACAGATCGCTTTCGATGTCGCACCGCGCATCGAGAATGGTCTTCCACTGGCTCCATTCCGCCAAATCTTTGAGCATACCGGTGGTCAGGTCTCCTATGCGCACAATGCTAAGGCCGTTCGTGCTGTGAATGCTGACCGTGAAGTCTCCTTCAAGGTTGGCGGATCCACCGCTAAGGTCAATGGCGAGAACGTCAACATCGGACGCAAAGTCAATGTTGAATCCGGCCGTGCCATTGTTCCACTGTCCTTCGTTGGTCAGGCGCTCGATGTTGATGTCAACTTCGATCCAGCAACCGGACGTTTGGAAATCAAGAGCCAGAAGTAAGCTCCGGGCTTTCTGCCCATTACATACAAACGACCCCGACTGGTTCAACCAGTCGGGGTTTTTGTTTCCGTATCGTCAAGCGGTGAGGCTTATCGCAATAGAAAAGCCCGCTGGAAACCAGCGGGCTTACTTCATCCGAAAAAGGGATTCTATTCGTTCGTTGTACTAGTTGCTGCCGGCGCAGGAGTTGGAGCGGCTGTTGCGGGCGCACTTTCTGTCGTGGTCGTCACCGCGGCTGGTGCAGCGGTGCTAGCGCCTCCCTTGTAGTCATTTACGTAAAAGCCACTGCCCTTAAACGAAATGCCAACCGGGTAGATAATCTTTTTGACTAGCGCATCACAGCGCTCGCATACCTTGATAGGCTCCTCGGTGATGCGCTGCTCGCGCTCAAACTCATGTGAACAAGCAGTACAACGATAGCCGTAAATCGGCATGTCAATTCCTCCGAAACAAAAGTCGTAGGCAAAAGTCTACCATTTGAAGGTTCTGAGTTTGAATTCCATCCCGTAGACTATTGCAATGGATGAAGTGCTTCCGACAACTGAACTTGTCAACCAAAAAAGTAACGACCTCGACAAGATGACGACAGTCGAGATGCTGACCGTCATCAACGATGAGGATTTTGCAGCCGTCGCAGCCGTTCGGGCCGTCCTACCCCAAGTTGCCAGTACCGTTGAGCGAATCGCTGATGCATTTCGCGCCGGCGGTCGTCTCATATACGTAGGCGCGGGCACAAGTGGGCGGCTGGGTGTACTGGATGCCAGTGAGTGTCTGCCAACATTTGGCGTTTCACCGGAGATGGTTTTCGGCATTATCGCCGGAGGACAACGTGCGCTAACAAGGGCGATAGAAGGTGCCGAGGACGATGCTGTCGCTGGAGCGCAGGCGATTCGAGATGCCGGAATTCAGTCAAGTGATGTTGTCGTCGGCATTAGTGCAAGCGGTGGCGCTCCTTTTGTACGTGCAGCGATTGCAGAGGCAAAGCGGCGGGGTGCCACAACTGTAGGCATTGCGAACAGCCAAAACGCACCTCTTTGCAGTGATAGTGACATTCCCATAGAAGCCGTCGTGGGCCCGGAAGTGTTGCAAGGTAGCACGCGGATGAAGAGCGGTACAGCACAAAAGCTCATCCTCAATATGCTGAGCACCGGTGCAATGGTGCGAATTGGGAAGACCTACGGTAATCGGATGGTGGATGTCCAATGCTCGAATGCCAAGCTTGTCAAGCGAGCGCAGCGGTTGGTCTCTGACCTTGGCAACGTCTCAGATTTACAGGCTGTTCAGAATCTATTGGATGACGCCGGTGGCAGTGTGAAGACCGCAATCGTGATGGCGCGGCGAAACGTCAGCCGAAGTGAAGCTGATGCATTGTTAAGTGCATCTGATGGCTTCCTTTCATCAGTGATTGATGACTGACAGAAACGGGTTCGCAATCAGACCGATGGTTCTGCCTCCCGATTTGCATCCACGCTAAGTGTCGAAAGCAGGCGAACAAACTCAGGATTTGCCAGCAGCGCTTCGACCTCCAGGATGGTCCATGGAGCATACGCGCCCGGTACGTGGCGGCACAGGTAGACAAACTCGCCCCAGGACACCCACGCGCAGGCATCGACCTCTTGAGGATTAGGCGTCGCATCTTGATCGACAATCGCTACAAATACCGGGCAGAGCTCGTTTTCTACAACGCCATCCAGTTCAGCACGGTAACGAAACTCAGGTGCCATACATGCCATTTTGGCTGCCGTGGTGATGCCTAGCTCGTGTCGCATGCGACGGTAGACAGCACACTCATTGGATTCATTGAGACCGGGATGACCGCAGACGGAGTTTGCCCAAATACCGGGCCATGTGACTTTGTGTAATGCGCGGCGCTGCGTCAGCAGCTTGCCATCCCGTCGGAAGCAGAAGCAACTAAACGCCCGGTGCAGCGGTGTCTGGTCCGTATGGACGGTCGCTTTCGGAGCGGTTCCCAAAACATTGTTGTCATCATCAACAAGGACGACAACTTCCTGTGCGGTATGGCTATGCAACATGTAACCAGTAGACCATATTCCGTAGCATCTAGTTCCCGGAGATCATCAGTTGTGTGGGCTAATCATCGCCGCTTATAGCGATGCTATGGTTGTGAATAAGAGGTGTTTCCAACTTCTAATAGCGTGCGTCAAATGGCCTATGAGAAAACCTCCGAAAATCCCGTAAGTTTAAGAAATCAGCATCTTGAAGTCGCTTGCGTCCAGCGGTAACATTTGCGTGCTGGCAGTCGATTGGTGTGAGTGCCAATACGCCTGCGGATGAGACTTTTGGAAAAGGAAGATCAGAAACATGCTTAAACCTTTGGGTGATCGTATTGTTGTCAAGCCACTCGAAGCTGAAGAGAAGACCAGCGGTGGCATCGTTCTCCCGGATAGCGCCAAGGAGCGCCCACAGACCGGTGAAGTAATCGCAGTTGGACCAGGTAAGACCCTCGATAATGGCTCCGTTGCACCGATGGAAGTTGTCGTTGGTGACAAGGTCGTGTACTCCAAGTATGGCGGAACCGAAGTAAAGGTTGATGGTCAGGATGTCCTGATTATGCGCCAGGATGACATTCTTGGAGTCGTGGAGGGTTAATCATGGCAGCTAAAGATTTACAGTTCAACGAATCCGCGCGCCGCTCCCTCGAGCGTGGCGTGAATATCCTCGCCGATGCAGTCAAGGTTACCCTTGGACCTAAGGGACGCAATGTTGTCCTCGAGAAGAAGTTCGGCAGCCCAAGCATCGTCAATGACGGTGTAACCATCGCCAAGGAAATCGAAGTCGAAGACAAGTTCGAGAATATGGGCGCACAGCTCGTTCGCGAAGTTGCATCGAAGACAAACGATGTTGCCGGTGATGGAACCACCACCGCGACCGTTCTCGCCCAGGCCATCGTCCGCGAAGGCATGCGAAACGTCGCTGCTGGCTCTAACCCAACCATTATCAAGCGCGGTATCGACAAGGCCGTGGAAGCAGCAATCGCCGAAATCCGCCACATCGCGACTCCTGTTGAAGGTGCAGAAGCCATCACTAACGTTGCAACCATTTCCGCAAACGACCGTACGATCGGGGAGCTCGTTGCTAAGGCGATGGAAGCTGTCGGCAAAGATGGCGTCATCACGGTTGAAGAGTCCAAGGGTACACAGACCGAGCTCGAGCTTGTTGAAGGAATGCAGTTCGACAAGGGCTATATTTCCCCGTACATGGTCACGGATTCGGAGCGTATGGAGGCTGTCCTCGATGAGCCATACATCTTCCTCTATGAGAAGAAGATTTCCGCTGTCGCAGACCTAATCAAGCCTCTTGAGACTGTTTCCCGTGCCGGCCGCCCACTGGTTATCATTTCGGAAGATGTCGATGGGGAAGCGTTGGCGACTCTCGTTGTCAACAAGATTCGTGGCATTCTGAATGTGGTTGCTGTCAAGGCACCTGGCTTTGGTGATCGCCGCAAGGCAATGATGGAAGATCTCGCTATCCTCACCGGCGGTAAGTTCATCACCGAAGATCTTGGCATCAAGCTTGAGAATCTCGATGACCTTTCCTACTTTGGCCGTGCAAAGCGCATCGTCATCACCAAAGAAGACACCACCATTGTTGAGGGTGCCGGTGAACCAGATGCAATTCAGGGTCGTATCGCTCAGATCAAGGCTCAGATCGGCAACTCCGATTCTGACTACGATCGTGAAAAGCTCCAGGAGCGCCTCGCAAAGCTCGCCGGTGGCGTTGCTGTCATCAAGGTTGGCGCTGCAACTGAGACCGAGCTCAAGGAAAAGAAGCTGCGTATCGAAGATGCACTTTCTGCTACCCGCGCTGCGGTTGAGGAAGGCATTGTCCCAGGCGGCGGAACCACGCTACTGAAGGCAATCGATGCCATCAATGCCGGTGAGTACAAGGGTGATGAGAAGATTGGTGCTGCAATTATCGCACGCGCTCTCGAAGCACCACTGCGCACCATCGCTGAAAATGCAGGTCAGGAAGGCTCTGTTGTTGTCTCCAAGGTTCGCGAAGGCGGCCTCGGCTACAATGCAGCAACCAACACCTACGAAGACCTTATGGCAGCCGGTGTCGTCGATCCTGCAAAGGTCACCCGCTCCGCAGTTCAGAATGCAGCATCCATTGCTGGACTCGTTCTGACCACAGAAGCGCTGATTGCAGAGCGTCCTGAGAAGGGTGCTGCAGCACCTGCAGGTGGCGGCGCTCCAGGAATGGGCGGCTACTAAGCCGAACGCTGGCCGGCACACGGTCACATAACAGAACAGCCTCCCGGTTGCATTGCATCCGGGAGGTTTTTCTTTGCTGGATTGCAGGATGCCCGGCACTGCAAAGTGAAAGGAATGCTATGGAACAACCTCTGCACATCATGATCATCGGTGCCCACCCGGATGACAATGAGCTCAATTGTGGCGGGCTTACCGCTCGACTGACTGCGCGGGGCCATCGGGTGCGGTATGTTTCCGTCACCAATGGAGACAAAGGTCACTTCGCAGCTGAGTACATCGACAACCCCGCTCTCCTAGCGGAGCGCCGGCTGATCGAAGCGCAAAATGCTGCCACTAAACTAGGTGCAGACTATGTTTGCCTCAATGTCCACGATGGCGAAGTCTACGTTGATAAGCCGACAACAGAAGCCGTTATCCGAACGATACGAAGCTTTGGAGAGCCCGGTAAAGGACCCAACCTCGTCATCTTCAACCGAACAGTGGATTATCACCGTGATCACCGGTACACCGCACAGCTGGTAGTCGATGCCACATACATGCTAACCGTCCCGATGATGTGCCCTGATACGCCATTTCTGACCCGGATGCCGGTGTTTGCGCACTGGTTTGATGTCTTTACCGAGCACGGGACGTTTGTCCCTGAGATTGCGGTACCGATTGATGATGTCTTTGAGCAAAAAGTGGATGCTGTGGCTTGCCATGTCTCACAGCTCTTTGAGTGGCTTCCCTACAACGCTGGTCAACTCGAATCTGTCCCTGCGGATCCGCTGGACCGTCGTCAGAGATTGCGCGACCACCTCCTTGCCCGCGCTGCCGTACGGACTGTGGCTTCGAAAGATGCTCGACTGAATCGAGACACGTATGCCGTATCCGTGGAGGCATACAGGATTTGCGAATACGGTCGGCGACCATCGGATGATGAGCTACGCGTGCTCTTCACGCTCGATGGCTAGTCACCACTGATACACTGAGGCTTCTGAAAGGGTTTCCATGATGTTCGAAAAGTGGCAAAAGTTGTTCAATGGGCGTGACCTAAAGGATTGGACACCAAAGATTGTAGGTTCTCCGGCAGGCGTCAACTTCGGCGATACCTTCCGTGTCGAAAACGGCATGATCTCCGTCCGCTACGACCAGTACGGTGGCAAGTTCAACGAGCGTTTTGGGCATCTATTCTATAAAACTCAGTTCAGCCACTATCGTTTGCGTGCGGAGTATCGCTTTGTTGGTCAACAACTTCCCGATGGACCGGGCTGGGCAACGCGTAACTCCGGCTTGATGCTTCACGGTCAGACTCCTGAATCCATGACGCTTACCCAGGATTTCCCGTGCTCTATTGAAGTTCAGCTCCTGGGTGGACTTGGAAATGGGAAGCGCAGCACAGCAAACCTATGTACTCCGGGTACCAATGTCGTGATGAAGGGCAAGCTCTTCACGCCACACTGCACCGATTCGTCATCCGACACCTTTGATGGCGACCAGTGGGTAACCTGCGAGGTTGAAGTACTTGGCTCTGAGTCCATAAAACACTTCATCAATGGCAAGCTCGTGCTCGAATACACACAGCCGCAGATTGATGAGCGCGATGGCATTTCGAAGTCTGCTTGGACACCGGGAACGCCTAAGATCCTCGAGAGAGGCACGATTTCGCTACAGAGCGAGAGCCATCCAGTCGACTTCCGCAAGGTTGAAATCCTTGATCTCAGCCGAGGGCGTAAGTAAAGCGTAGCCTGCTAACGCATCGGAACCGGCATCGGACCGGCTGGTGCCGTTCGTAGCATCGCCGCGATATCTGGTTTAAGCGACATTAGGAGATTCAATCCGGTCGCCGCTTCAATTGCGGCGGCCGTTGTCGTGTAATCCTGCCAGCGTTTTTCAGTGATATCTGGGCGGTTTGGTACCCGCAAAACCAACAACTGGCAATGCTCGTCGACATCGGATGCTGAGCGTACACCCGGCGGGCTAACCAGAACTGCCTTCCAAAGTGCATCCGGTATACGTATGTTCGACTTTGGCACCAGGCGGGGGTGGAGATCGTCCAGCTGTGTTCCCGCAATGACATGGCATACAAAGCCTTGCTTTACGAGTCCCCGAATGTGCTGTTCAAAATCCTGCCACGGACCGCCGATGACGGCAGCATACGTTGGGACAACATTTGTGATGACATAGGTCGACTGCTGAGCCGTTTTGTCAGACAAACGGTCCTGCGGCGGGCATAGCTGGAGAGGGATGAGCTTTTCATTGATGATTTCATCCGCTGTCGCAGACCACTGCGGCCCACCCGCGCGAGCATCTGGGATGAGGTTTCGGGGCATAAGCGGCTTCCCCTTGAGGTCCTGCTCTGTGACATCCCAGGCGACCCAGTTAGGAGATCGCCTCTGACCAGAATAAGAGATCGCGAGGCCCGGGTGCTCAAGCAACGTATGCCGATGCTCATGGTCATCCGCGGATGCGCCATCAAGGTTGCCAAAGAAGAGCCCCGGACTGCCTGCCGCTGGGGTTCCGCCAGATGAAAAGTCTGGTCGTTCACCCATATAGCTCATCATTCGCGGGTCCGCGCGGCGGGCCAGCTTTGATGCCGTTTCATCATCAATGACGGCGGCAACCGGCTGAATAAACTCGTTTGTTCGGGTTTCGTTAACAGGCAAAGCATCGAATGGGAGGGACTTTTCGGTCGATGCCGACTGAACTCCAACCAGTCTGTCCCGCAAAACAGAACCCCCGATACCGAGCACAAGGGCGCCTACTCCTAGCAGCATAGGGAGTGGTAACCGGCGCTTTGGTTTAGTATCGGGGGATTGCATTACTGGTTAGTGTGTAACATCCACGCCATCTGGTGCAAGCGTATGCGCTGCAGCCTTGAGGGCTGCCACCCCGGCATCCGATGTCGCTTCCATGTAAGCACGAACCAGCGGCTCAGTTCCACTTGGACGTATCAGCAGCCAGGAGTTGTCATCAAGAAGGAGCTTGACGCCATCCGCTTTGTTCACGGACACCACGCTGCGTCCGGCAACTTCGGTTGGAGGTGTGTTTCGCAGGCTATCCATGAGGGCAACCTTGCTTGCTTCCGGCAGGCGTAGGTCGATTCGCGTTGCAATATAGGTACCAAGTTGTTCGCGGAGCTCTGCGAGAATGGATCCCGGTGTACGCCCGGTCTTCGCAACCATTTCGGTGAGGACGAGGTCGGCTACAATGCCATCTTTTTCAGGGATATGCCCACGGACGGAAAGCCCGCCAGATTCCTCACCGCCCATGATGGCATCGTGCTTCTTCATCATCGCGCCAACCCACTTGAACCCAACAGGAGTTTCGATGATTTCAACGCCCATTTGGCGTGCGATGGCATCGATGCGCCCGCTCGTGGCAACCGAACGTACGATTGCGCCGGTTCCCATTCTTTGGGCCCAGTGCCATGCGGTTAGCTGGAGAACATCGTTGCTGGTGATGTAGGTTCCCGTTTCATCCACCATCCCGAAACGGTCAGCATCACCATCCATGGAGAGGCCAATCTGCGCGCCGGTGGTGCGAACCAGTGCGCCAAGCTCCCGGAGGTTGGTTGCATTCGGTTCAGGGAGGCTGCCACCAAAGAGCGGGTTGCGCTCATTGTGGATGGTGTGAACATTGACACCTACCTCTTCAAGGAGTGTCGAGAGGTAACCGCGTCCAGCTGCATAGAGGGGATCCACGCAGATGGTCAGGTTTGCGTTACTGATGGCATCAAAGTCGATCAGCTGCCGTACGTGGGCGAAGTAAGCTGGCTGCGGGTTAATTTTTGTTGGGACAGGACCGCCCGTTTTGACGAGGTCAGGATTCTCCTGCAGGATGGCAATACGGCTGACGATGGGGTCAGTATCGGCAGGTAGCGCCGGGTGGAGGTAGTCCGGGATGAACTTGATACCGTGGTACTCGGGTGGGTTATGGGATGCGGAGAGCATCACGGCACCGGCGAGGTTCATATCCTTGATGGTGTATGCGACGACAGGCGTCGGGGTGTCACGGTCGACGACATAGGCAGGGATGCCATTTGCACCGAGGATGTCGGCGACGAGAGCTGCGAACTGCTCGCTGAGGAAGCGTGCATCGTAGCCGATGACAATGCCTTTGCTGCCTTTTCCCTGGCCATTGACATGGTCGGCGATGGACTGTGCGACGAGTGCGACATTATCGAATGTGAACTCGCGGGCCATCACGGCGCGCCAGCCATCGGTGCCAAAGGTTATCTTTTTCGATGCGATCATGTTTTCACCATACCACTACGGGCATTCTTCCAAAACAGGGGTGCCCCTGCGGGGCGCTACGGTTGGTTTCGGTTGAATTATCCGCTGGATTTAGTATATTTGGCACACTTGGGGTGAAATACTTGACGCACCTCTTAGCGAAGTTTAACGGCCGAAAGGCGGCTTGGCAACACACATCCATCCAAATGGATGAAAGCGCACATCACCAAGCCAGCCTAACTACGTCCTTGGGACGAGACTAATGTCCACAACCTTGGGCGCATTCGGCGGTGTGTTCGCACTGGTGACCGTAAATTCACCACTGTCTCCGTCCAAATATCCTGCGGCGAGGACCTGAACCCGATACGTACCCACAGGACGAAGGAAGCTATACTTACCGTTGACATCCGTGGTCGTTGTTTCGACCTGCAGATCGTTTCGGAGGAGGACAACGTTCACGCCTGCGAGCTTTGTCGATGCATTAGTACTGTCTGAAACCGTCCCGACAATGGTGTTCGCTGTTGCCGGCGGGTCTTTCTTGCCATCGTCAACGAGGGTCACATCCCCGATATCTGTGTACCCTATGACAACATTTACCGTCTTTACCGCACTGGCGGGACCAAGGCTTGCTGTCAGCTCTGCAGTACCTTCGAGGACATTTTCGAGCAGAAAGCGCCCAGTGCTATCCGTGATTGCACTGATTGAGCCGACATCCGTTGTGATAGAGACGAATGTGTCCGCTGCCGGCGTACCATTGGGAGCGAGCACCCGGCCGCCAACCTGACCGATGTTGATAATCAAAACAAGGTCACTATTCGCTCCGGCCTTAACGGCTGGTTGAAATGCGACGACCTGCGCAGGTTTCCCCTGGACGGTAATTGTCGCTGTAAATGCACCCACAAGGGCATCATTGATTAAAAACGAGCCAACAGGATTCTGTGCACTTGCGTTGTCACGGGTGTATGTCACCGCAGACTTACCGCCAATTAGGACAGTCGCTCCTTCGACTTCGATGTCGTTATCTGCCGCATTCCGCACGATTCCGCTGACAGTGGTCTTAGTGGTCCTTGGACCTCCGCTTCCGCCGCACCCGATGGCGCCGATTGCGATGCTGCCAAAACCCATCATCCAAAGCAGCTCACGGCGTGTTGGTGTTATCACTTTTGATTCCATGGATTACCTCAGCCTCGTCAATGGACGTGTGGTCACAATCTGATTGCCGTCTTCATCGACCAGCGTTATCCGCAGTACGTAGGTCCCGGCTGGTGTCTGATGCCCATCTGTTCCAAGGCCATCCCAAGCAAACGTCGTCTCGGTTCCGCTTGGTGCGCGGGATGGCGTGAGCTCTGCCACTTTACGTCCTGTAAGTGTTTCAAGCGTTGCTTCAGTCTCGGCGCTACGGGTGGTCTGTACAACAATTCGTGTTGCGCTACTGGACCGCCCGGATGCCTGAATACGGATATTCCGGACTTGCAGTGGCAACGATGACTTGGCCGCAAGGGTCAGCTGAAAGCGCATCGGTTTCCCGGCGGCACTCTGGACCATTACCTGTCCATTTTGGGTAACCGAATGGCGTGTGCCCGTCTGCCGGTTTACCAGTGTGATTCGTACATCTTTGGATACAGCAACCGGCATCACGTTGATGGTTATGGGACCGGTCACCGATGGAGTGACATCGATTTCCCAGACACCGCTTTTTCCGCTGGCATCTGACCGGATATCACGAAGCAATCTGCCCCGTACCCGACTGGCGGCGGGAGCACTGAACGATGCCACGAGCTGCCCACCTGCGGAGGGCGGTCCTTCTCTATCGAGTCCTGGGTTGAACGCATCCGATGCGCCTGCCGCAGTGCCCGCTATCAATGTTTCATTTGAGCCGGCGCTATCGGAAACCTTGATAAGCAATTCTGTCTGAAGTGGCGTAACTGGCACAGCACGGGATGAACCCGGCGGGGTAACGCGCCTCGTTGTTGCAGGTCCTGGGATGAGAATGCTGACACCGGATGGTGCATAAACCCTGACCCAGTAGCCTTGCCACTCGGTGTTTTCGAGCTGTGTGGCCACGATGTACTTACGGGTCACAGAATCCCAGCGGTAGATGTCTTCGGCGACCAGATTCTTCGCGACCGCCTCTGCCCAGGAGATTGGGTCATTGTCCAAAAAGCCAACACGCAGGTTAGCGGTATCTATCAGGCCATCGAATGGCGAGCCAATCATATTCCAGCCAAACGGCGCCGCTACCGGCAGGTCGATATCGGTTGCCGGGATTTCGCCTGAGTACGTGATTTCGTGGGTTGATTTGTTTTCCGGGACAAGCTTTATCCAGAAAGCCCGCCCGGGGACGATTGGTCCAAAGAGCGGCTTGTCAGGAACAGCCATTTCGTAGAGGTTTCGCAGCGGATCGTACTGCGTCAATACAAAGTCTGAGTATGGCAGGTTGATGATTGCACCGGGGTCAGCATTTAACGGACGGGCTGGGAAACTGACAAGGCGCAGCTCATTCGTTGGGAAACGCTTGCTTACAGTAGTAATTCCACCAGCGCTGTTGTCGGTTTTGATGACGACCCAGTTAATGCCATCCCCGAGGTTACGGCTAACCGTGATAACTTCGCCGACAGACACACCCGGACGTGAGATGCGGGTCTTGTACAGCTCACCAAAAGCAGCTCCAAGGGTAAAACCAGCACCGGCGCGTGAGATATTGGTTTGGCCGTTCCGCTGTTGACCACCGGGGGTGAGGATCTGTGTGACATTGACATCGCCTGTCGGCGCCGTACCCGCCCAGATCACCTGGAGGTCACCTGAGAGTCCGCTCGGGAGGTAGGCACGGGTTGTCATTTGCCCGATGCTGAAGTCCATCGTGATGCGGCCATCATCAAATCCCTGAGTAGGGAAGCTGAGGGTTGTCAGGAAGCCTTCGCCATCGATGACTTGTGCCTGTTCACTGGATGACCCCAGCGATGGAATACGCGAGCCGGTCGCATCGTGGTACTCAGCAAATGCGCGGCCATCGAGCAGGGTTTCATCCCCGACGGCGGTCGTGCGATAGTAGACCAGCGCAATCAGGGCACTTTGCCCGGTTGCTGCGGAATTCTCACTTGGCAGAATAAATGGATAGAGCTTGGTTCCACCGGTGATGCTGGTATCGAGGATGAACTGCCGTTGCATCCACTGCTGGAATGGCAAGCCTTCGACATCCGGGACGACATTTCGTACAAGTGATGAGAGAAAAGGAACATTTCCCTGCAGATTTCCGGTTGGGTCCGCATCAACTGCTGCGTAATAGCTCTCGTTGAGCTGGCGGAAGAAGTCAGGGTTTTCCATCCAGACCTTAAGCCAAGCAGCCCCCGCCATCCCGAGGCGTGGCTGGAGCATTTTTGCGATGGTGAATTGGCCATCGATTGGGATGTTTGCCTGTGATGGTGGGAAGAACGTGTTGTTTCCCAGCGCTGGATGGTTGAGCAGGTCGTATTGCGGAAGCAGGGTGTAGAGGTTGTTAGCCGTCGGGTCCTGAAAGCCGAGGCTTGGGTCACGCGCGATGATGCTTGCTGCGGCGCGGGCAAAACCCTGCTCCCACGCATCGTAGTGAAAGGCAAGCGGGCCGTGATATGCGTGGATTAGGTTGAGGAGAAATGCATTCGCCAGCGTATCGATGCTTCGGTACAGCGGCAGGTAAATACGGTTTTCACTGACATTGTATGCGCCAAAAGCAAGGCGTTCGACATCTGTTGCAGTCCCCGTTTCGAAGAAGCCCATGCTCTTGATGGCAACGGTGCTGGTTGTGGATGGCTTTCCGTATATGGCATCCAGCTTTGGTTTCACAACCTCGTAGAAGTTCTGAAGGAATTCCTGCAAGACAATAGGGTTGCCATTTGAATCCGCGAGGCTGGCGCCATTGAAGCCTTCAAAGCTTAGGGTGATGTTGCCATTTCCGTAACCCCGGGTTGTTTTCTTCGCGGGTGGTGCGACGATGCGACCAAAGACCCGGTTACGGATGAGCGTGGAGACGGGAAGGATGGTCTTTGGGGAGCCCGCTGGCTGAACTCTTGTTCCGATGGCGCGCTGCTGGGATGCCCAATAGGCACGGAGGCGACGCTCAACCGTGGGCTGTGTTCCAAGACCTTTGCCTGTAGGGACATCAATAATGAGTGCTTCCTGTGGCCCGCTTGAGACGGTTGCAAAGCGGTCATTGATGATGTTTCGTCCGCGTCCGATGCCTTGGGCAAGGGTGGGTGTCGCAGGGATGGTGAATACCAGTGCGGCGATCACAATGCCGATGGCTGTACGCGCGCGCGGGAAGGGAAACGGTAGGCTGAACTTCATCATAGGTGTGCACACTCCGCACCGGGCGGTGGATGGTAAGACACGCAGCGCGTCATCAAACTTCACCGCATCGCTGCACGGCATTACCAGATGTTATCCTGCCACGCACCAGGCATCCCGTCAAAGACCGGAATGTACGACTTAGCCAAATTTGAGCAGCTGTTTCAGAATTTTTCCATCATCCGTAGGACCGATATAGCGCTGGGCGAGCCCCTGATAGCGGTAGCTGAAACGGTGTGGGTTAAGGCCGGCTGCGTGCATGATGGTTGCCTGGAGGTCTCGGATACCGACGGGGTCTCTTGTGATGTTGTAGCCGAGGTCATCTGTTTCGCCGAGCGAAACGCCTCCTTTGATGCCGCCGCCTGCCATAAACATCGTGAACGCATGCGGGTGATGGTCACGGCCGATCAAGCCCTTTTTGAGCTCTGTATTGACGTTGTTTTGCATCATCGGTGTGCGGCCAAACTCACCGCCCCAAACGATGAGGACATCATCCAGCATCCCGCGTTGCTTGAGGTCGGTAATCAGTCCTGCGATGGCTTTATCGATCTGTTTTGCTTTAATTGGCAGGGTTTCATCGAGAGATTCACCCGGGCTTGAGCCGTGGTGGTCCCAGCCCCAGTCAAAGAGCTGCACGAAGCGTACGCCGCGTTCTACGAGGCGGCGCGCAAGGAGGCAGTTGTTCGCAAAAGATGGGTCATCCGCTTTGTAGCTGGTTCGTGGATCCGCCATCGTTTCGAGGTCATTCCGATACCCGGGCTTTGCTCCGTAGAGGTCCAGTACGTGCTGTGGTTCCTTGCTTATGTCCATCGCATCCGGGACGGAGACTTGCATTTGGTACGCGAGTTCGTATTGTTTGATGCGAGTGACGGTTTCCGGATCTCCGAGGGCTTTTTCCTGAAGGGTGTTCAGCTCGCGCATCGCATCAAGGGTTTGGCGTCGCAGGTCACGGTCCATCCCGGCGGGGTTTGAGAGATAGAGGACAGGGTCGCCATCCGTGCGGCATTGCACACCTTGATAAACGCTTGGAAGGAAGCCGGAGCCCCACACGGATTTGCCGGCATCTGGTACTTTGCCCGCTGAGCAGAGCACGACGTAGCCCGGTAGGTTGGCAGATTCGGTGCCAAGGCCGTAGGTCACCCATGAGCCGAGGCTGGGATAGCCGAGGCGGGGCTGGCCGGTTTGGACGTAGAGCTGCGCTGGAGCGTGGTTGAACTGATCGGTGTTGCAGGACCGGATGACGGAGATGTCATCGGCGACTTTACCGAGATTGGGGAGGAGTTCAGAGATAACCTGGCCGCTTTGTCCATGTTGTTTGAACGTGAAGAGGCCTCCGAGCATCGTTGGGACGCCACGGATGAATGCGAAGCGCTTGCCCTTTAGGAACTCATCAGGGCACTTCTCTCCGTGATGTTTTCGGAGGACTGGTTTGTCATCGAAGAGCTCAAGCTGGCTGGGTGAGCCGGCCATATGGAGGTAGATGACGGCTTTTGCGGGGCGCTTGCTGCGCTGCTCAAAGGTTGCTTCGCCTCTTGGTTTTGCGCCGAAGGTGAGCGATGCGACTGCACTAACTGATGGTTGCTTGGTCGTCCGATGAGGGGGTGCTGCGCTTGCGGAGTCATCCAGTGCCCTGAGGGCGATCGAGCCAAAGCCCATGCCGAGGCCGCCAAAGAAGTGGCGCCTTGTGAGGACTTTTGTCTTTTCAAATGCGATGTGTGCTGCGAGCTCTTCAGGCGACATAGTTGGAATATATTCGATTTAGAATGGCTTCACAAAGGGTGTTTTTGGATGGTGAGAACCTTAAGATTATTTCATCTTGATCGTAAGTAGTTTCATCAAATCAAGCAATTAGAAGTGACGCCGCGTGAGGACTTTTGTCTTTTTGAATGCGATGTGTGCTGCGACCTCTTCAGGCGACATAGTTGGAATACATTCGATTTACAATGGGTTCACAAAGGGTGTTTTTGGACGGTGGGAACTCTAACATTTTTTATCTTGATTGTTGGAAGTTTCATCAAATCCAGCATGTAGAAGTGACGCTGTGTGAGGACTTTTGTCTTTTCAAATGCGATGTGTGCTGCGAGCTCTTCAGGCGACATCGTTGGAATATATTCGATTTACAATGGGTTCACAAAGGGTGATTTTGGATGGCGGGATGTTGCCACTATAAGTGGCTGGAGTTTGAGATTTAGCTGCGGGCGATTGTTGCAAGTGTGTGCTGAGCTCGCCCTATGCCAAAAAAATAAAGACCAACTACGCGTGCACGCAGTCGGCCTTTATGTTCACATCCCTAAGATCACCTTACGGCTTCTGAGGGGCGCCTCCACCTAACGGGAATGCTCCCCGTCCCCGGCCAGCACCACGCCCGCCAAATCCACCTTGCCCGCCGCCAAAGCCGCTACGCCCGATGAACTGCATAATCACCTTTGCTTCATCCTTGGTCAGCTTGCCATCTTTGTCCTTGTCTAAAAATGCAAACGCAGGATTTTGGAACTCATCACGTGTGACCACGCCATCGGAGTTCTTGTCAATCTGTCCAAACATGTTCTCAAACATGCTATCCAGCGCTTGGTCTTCATCCACTAGCTCTGTGGTGTCATCTTTGCCCAGAGCATAGTACTCAATATAACCGAGCTGCATCTCATCAAATGTCTGCGGACCCCAAGGCACTTCACGCTTTGGATCCGGATTGTTTTTATTTGCAGTCGAGTTGTCAAACCAGCAGGTGTACTCGAGACGGCTGTTCTTTGGAACCATGAGTGGCTCGGCATAGCGATACGTGTGTTGCCAATTGAAGTCGTAGCGTGGGACATCGAGCAGGAGCTTGCGCGTACCATCCGGCATAACCAACTCATACTTCGCTGCCTTACCCCGAACGTGCATGTGCGGCATCAGGGCTGTCATCTTAATGTCCATCGGGATTGGAAGGGATGACACAACCTTGTAGTTTGGGTCGCCCGGTGGGATACGGAAGCGGGTGTTCGAAACTCCCGTTACCTTAATCTCATGCTCAGGAGCCTTGGAGGCAAAACGGATTCCCAGCTTTGTCTGATCCGTCACAGCAGTGCCATTGGTTGTGTAGTGCATCTGGAATCGAAGCACGGTTCCCTTTGGCAGCTTTTTCGCGAGACCTTCCGGCCATGTAGCCGTTGATGTACCCGGCACATACGCTGCAAAGAAGCTTGCACGCTCATTGAGGTCTTCAACGCTGAATTGTCCTGGTTTACGGATGAAAATCAGGACGTGGTGAACGACTTGCTTTGCTCCCGGCACAACCTCGACCGACTGGACCCATTTGTCATCTGTGATTTTGACTTCGGCATCCATGATCTTGTACGGAATCACGCCGGTAGCCGGGACGAACAACGCCTGTGGCATGTTCACTATCATGTCTGGCTGACCGAGCGTCCAGCCATCTTTGATGGCTGGGAGCGGTTTAGGCGCCTTGACGATGTTTCCAAGGGCGCGCGGTCCGCTCAGCCATGTCAGGACGGTATCTTTTTCAGCAGGCTGAAGTGAGCAATCGTTTACCCACGGGGACTTAGCCGCCCCGACTGCTGGCGCAGCCTGCCAGGGAGGCATGGTTCCTTGCTCGATGGTTTGCTTTATCATCCCGGCGTGGGCTTTGATATCAGCAATAGTGTCCAGTTTGAAGGGAGCAATGCCCCCTTGTCGGTGGCAGCTGACACAGTTCTTTTGGATGATTGGGGCAACGGATTCGTAGTAGGTGACCGGCGCAGCTGCCGCTTCAACCACCGGCTCTAGTGCACAGCCACTTGGTTCAACATTCGCCGTGGATGGCTTTTTGCCGGCAACGACCGCACCGAGGGTATTGAGAAGCCACTGGTTACGTGGCTTTGGCAACGAGCCGGTAACGGTGTATTGGTCATCTGCTGCTCCGCGGTAAACCAGCTGCTGTTTGGCATCAAATACGAAAACCTCTGCAGTCGTTCTTGGAGTGAGGACACGTGAAATCGCCTTGTCGCTATCGATGATGTAGCGACCATTCAGACCTGTTGAAGCCGCAACACGGCTGGCATCGGTGATAGTGTCCGTCTCTATCGGGTTGATGTAAACAAAGTTGATGCCCTTAGCGCGGAACTGATCTTCGAGCTGAGCAATATTTGCGAGCTGGCGCTTAGTGACCGGACAGGATGTGCTGGTGTAGGCAACAACAAGTCCCTTTGGACCGGCGAGCTGGCTAAGCGATGTCTGGCGATTTTGGATATCCCGGACGCTTGGAACCCTTGCGAGTAAGTTGGCAGCCTTTTTGGACGGAGCCTCAGGCCGGGCACCCGCCGTAAACGTGATTCCCGCCATCAATAAACTTGTTAGTCCAATCGTCCATGCCAGCTTCATCGGCGTCACCAAATGTCCTTACTAATATTTGCAATCAAATACTCAATACAGCGAATGACGTAACTCTAATCCAATTAGTTTCCACAAATTCAGTTTGCAGATGTAAACATCCACGTCATTACTATGGTCGGTGTCAACAATAGTCAATTTGTTCAGGTATTCATACACTGTACATTACGGGCGCATCAAAACTTCATCCAGATTGAGAATCGCATTTGCCACCGTGGTCAGCGCTGCATGCATACCGGCATCACTGCTTTTCAATGCATCAATATTCGCCGCAAGGAGCAACGCATTTGCTTTGTCACTGCCTTTACCCCTGAACCTGCCGAGTGCCGCTTTTAACAAGCGCTGCAATGGTGCGACATCGGAGCCAGTTCCAGGGCGACCGGTTGCCCGCTCAAACATCCACTGTAACCTTCCATGTATATCCGATGTTGCTGACATTGCACTTGAAGCCAGCGCCCCAGCTGCTTCTACATAAACAGGATCGTTCATGGTAACCAATGCCTGAAGCGGTGTGTTGGTCCGGATTCGACGCATCGTACAGACATCCCCCTGGCCAGTGTCAAAGGTTAACATCGATGGATACGGATTTGAACGTCGCCAATAGGTGTAAATACCGCGGCGGTAACGGTCCTCACCCGTGGATGTCACCCACTGCATCCCGGAGTACGGTGTCTTCCAAATACCGGGCGGCTGAGGAGGCATCACTGGTGGACCTCCGATTTTCGCCGAAAGTAACCCGGACACGGCGAGCGCCTGATCCCGGATGACCTCTGCGGAGAGGCGAACCCGGGGCATTCCAGACAGCCACCTGTTCTCTGGGTCAATCCGACGCGCAGCACCTGATCGTGCGGCGCTCTGGCGGTACGTCCGGCTCGTCACCATAAATTTTAGGAGAGCCTTTTGCGAGTACTTGAGGTCATCCCGAAATGTCACGGCTAAGAAGTCGAGTAGCTCTGGATGACTTGGCTGGCTACCCTGTGTGCCGAAGTCCTCTTCCGTTTCGACCAGACCCCGACCAAACAAACGGGCCCAAAGGCGGTTGACGGCAACACGCGCGGTCAGCGGGTTTTCGAGAGAAAACAGCCACTTTGCGGCATCAAGGCGCGATGGGGATTTAACGGCTGGATTACCAAACATCCCGGGCAGCGCCGCCGTTACAACAGTTCCCTGATCCAAAAAGCTCCCACGGTTATGCACCTTGGTGATGCGTTGCCGCTTCAGGTCCAGTTCACGCATGACTGGTGTGTTCGGGAAGCTGTCACGCAGTGCTTTCTCCGCCGCTTTTAGGTTGTTGAGACGCATTTGGAACCCTACAGCATCTGGGTAACTCGCTAAAAACGCCGTGTCGATGAACTCCTGCAATTCGGCGGTCCGTTCGGCAGCCGGGACAATGAGGAGCTCTGCGATACCTGGCGGCTGAACGGCGTTTGTCGTCTGCTTTGTGGGTGCCGCTGAGAGAGCAAAGCATCCCGCGGAGAGATCCGGGTAGTTGAACTCCAGCTTTACGACCAGCTTGCTGCCTGCGTTTACAGTGCGTTCGAGGTCAAAGACAATTGCATGCTGACGGTTGTTCTCAGGCGAAAATGCCCAGCCGGAGCCCGGTTTGCCATCGATTGCATCGGTGGCCGGCCAGCCTCCCTGCTCGATGTCGGCTTTTGCTCCCGTGATACGCACTGGATTGAGGGTGCCATTTGATGTCAGTTCCTGGAGGACGACTTCACTGGTGACAACATTCTGATCACTCGCTGAGCGTCCAGGTCCCATATTGGGAAGCGATTTGTCTTTGAGGATGTCTAGACGGATGGCCGCTGTGTTTTCATCTAATGGCAGCGTAAGGGTGATGGCTTCGGTGCGTGCGTGCGTCCCGCTGACAACAATGGCCCGGTCAGGACGAGGTGTTGCCTTAGCCCCATTGCTGGATGCGATGTTTGAGGGCAGAATACGCTTCCAGGTACGCTGGGCACTCTGTAAATCGGACCATTTTTGAAATGCATCCGCTCGCTTCGCGTCGCCGGTGTGCAGCTCGATGCTGAGCGCTTTCCGGGATGCATCTAGCTTGGAAAGCTCCGCCTGCTGTGTAGGAGTTGGACCATTGATTGTCGGACCATCATCATAGCGGTCCGCATCTTCAGTCTGGTTCCAAATCGCGTAGAAACGATAGTAATCCGTTTGCGTGATGGGGTCGTACTTGTGCGTATGACACTTTGCGCAGCCAAACGTCAGGCCCATCCACACCTGGCCGGTTGTATCCACACGGTCCTTGACGGCAATTGTCCGAAACTCTTCGTCATCCGTGCCGCCTTCATCATTTGTAGGCGTGTTTCTGTGAAATGCGGTCGCGATGCGGTCTTCTTCTGTCGCATCCGGCAGCAAATCCCCCGCCAGCTGCAGCAGCGAGAAGCGGTCATATGGAATATCTGCGTTGTAGGCGGCGGTTACCCAGTCACGCCATCTCCAAATGCTTCGCCCAAGGTCTTTCTCGTAACCTTTCGAGTCTGCATAGCGTGCAAGGTCCATCCAAACACGGGCCCAGTGCTCACCATAACCGGGGCTTGCTAGAAGGCGGTCTACCTGGCGCTCATATGCATCCGGGCGGGTATCAGCGACAAATGCCTTGAGCTCATCCGGGGTCGGCGGGATACCCGTAAGGTCCAAAGCAGCGCGGCGCAGGAGAGTACGCTTGTCAGTGTCCGAGCTTGGCTGGAGCCCAAAGCGTGACATCCCGGCGTGGACAAAGCGATCAATCGGATGGCTGCTCCACGCAGCACCCTTGCTAGATGCGGGTAACGCAGGCCGATTTGGCGCAATAAAGGCCCAGTGTTGCTCGTATTTGGCACCGGACTCAATCCATTCCGTGATGGTTTGGATTTCACTTTGTGTAAGTGGATGTCCGGTTTCCGCAGGGGGCATTTGGAGCGCACCGGATTTCATGGTGATGCGTTTAATGACACCGCTACTAACTGGGTTTCCCGGAATGATTGCAGGTGCGCCGCTTGCAGCCTTTTTCAGTGATTCCGGTGTGTCTAATCGCAGCCCCGCTTTGCGCGCAGCATCGTCCGGTCCGTGGCAGGAAAAGCACTTAGCTGAGAGGATGGGAAGGATATCCGAGCGGTAACTTACACGCTTTGCTATTACAGACGCACGCAATGCACCTGATGACTTTACGCCAACTGGAGGCTGCGCGAACGCAAACGCTGCCGTTCCAGCAGCCAACAAAAAGGTCAATCCGACAGGCGTGTTTCCCGCACGAAGCTTCATGCCTCATTACACTCTGTTTGCAATGCTGTTTGCAACCTTGCGCCTTGGCAACACTCGGTCTGGTTTGTTTACTCGCTGACTTACGAGTGCATCAGGTTGTGCAATGCAGCCGTTATATCGGGAAACGCGAATGTGTAACCCAGTGCCTTTGCACGGTCGGCTGAAACACGCTGACTGACGAGAAGCGCATCTGCGAACTCGCCAAGCATCAGCTTCAGCGCCCAGGCTGGCACACGCAGCGCCGCTGGTTTTCGTAGCTCTCGTCCGATAGCCACCGCGATCTCTTTCATCGTCGCGCAGCCAGGGGCGACGGTGTTCACCGCACCTGTCCAATTTTCATCATCGATGGCGGCAAGAAACATCCCCACCACATCATCAATATGGACCCAGGGCACCCATTGTGTCCCGGGGCCGAGTGGTCCACCGAGACCCAGACTGTAGGGGGAAAACGGCAGCATCGGTGGTTGGATCAGCGCCTGGAGCATCCCGGCTTCTCGTGAGAGGACTGGGCCGATACGGAAACAACAAACGCGCCCACCGGATCCCCGAGCCGCGCTCGCAGCCGCTTCCCATTCACGTGCAACATCCGCAAGAAAGGTCTTGCCTACCGGACTGCTTTCGGTGAGGGTGTCATCACCACCATCTCCGTAAATCCCAACCGCGGATGCCTGTAACAATACTCTTGGCTGCGCTTCCACAAGCATTTGCGTTGTGCGCACACGGCTATCGCGAATTTCCTGTTTATAAGCATCCGTCCATGAGCCACCCGCCATGCTCGCACCCGTCAGGTTGATCACAGCACTTGCAGCACCAACTGCCGGATGCCAAGCCTGCTCAGCATCCCAGTGGAAGTAGCGAACATTGGACATCGGCATCGGCTGGTCGGGGTACCGGGTGATGATATCTACGGAGTATCCCTTGCTCTGAAGTTTTGGGATGATGGCAGTGCCGACGAGGCCGGAACCACCGGCGATAACTATATTCACGAACGTGATGTCCTGTCTGTTTGCATCTATAAATGGGAAAGGCTAAGCGGCACTCTCAGGAGTGGCGGTGTAACGCACGAGCTGCGCGATGTGGTAGGTGTCATGTGCAAGGACGAGGGTGGCGATGTCCTTGACCGTGATGTTGCCGATTTCGGGACGGATTCCGTGGCGCGCAAACGCATCGGTGGGGAGGGACTGCAAGTACTCCACCAGCGCCGCTCGTCCGGTTGCGAACTTCTCGAGACTAACCTCCACTGGGGTGGTTGAGTAGTTGTTCAGCTCTGCCATTTTGCCTTCATCGATGTTTGGGAGGACTGGCTCATCTTCCTGCACGATACGTTGAATACGTTCCAGCCAGATGGGCTCCCAGTCGGCGAGGTGCGCAAGGACCTCACGCAAGGTGAAGTAATCGGGTCCCTGATTCTGGTCGGCAATATGTGCTGGGATGCCATTGCAGAAACGGGTGATGATTCCCGGGGTCGCGCTCAGCGCTTCATCAATCAGGTATTTACGGATGTAGGGAGGCATTATGAATGCGGTGCTTTCAATAGGTTATACCCGATGATGCAGACGTGAAACAGCCGTTAGGATTCGTCGATGCAAAAGATAACGGTGCGGAGCTATTCTGCTGGGTGTGGAATCGCTTCGATAAAAGGAATTGTATCGATGAGCAGCTCATGTTGTTCGGGCCAAAACAGTACTGGCAGGGGACCCGTAACTGGGAACCACTCCGTAATGTAGGCTACATGCGGATCTGTTGGGACGGGG
Organism: Armatimonadota bacterium; assembly: GCA_046075665.1. Lineage (GTDB taxonomy): Bacteria > Armatimonadota > Armatimonadia > Armatimonadales > Armatimonadaceae > CAIRTT01. Next base: position 6,517 of record JBJTQN010000016.1, on the reverse strand, counting down.
TTCGCTTGCGTTGTCGTGTAGAGATAGTAATAGGTTGTGATCCACCGACGGCGGTCAAAGCTTAGACGGCTCTTTTTTCCGAGGCTGCGGACATACGTTAGCTGTGAAAAGCCTGCCTCTTCCCAGATTTCCCGTCGTGCTGCCTGCTCAAGCGTTTCGCCCTTGTCGACTCCACCCTTGGGGAGGACATAGCCTTCGCCATCCCCTTCGCCTCGGACGAGTGCTACAAACCAACATCCATTTTCAGAGTGGACAACGATTCCACCAGCGCTGGTGCGATTGCGGGTACCCTTTGGCTTGACAAACCAACTTGAATCAACAGACAAGGAAAAACCACCTCTTAGTGACAGCAGCATCGCATGCGCACAACGGTAGAGTGTACAGGTTGCGCGGGGCAGAATTCATGTTGGTATCCGGCGAAAGCATTGAATTTCGTGGATGTTTCCTCTAAACAGAGCGTTTGACTCTAATTAGTGAGAACGTTACACGTGGGCTAGATGCCTGCTGCGTGGCCATCACAGCGCGGATCGGATCCGAATGCATACGCACCGCTGGGGAGAACCTGCATCAGCTGCGCAGCTGAACCATGGGCCCATGGGCCGATAAGGCGGACATCGTGACCGCGTTCGGCGAGTGATGTTACCAAGCTGTTATCCACACGGTCTTCGATTTCAAGGATGCCATTCCCGGTTTCTTCGCTGCTAACGGCACCTGCGGCACTCAAGTGCTGCCAACGCGGGGCTTCAACGGCTTGCTGAACATCCATCCCAAGGTCAACCGTGTTCACGAGCAGCTGCAGGTTCGTCTGCACTTGGATGTGTCCGCCGGGTGTTCCGCCAACATATGCGAGGCGGCCATCCGGGTAGGTGGCAAGCCATGCATTTAGTGTATGTGCGGGGCGCTTGCCTGGTGCGATGCAGTTAGGTGAGAGTGGGTCGAGGGAAAATCCGGTGAGACGGTTGTTAAAAAGAACGCCCGTACCCCCTGGAATCCAAGCCGCACCAAAGTTGTGAAACACGCTCTGAATCCACGAGATAGCATTTCCTGCATCATCCACAATTACGAAGTAGGTGGTGTCACTGCCTTCCTGTGGTGTTTGGATGTGATTGCCTGCGGCAAAGAATGGATCTATCTCGGCGCGTCTTCGAGCGATATGCATGGTATCGAAGAGTTGCTCTACGGCGATGTCTCTCCATTCCGGGTCGCCAAGGTAGCGGTTGCGGTCATCAAACGCAAGCTTTTTCGCTTCGACAAGCAAGTGCGTACGCTGCGCATCGGAGAGATCTGCGAGAGGATAGCCATCGGCCAGCAGGAGCTCCTCGATTAGAATCATCCCCTGACTTGGTGGCGGCTGACCGTAGACGATCAGATCCCGGTAGCGCCCAGCAAGCGGCGGTAAAACACGGGTTTTGTGGTTGGCAAGGTCATCGTGTGAGAACCAGCCTGCGGAACCATCCACGATCAGGTCGGCGACACGCCCCCCGTAGAAGCCAGCCCTTCCATTTTGGGAGATGGTTTCAAGTGTTTTCGCGAGGTCCGGCTGTTTGATGATGTCTCCCAGCGCTACATTTGTCGGGATACCAAGGCTATCCAAAGTTGTATGTTCAGTAAGCAGATTCCGATGATCGGTGACTTTCTTCAGCAGGCGTGGACCTGCCGGAAAGCCATCCCGCGCATATGCAATCGCCGGTTCAAGTAGTGTTGAAACGGGGAGGCGACCATGCAGTGCATGCGCTGCAAACCATGTCGAAACAAGCCCGGGGACCGTCGCGGCCTGATAACCATGGAGGGGAATCCCCGCCGGAAACGCATCCTTGGTTGCCCCATGGGGTGCCTCACCACTGCCATTGAACGCCATATTGGTGCGTGTTGTTGTATCGTGATGGATACAAAACGCATCCCCACCTAGGTGGCTATTCCATGGTTCGACGACAGAAATGACGGCACTTGCGGTGATGGCAGCATCGACGCATGAGCCGCCACGGGCTAAAATCTGCAGTGCCGCGGAGACGGCGAGGGGTTGACTTGCGGCAACCCCGGCCCGCCCTGCGACAACAATGCCGCGGTGTGTTTGCATGGTCTACTCTGCGGACAAAGCCTGGATTTTGGCCGCCCACTCTTCTGCACGTTCGTGTGCATCCGCAAGCGTCGCACCTTCAGCACGGACTCGGAAGATTGGCTCTGCGGCATCCGGGAGTGCAAGCACCCATTCGTTGGCGGACTTTATCAATCGGACGCCATCAATTAGCTCAACGCTTTGCTCGGATTCTTGCGCTTCAACGGTCAGAGCCCGCATCACAGCGCCTTTTCGCTGCCACGGGCAGGGGACTTCGTGTTGTGCCATGTAGATGGATGGAAGATCAGCGACAACTTCATGCAGCGGCTTTTGCAGCCAGCTCAGCATTTCCAGAATCTTTGCGAGTGCAAATGGGCCATCGAATGCTGGATGGAATTCCGGGAAGATAAATCCGCCTTGCATGTCTCCGGCGAAGGCGATTTTTTCGTTCGGGATGGAAGCCAGTGTCATCATGAAGCGTGGATCGGTTTTCGTGCGCACAACGGAGCCTTCGCGTGCCTTGACAACGCTCTCGACGGCGCTTGGCGCGGTAACCGGTACTGCGATACGTGCGCTCGGTTTTGTTTGCGCCACCAGACTGGTCACGGTCGCAAGAAGTCGTCCTCGGTTGAGCTGGTTGCCGATAGCATCCACAATCTCAATCCGCTCGCCATCTGTGTCAAAGAGAACCCCGAGGTCTGCGCCTAGCGTACGCACAACCTCAGCGAGACGGTCAGCATGTGCCATCCGCTCATCCCGGGTGCGCGGCGTCCGTCGCCAGTCGGGGTAGGCATTTAAGGCGATGACATCGCAACCAAGGCGGCCCAGCAGCTCTGGGAGAACGCCGGCCATCGCGCCAAAGGCATAGTCGACGACAACGCGGAAGCCTCGCCGGGCGATGTCCTTTTCGCGCACTTTGGATAGAAACAGCTTGGTGTACTGCTCCATCGTGTTCGGAGCGAGCGCAATTTCACCCACCTCGGACATTTCAGCACGTCCGTAGTCACCGCGGGTAAAGATCGTCTCGACTTTTCGCTCGTTGGCAACTGTCAGGTAAATGCCGCGTGCATCGAAGAACTCGATGACCAGCTGCCGTTCATTGCTTGGGTCAACTCGGAGGTTGATACCACCCTGCGCATTGTGCAAACGCACCGCGGCGCGTGCAACGCTGATCGGAAGTGCCTGAACATCGACCGAATTGACACCGACGGAACAAAGTCCTGAGAGGAGAGCGCGCTTTACCATCCGGCTCGCGGGGTGTGTGTCGCGCGCCGTGACAACGGTGGCTCCCTTTTTCAGATAAGCGCCAAAGCTGGCGCCGAGTTTGGTCGCGAATTCAGGGGTGATTTCGACATTGGCGATGCCGGGGACGCCGATTCCGCGGAACAGGGATGCCTGCGCTTTCGCGCCCCAAATCAGCGATTCGACGACTTGGCTACCTGCTTCGATGACCTTTTCTGGCCAGAGTTTGACATTTCCACGCACATGTGAGCCATGTCCAAGCTGGCATTTGTCTCCAACAACCGCGCCTTCTTCTATACGGACATCATCCTGGATGACAACACCACCGCAGATGGTACAAGCGCTTACATCCGCGCCGGCGCCGATATAACTGCTATCCCAGACAATCGCCTTTTCGACCTCGGCTCCTTCTGCGACAACGACATTGTCGCCGAGGACGGTGTCAGGTCCGATGATAGCGCCGCTGAGGACGCGTGCGTTCTGCCCAATATAAACCGGAGGCCGCAGGATGGCATCCGGGGAGACTTTTGCTCCATCCCCTATGTAAATTCGATTTGTGGATTCGGTGCCTTCGATGGGGAGCTCTGTCTGACCATCGAGCATTTCGTACTGCGCGATGCGGTATTGATCGAGCGAGCCGACATCACACCAGTACTCTTCCATCGTGTGACCGTAGATCTTACGTCCACTGGCAAGAATTTCGGGAAAGATGTCGCTGGACCAGTCGTACGCCTTGCCATGTTCCATCAGATTGAACACGCTTGGCTCGAGAATATACATCCCGGTGTTGACCGTATCCGAGAAGACCTCACCCCAGCTTGGCTTTTCAAGGAAGCGCTGGATTTTGCCATCCGGTTCGGTTAGGACCACGCCAAACTCGAGTGGGTTTGGGACACGCTGCAGCACGATGGTCGCTTCGGCGCCATTTGCACGGTGGGATGCGAGGGCTTTATCGATGTCGATGTCCGTAAGTGCATCGCCACTGACGATGATAAATGTGTCATCCTTTAGGTACTCTTCAGCCTGCTTTACTGAGCCAGCGGTACCGAGTGGCGATTCTTCGACGGAGTAAATGAGCTTCAGGCCAAGCTCTGAGCCATCGCCGAAGTAGGAGCGAATTTCATCCCCGAGGTAGTACAGCGTCAGGATGACTTCATCAACTCCGGCGCGCTTCAGGTGCTCAAGGATATGTTGGGCGATGGGCTTTCCGAGGACGGGCACCAGCGGCTTTGGACGGTTGGTTGTAAGCGGACGGAGGCGGGTTCCTTCACCACCTGCCATAACAACGGCTTTCATTGCTGCTCCAATCGTGGGTGCTAATTTGATGCCATTTATACGAAGCAATTACGTACAAATACCTGCAGATACATTATCGCAGAATGACTCCAGATGGGGTGATGGAATTTTCCGTTGCGATGGAAATCCACCGGCTGCTTTGAGCCGAAACATCGTTACGCAATGCTTGATATCTACGTTGCCATAGATGGTCGTTGATGATTTGCATCCGCAAAATGAAAAAACGCCTCCCGGAATGTCGGGAGGCGTTCAGACTACATCGATGAACTGTTAGTGTCCATCAAATACGTGGTGCAGCTCCGATTCCCTGTCTGTCTTGACGAGGGTCAGGACGACATCCCCCGCTTGGAGAATTGCCTTCGGGCTTGGAAGCATCCCCTTGTCGCCGCGGAGAATTGCGACAATATGCGCATCCGCCGGGAGCGTGATTTCACCAATGCTTCGACCAACCATTTTTGAGTGGTCGGAAAGCTCGACCGATACGACTTCCAGGTTGCCACGTGCTAGGGCTGCGAGGGGAACGATGTGATCCGTCTCGATTTCCTGTTCAATCAGGTTGAAGATGATGCGTGTGCTGGACACAGTGGTTGTGATGCCAAGCTCAGTGAAGAGTGCCTCATTTGCCGGGCTGTTGACACGTGCAATCGTTCGCTTGACGCCAAAGCATTCCCGGGCCATTTGGCACACGATGAGGTTATCTTCATCCTCGCCCGTCGCCGCAACCACGAGGTCGCATTGCTCGATGCCTAAATCCTGCATTGTGCGTGACTCACAGCCATCCCCTTGACGAACAAGATCCCCTAGGTCTTCGTAGAGACGCGCGGCGCGCTGGCGATCCTTTTCCATCAGGATAACACTGTGTCCGGCAGCCTTGAGGTCTTTGACGAGGTAGTAGCCGACATTTCCGCCACCAACAACAATAATGTTCATGTGGATGTCCTTTTAGGCTTTCTGAACCGATGCATCGAGGTAGGCCTGCAGCTGTTCGGAGAAGGTGTCACAGGCATTTCCTTCGATGATGTCGCGGAAGAAGCCAGCTGCCATCGAGGTTGTGCAGAGCACGTGAATGCCATGCCTTTGGAACACGGATGCGCGAACAGGGTCGTACACGCGCGTTAGCACTGTCGGAACATTGAAGACCCGCTTGGCCATCTGACTGGCCATAATATTGCGGTTGTCGCCATCCGTTACAGCTATAAATGCATCCGCTCCTTCGACGCCCGCTTTGCGTAAGACATCCATGTCGGTCGCAGGACCAACGAGGCGTTTGCCCTTGAAAGATGTGCCGAGTCTGCGGAATGAGTCAGATGTGCGGTCGACGATGGTTACGTCATGAGTTGCGCTAAGGAGGCGGGCTACCGTTGAGCCGACGCGTCCACAGCCGATAATTACGATGCGCATTAGTTCCAGTCACCAACATCGGCCGCCGCGCTGCGGCACGAGCCTTAGGCTTCGTGTTCCTTGGCGATGTGTCAGGAACCCTCGGAGCCTTGAGATTCTATCACTGTGGATGAACGTGGCAACTTCATGATTTTTGGATTGGTTGATTTGGAATGTTTCATGCGAAAACGCGTGTGGACTCGATAAAAATGCTCTGCGTAGGGAGGACCGCCGTGTCCGCCCGCGGCTGGCGGAATGTTCTACGCGAATACGCTTGTGGGACGCGATGAAAATGCTCCGCGTAGGGGCGTACCGCCGCGTCCGCCCGCGTCTGGCGGATTTATCGTTTGGCATCGGATGGTGTGCTTTCGCGTTGCTTTGTGTCCGATCCGCAACATCTCCCGGTCGGTTATGCCTCCGGCCTCCGCCGAACACGCCGCTCCGCTCGGGACGTTTCTGCTGATTGACGATGTCAGTGACTATGGGGTGCAAAAACTCCGTGTAGGGGTGGACCGCCGTGTCCGCCCGCGGCTGGCGGATTTT
>JBJTQN010000015.1:0-11000 GCA_046075665.1 Armatimonadota bacterium | reverse complement strand
CTGAAAAGTTCCTTCGTCCGCGCATTTCAGCAATGTCATTTGCTCGTCGTTTGGGTTCACTGGATATTCTCACTTTCCAAGTAGCGTTCACGAATGCGTTTCAATACATTTCTGACAGTCCTTCCGGATTTCCCAATGCGTCTTGCGATCGTGTCCACCGATGTATCAGAACTTTCTTCCGGTAATTGCTCGACACACTTCAAGTACAAAACTTGACGTTCTTCATCGGACAATTCAGACATGATCGTCCTTAGCATCGCCATATCCTCAACGGCAATCGCCGTGTCCGAAATGTCACATGCATTTTCATCATCAATCGATACCGCATCCGATAGACTCCTGCGCACTTGTGATTTAGCACTAATCGTTTCAAAGCGATAGCTCAGGCAGCGCAGAAACTGGCATTCCCAGAATGAGATGGTCGACTCGTCCGTCAGAAGATGCTGCATCAGCGATGTTAACGTCTCTTCAACGATTCTCTCAGCCTCAACATTTGTATAAGAAAATTTGCGAACTTTAGAGCGGAGAAAAACACCCGATGCTGCATAAATCCGTGCTGCTGCTTCATCGTGTGCCTTGGAGACTCGTCTGCAGCCATGCCGTACTGCCCAGACTAATAATTCAAGCATGCCCGCAGGGTAACGGTGGCCCGGCGTAATCGACGAACAGAACATTAGGACTTCCCTCTCCCTTTGTGCAGGTCGCAGAGACAGGAGATAGCGCACTTTCTCCTCGACTTCCGGACGTCGTGTATAAGCACGTGAGCGACGTTGTGTGTTCTGCGCATGTTCATCATTCATTGGCAATACTCACCTTATACGACACAATCCGGAAAGATTGAATTTACATGATTTCCACATAGTTAGGTGAAGGAACAAAGCAGGTTGCGTATCATAGAAGCAATATGATGCCCATTAACCGTCGTGACGCCCTAAAACTTGCTGGACTCACATCGCTTACGTTATCTCTTGAGGCGCTCCTTACAGGTTGCGGCGGTGGATCAACCTACAAACTGCCAGCATCTGCACGCCTGTTGAGCACAGCGGGCGGTCAGAAGATTGCACAACCAGGCTGGACGGTACGTGTCGATCCAGACATCCAACCTGCCAAAGAATGGACTGTTCTTATCTATATGAACGGTGCCAACGACCTTGAAACCTATGGGCTCCTGAATACAAACCAGTTGGAACAATCCGGGTCAACAGAAGATATTAACTTCGTCATTCAATACAAGCGCTTTGCTGGACGGTATGACAATTCCGATGGCGACTGGGGTGACACGCGTAGGTATTATGTGGATCGTGCTACCGATCCTACACAGATAGAAAGCACCCTAATCAGTCAACACAGCGGCATTGATATGGGCGACAAATCACGTCTGAGTGAGTTCATTCAGTGGGGAGTCACAACATTTCCTGCACGTCGGTACTGTCTGGTTTTGTGGAATCACGGTGCTGGGTGGCGATCTGTTAAATCAGCAAAGAAAGTGACCCGTGGACTCTCATATGATGATGTAACAGGTAATCACATCGATACGATTGATCTCCCTGGTGCAATGTCACATCCAAGCGGTCGCATGTGGGATTTGTTGGTAATGGACTGCTCGCTCATGCAGATGACGGAAGTCGTTTATGAGCTAAGAAATAAGGCTGAATACATTGTTGGTTCACAAGAGAGTCCACCGGGAGAAGGATTGCCATACGATTCATTTGCCCGAACGCTTGTGCGAACACCTACGATTGAAACAAAGGACCTTGCGGTAGACCTTGTCAATCAAACGATCAGCAGATACGGATCACTGAGTAACACAACCCAATCGGTCATCGATACAAGTCAGGTGTCATTGATTTCTCAGTACCTTGACAACCTTGGCGTTGCCCTGCTCGCGGCATCTAATGCCTATGGCGCCGCAATTTCAGATTCACGGGCGCTTGCTGAAAGCTACGCGTATGCTGAAAACAAAGATCTACTTGATTTCATTGACCTGTTGACAGATAGAGACGCTCAGGGCAATTTCTACATTCCTGACCCTGATGTGCAGGCAGCTGCAGTTGCGCTTCGCACAGCAGTAAAGTCCGTGATCGTCAAGAATGTGAATGGTGCCCAACACCCTCGGTCGCAGGGCCTTGCGATCTTTCTACCAACTCCAGTTCGATTTAGGACGATTGATATCGAACAGGCAAATGGATTTGGTCAGCGCTACGAAGAACTCGCTATCGCAAAGGCTGCTCCAAATTGGTTGGCTTTCCTTGAGAATGGTCCTCGATAGCGTTTTTTTCCAATAACGACACAACCGTTATCATGAGAAAATCCTTTAGTTTGTGCGTGATTACTTATAGCTCGGATGCAGTCTTTACCGTGCCATGCCCGGCATCGGCAGCATAATATCGTTCCTGAAAATATAAAGAATCAACACGTGCGGGCTCAACCTGATTGATTATCACACCAAGAAGGTCTACCTTTGTGCGCTCAAGTTGACGCCTAGCCTGTCGTTCAACTCCACGCGGCGTGTGGCCGGCTTTGGCCACGATCAGAGCGGCATCCAGCTGAGACCCAAGCACCAAGGCATCTGCAAATACGATTGGTGATGGGGCATCAACAACAACGGTATCAAACTTGGATTTTAGTTCCACGAGCAGACGCCCCATAGCTGCCCCCGAGAGCAGCTCGCTGGCTAACTTAACTGCAGGGCCTGCCGGGAGAACGAACAAGCCTTCTTGTTCTGTCGGTTGTACGGCTGCATCCAGAGCAAAGTGCCCACTTAGGATAGATGACACTCCTGCAGCAGGATTAGCACCAAAGAGTATATGAAGCATCGGGCGACGTAAATCCGCATCCACCAAAACAACTCTTCGTCCAGTTTGCGCAAGCGCTATGGCTAGGTTGGATGCAACGGTACTCGCACCATCACCAGGTCGGGCACCCACCACAAGCATTGATTTGAACGGATGTGTTGCCATCGAAAGCTGAATATCGGTACGAAGCAACCTAAACGATTCCGCGACGGCAGACAGCGGGTCGTTAAGTACAACCTTTGCTCCTTCAATCGGATCGCCGTGGTGTGCAGGTATAGATGCAAGGACATTCACTCCCATTTCACGCTCGAGGTCTCCGCCGGTACGAATTGTGTTATCCAGACTTGACATTCCAATGGCGAGCAATGCAGAGACGACGCCGGAGAGCGCGAGTCCATAAACAAGTACCTTCCAGCGGTTCACTGGATCAACCGGCAGCAGATGTGCATGGGACTGTAGAGACATCACCGGGACGAGAGTCGCTGATTCAGTTGCTGCGGCAGTCAGTTCCTGATCAATTTTGCCAAGCCGCTCATCAAGAACCTTGATTTGACGGTTGATATTGTCAAATTTGCTTTGTAGTTGTGGAGCAAGACCCCACTGCCGTTCCATCTTGGACCGATCCGCTACGACTTGATCTAAGCTTCGCCTAAGCTCGCTTCGCTCGGCATCCGCATCGGCAAGTTTTATTGCCAGAGCATCAAACCTATCATTCCACCGTGTCATCGTCTGTGTACGGCGTTGTGCAGCATCAAGATCGCGTTGAGCAGACAATAGATCACTCTCCGCTTTGATGTATTCGTCGCTCCTAATGCCAAGGTTGCTTCGTTCGATAACTAACATCGCACTCTTCGCAGCCTGCAAACGCTGTTCCGCAGCAATCAAAACCGGGTTTTCCGATGCCGAAACAGCCACCTTATCGACGGGACGAACACCGCTGATAGCATTCCTGAACGATTCCACACGCTCGTTCAATCCTGCGAGACGTGTCCTCAGCCGTTGCTCTTCCTGTTCGAGTGCCTGGTAACGGACAAACGTTTGGTCTGCTACCAATCCGATCCGGCTGTTCAGCGCGCCGGCGGAGCGGAATGCAATTAGAGCCTCCGTTGCTGTATCGAGCTGCGTCTGCAGGAGCTTCCGCTGTTTCGTCAGACGAGCAAGACGGGCAGCATTCGATTGCCTGGATGCACGGTCTGCATCCGAGAGAGCTGCAACCGATAACATGTTGACAGCTAGCATTCCTTCTGCCGGGCGCGAAAATGAGCCCGTCAACCGTATCACCGGATCAAACTTCCGATTGGCATCAGCCGAGTGTATAGCTTCGCTAACACTAACTGTGATACGCCGGCGGAGCTCACCAACGATTGACGTGACCTCACCCGAAATCCCAGAATCAGCAAAAGTACCTTGCGCATCCCGCGGGCAACTAATCAAATCCGCGATGCGCTGGTGTTCATCGCGAATCGTCCCTATGGCGCCGGACTCCTTTAACTCGAGATCAAGGGCAGCAAAGTATTGTGTACGTTCAAGAATGTCCAATACCCTTTGGTTTCTCTGAGACCTGTCCAAGGTCATCAATGTCGCGGCAGTTACGAAAACTGAATCACTTGATCGAATCGCCTGATACGTAGCCGAGACCTGATCTTCAAGCGGATTCGTTGTCGCAGAAGCTGAAATGGGTGCATTTGGGGATGTAATTGATAGCGTTGATTCAACTGGAACGATTGCGTTGATACGCTGAAATTCCGTACCTACAAAGATGGCCGCTGCACAGACAAGCGTCAGCAACAGAACCCACCAACGCTTGGCGCGGAGAATTCGGAATGTTGACCAAAATGTCGTGTCCTGTGTCACGTTATGCGGCCATCCCTGAGCCGATGGCGATACTTTGTCCTCTGGATGTTGCCATATACGGTGGGAGAAACTCCGCAGATATAGCTTTTGCATCCGGGCTTGCCATAACAACAGCATATTCAATGAAGTTCTGAAGTTCACGGATATTGCCAGGGAATCTATGTTTCGTCAGGGCAACTTCGGCGTCTTGGGCAAATCCATCTGGAAATGCACGTCCATTTTCGGCTGCAATTCTCTCGAGGAAAGCATTTGCAAGCAGCATTACGTCATCACCACGCTCACGGAGTGCTGGCAGATGAACAGGAACGACGTGAAGTCGGTAGTACAGGTCAAGGCGAAATGTTCCATCCTGTACAGCTTGCCACAGATCTCGGTTAGTCGCGGCAACAAGTCGAACGTCCACTTTGACCGTCTTGGTTCCACCGATTCGACAGATTTCACGTTCCTGTAGTGCCCGGAGTAACTTGACCTGCGTTAGCGGAGGGATATCGCCAATTTCATCCAGAAACAACGTTCCCCCATGTGCAAGCTCAAAGCGACCAGGCTTTGCCGTCTGTGCGCCCGTAAAGGCTGACTTTTCATGACCAAAGAGCTCAGATTCGAGAAGTGTATCTGGTAACGCAGCGCAACTTACAGCAACAAATGGGCCCGCTGATCGAGGACTGGCTTCATGCACAAGCTTAGCGGCAACTTCTTTACCCGTGCCTGATTCACCTAATAGTAGAACCGTTGCCCGATTGGACTTCGCTGCACGTACAAGATTTTCAGCAAGATGTCTGGTTACCTTTGAATCTCCCAACAGGCCGGATTTCGCTGCTAATAGCATGGCATCAGATGGAGGAGTGGCAGGGTTCTTAGAACCACGACTCGTAGCAAATGCTGGTGCCGATACCGCAGGAGATGGTGAATCAGCCTTCAAGACGCGTTTGACCGTTGCCTTTACCTGATCAACATCGAACGGTTTGGTGATGTAGTCAAAGGCTCCAAGTCGCATTGCCTCGACTGCGCTACGCACGGTTCCGTGTCCAGAGACAACGAGAGACTTTACACCCGGATGCAGTTTCCGAATTCCATCAAGAACTTGAAGCCCGTTTAGATCAGGCATTAGGTAATCGGTAATCACCAAGTCCAGTGATGACTCAGCTTTTGCTTTTTTCAACGCATCCCGACCGCAGTCCGCCGAAATCACGCGGTAGCCATCCGCTTCCAACACCGCTCCCAACACGCGCCGGAGGTTAGGTTCATCATCAACAAGCAATACCGTTACATCGTTCATAAGTCGTTACCTTAGTTAGTTTCGGCATCGGCGCAGGGGAATATAAGGGTAATCTCTGCTCCGGAATACTGGGAAATTCCAACATCCATGCGAATACCCAACAAGTCCAAGTCCTGTCGAACCTGTGCTAGTCCCAATCCGGTTCCACGCGACCTTGTGGTGTAAAACGGCTCAAATATTTTTTCTCGTAGCTCGATTGGGATTCCTGGTCCGTTATCCCCAATCGCGACAACAACCGCATCGTCAATATTGCTGATGTTGATATCGACTTGCGGCTCGCCATGATGTACACATGCAAGACATGCAGCTTGTGCCGCATTACGGAGGACGTTTCGAACTGCACGGACAATACGTAACTTGTCTGACACAACACCCTGGGATGACAATCCGGATACGCTTGATTTGACCTTGTTCCTGAAGGCTGGATCCTTCAACAGCAGACTGACTTCATCCGAAAGAACAGCAACGATGTCAAATGCTTCCTGTTGAACCGGATCGGACTTTGAAAAATCCAAAAGATCGGTCGTCACTTGAGCAAGACCATCCGCTTCTTCGATGACTATCCCTAGAAACTCCTGACAGTCAGCCCGGTCGCGCGTGACCGACATTAGGTGTTGCGCTGAACCCTTGATGGCGCCCAATGGGTTACGTACTTCATGTGCGACGGTCGCTGCCAAACGCCCAATCCCTGCTAGCTGCTCCGACCTAGCCATCTGACGCTGCATTTGAACTTGTTCATCCGCCATGCGCCGAACATCATCAAGAACCATAGTCTGGCCAAATGTGGCACCTACAATCGATGCAAAAAGCGATAGAACCCGCATATCATCATCGATAAATTGCTGACTTGGAACCCGACGTGAAACGCTGAGGACGCCAAGCACAGTGCCATCGTTGACAGCAAGGAGAGGCACGCAGATGGCGCTCTCGATTTCCGTACGTCGTTTAATTCGACTCTTTCTCCCTTGCATCAACGGATGGGCGTCAGGATCCTTATGAATCAGTACAGGTTGCCTGGATTCTGCGACACGTCCGGCAATACCCTCACCAATGATGATGGTCATTGACTGATTGACCTCACTTGATAAGCCGACGCTAGCCGAAAGGCGCATTGTGTCCGTTCCCCGGTCGCGCAGGAAAAGTGAACCCGTATGCGCCTCCAGCGCGCTGACTGCCCGGTCGATCACAAGAGGACATAAGTGAGACATTTCGATGTGCGGAACGGTTCTCCAGAGTTCTTCAAGGGCGGTCATCTGGCGACGCAGACGTGCAAACCCGGGCGTGTCCTGCCTTGCGACGGCCTTAGTTGCATAGCGACGTTTCATGCGGGCAGGTTGTGAAATTGTCATTACATCCAATTGTCGGCAGAACCCCAGTGGATGTGGAGGCTACAATATGGATGTGACATCAAGTGGAAACAACAGCTACGGTGCGCTTGCGGGCGTTTATGACCACATCATGTGGACTGTTCCACACAGTGCCTGGCTCTCGCGGATTGAACGCGACTTGCGGGACCGGCGCAAACGACCACGCAGCGTGTTTGATATTGCCTGCGGAACCGGCCTCGGAACCGAGATTCTCTACTCACGCGGCTATCGACCCGTTTTTGGTGCGGACCTGTCCCACGAGATGATTGCTATTGCCCGTAACAAAGCAGCGAAATCATCCTATGACATTGACTACTTCGTCCAGAATGCAGAGGAGACATCCCTACCAGACGGCGGAACGGTTGACCTGGTGACCTGCCTCTTTGATGCATTGAACTATGTTACGACGTTGGATGGACTTCATCGTGTCTTTTCCAGTGTGGCATCGACACTGAATAAAGGCGGAGTCTTCGCCTTTGACCTCAATGCTCCGTACGCGTTGCGCCAAGGACTGTTTAACCAGGAAGACACGATTGGAAATGTGAGGCATGAGTGGAAGGCTATGTGGGATGAAGAATCCAGACTTTGCACCGTAAGCATGGACTTCTGGCGAACGAATTCAGATGGTTCGGAAGAGATGTTTTCCGAACAGCATATACAGAGGGCACATACAAAAGATGAAGTTCGTGATGGGCTTAGGAATGCTGGCTTCTATGAAATTTCAATTTGGGGTAACTATGCTGACAGAGCGCCTAACAGCAAATCGGACAGGTGGCTCGTTACTGCTGAACTAAGGGAGAGAGTTTGATGAGACGAATCGCATCACTTGCACTTATTGGGATTTGTTGCCTTATTGGTTGTCAACGGAGTACCCCAATCTCAAATGGTAAAGCAACACAGACGGTTCCTACATCTCCGTGGTTGTTTGAGTCATCCAATCCATCCGATTCCCGCGGTAATCACGGCGTTTATTTGTCCAACGGTGTGATCGGAATGTCTCTCGGCCCGTTTGGTCCATCTAAGGAATCCAGTGTATTCATTGCTGGCGTTTATGATGGAAACGAGAATCTGCTTCCAATCCCCTTGTTCGCCCCGGATGTTACAAGTGACCCGGCCGTAAGAAACTTCCGCCAAGTGCTGGATATCCAGCATGGAACGTTAGTGACAGAGTTTACGGATTCATCAGGTGCAAACGGGCGTATTACGGCATTTGCATCACGTGCTGAACGGTATTTGGTCGTATTCCGCTACGAAGGTGCCGCCGTCCCTCTGTCAAAACGTATCAAACAGAGCACTGCGATCACTGGGACTTACCCGGGTTTGAAAATTTCGATTAGTGTTGATGAAGTCAAAGATGATGGCGGAACAACCATACGTTGTAGCATTGACTCTCCAGTTTCAAAGTTATCGACAATAAATCCCGCTCAAAAGACCTATGAAACCTACCTTTCAGAACATAGAACTGCGTGGGAACAGGCATGGAAGTCAGACATTGTTATTGATGGTGATGTGTTAGCGCAGAGAGTCGTCCATAAGGCATTGTTTGACTTACGACAGAGCGCAGCCCCAAGGGGTAGTAATGTCGCGATAGCACCCGAAGGCCTCGCAGGTAACTTTTACAAGGGGCACATCTTCTGGGATGCAGATGTGTGGATGCTGCCTGCATTGCTGCCGTTTGACCCGGATGCGGCTGCTGACATTGTCGGTTATCGGGACAGAGTCAAAGGGGCTGTGACGCCATGGGAAAGTGCGCTTATTGGCAAGGAACGTGCGCCAAGTGGCTTCTCAGATGGTCGTCACGTCATAGCTGATGTCGGTTACGGAGCACTCCTCATACTTCAGGCCAGTGCCTCCCCAGGTGACAAAGCGGTTGCCGTCAGAGTGCTGATGCGTGCTGCAGATGAATTGGTAAAACTAGGATTTAAGAGCGGTCCCCCATCGACTTTTGGGAAAGTCACCGGCCCGGATGAACTAAATATGGGGGTTGAAGAGAACGCATATACAAATGCGATGGCAAAACGCGTGCTTAACGGAGCAGTAGAACATGCCCGAGCAGCTGGCAAGCCCATCAATCCTAGTTGGAATGCCTTAGCCAATGAGTTAGTAATTCCATTGACCCAGGATGGCAAGGTGGCAAAGTGTAAAGACGACGATGGCAAGAAGACAAAGCAGGCTGATGGCGAGCTTGCACTCTGGCCAGGCAATGCTACAACCGATTTGGACTTACTTGAAAAGTCATTCGATTACCATAAAACGCGACCCATTAAGAATGGCCCGGCGATGACCGATGCGATTCATGCTCTGATTGCAGCGCGTTTAGGTCGCCAGCAAGAAGCAGAGGAAAAGTTTAGGGCTGCCTATCAGCCATTCATGCGTGGTCCCTTTATGCTGTTCAGCGAAAAGCGGTCGCTCGACCGTTGCGTCTTTGTGACGGGTCTTGGAGGCTTGCTACAATCAGTTGTTTATGGCTATGCCGGACTCGAACTGTCGGGCCAAAAACCCATTGCAACCGAAAAACCTGTTTTGCCGCCAACATGGAAGTCACTCACACTCAAAGGCATCCACCACCGTGGACAGATATACGACGTGCTGGTTGATTCGTCAGGATCCAGCGTGAAGAAAGTAAAGTAAGAGGAATACCAATGATTTTCCCGACAGACCGCTATATTCGTTTTGACGAGCTGACGTTGTTACTTCGTCGCCTTGCAGAGACGTACCCAAACCTCGTTGAGGTTAGTTCTATTGGCAAGTCCTATGAAGGCCGTGACATTTGGTGTGCAACGGTAACAGATAAAGCATCAGGTAAAGCCGGAGACAAGCCAGCCGTATGGTGCGATGCAAACATCCATGCTACGGAAGTAAGCCCGACAACGGCACTTACGTATCTCCTTGATCAGCTGACAACCCTTTACAGTGTCGATGCAGACATCACGAGAGCGGTTCGTACCAAGACTTTTTATGTGATTCCACGAGTCAATCCAGATGGCGCCGAACTGTTTCTGGCGGACTCACCTGAAGCCATTCGCTCAAGCACAAGGCCATATCCCTTTGACGATGAGCCGCTGGCAGGATTGAAACGCCAGGACATTGACGGCAATGGTCGCCTCCTCCAGATGAGAATCGTAGATCCTGAAGGTCCCTGGAAGTGCCATCCTGAAGAGCCGCGTCTGATGATTCGTCGGGGTGCAACGGAGCGCGGTGGAACGTATTACCGCCTCCTGCCTGAGGGCATTGTCCTTGACCCGGATCCTGACATCCTCGCAATGGCACCAACGCGCCAGGGACTGGACCTCAATAGAAACTTCCCGGGGCACTGGCGGGGTGAAAGTGAACAATACGGTGCGGGCCCCTATCCGACATCAGAGCCTGAGGCACGCGCACTCGTTGACTTTATTGCTAAACACCCAAACATCTGCCATGCATTGACATTCCATACATACTCCGGCGTTCTTTTACGACCGTATGGAACGAGCGCTGATGACAGCATGCCAGCAGAAGACCTTTGGACGTTTCAGGAGATTGGTAAGAAAGGAACGGAGATTACAGGCTACCCGGCTGTATCTGTCTTCCATGATTTCAAATACCATCCAAAGGAAGTCATCACCGGTGTCTTTGATGACTGGTGCTACGACCACTTTGGTATATACGCATGGACAATCGAAATATGGAGTCCTCATCGCCAGGCTGGAATCACCGAAGGCTTTGATG
>JBJTQN010000014.1:0-10268 GCA_046075665.1 Armatimonadota bacterium | reverse complement strand
GGCCATCGGGACTGCCGTGCGCAAAATGTCGGGACTATCGACGCAAAGCGACCAGCTTCCTCCGCAGGCCGTGATTGCCGACAAGGATACATTCATCAACATTGCCGATCGCCGGATGGCCACAGACCTCAACCGCTCGATGTCCACGCAGACAACGGGAGGCGGTGCATCATGATATTGCTGAATAAGACATCATCGGTGTAAACGCAGCCGGTCACTCACTTTCAATTGGCACCGGGATTTCGTGCTCCAATCGTGCTACGAAATCATGCAAGTTTGCGTATGTACCCTGCAGACGGACATTGAAGACATCAAACATCACAGCCTTAACGTCATCAGGTGTCACAAACTTACGGCCATCGAGGACCGCATGCGCCTGTGCTGCTGCTTTCCATGTCAGCATCCCACGCGGGCTGACACCAAGGCGAATTTGTTCCGCTGTCCGGGTTGCTCGGCAAAGATCAACGATGTATTCGCACATCGCCGGTGCCACAATGACGGATTCCGTGTGACTTCGCAATTGTATGAGGTCGCTCAAGCTCACCTGGAGGTGATGACGGGGCAACTTTGTGGACGAGTGATCACGTAGCATCAGGACTTCATTCTGCCGGTCTGGGTACCCGATGCTCAGCTTCATTGCGAAGCGATCCAGTTGGGCTTCTGGAAGCGCAAATGTACCGTGGTGATCGATAGGATTCTGCGTCGCGATAACAAAAAAGATTGGGCTTAGGTTTCTTCGTACATTGTCAACTGTCACCTGCCCCTCCGCCATTGCCTCGAGGAGTGCGGACTGTGTGCGGGGCGTCGCCCGGTTAATTTCATCGACAAGGACAATATCGGAAAACACAGGGCCAGGCTGAAAGCTGAACGTGCGACTCTCCGGATCGAAGATTGAGAAGCCCGTGATATCGCTTGGCAGAAGGTCAGGCGTACATTGGACTCTCGCAAACGTTCCTCCGATGGTATCTGCGATAGCCTTAGCAAGCGTAGTCTTTCCAAGCCCCGGCATGTCTTCGAGCAGAACATGCCCGCCGGATAAAAGGCAAATGAGAACCTGGTCGACGACCGATGCCTTTCCTTTCAATGCGTTGTTCAGGGATGCCCTAAGTATCTGGATAGTATCTGCTGGTGTCATTTAGGTAGGTAGCCTCGTAGCCGCTGAGCGTTCCATCTCCACGCGACCGTTTTTAGGTTGACAGTGGGAACTTCGGTCTCAAGACCGTACGTGATGCGTTCGAAGTCACGGATTCCCAGGAATAGATTTGCAGCGAACACGGCATGTGGGCTACGGATGTAGTGTTTTGCGTGCGATATGGCTGCTTTGCGAGGTCGCCCGGCGATCCTTGCACGTACATCGAGGAGGCGCATCGTTTCCACGTGCATTCGGTCAGGCCGCCGTAAACAACGAAGCTGCCATCTGAGCGTGTAGAACGCATCGAGGAGGTACATTCTTAGCGCAAACGCAGTTACCATTAGCATTCCAACGAATAGAATCAACACCTTGTTCGACTTGACCGTGCTAAAGGAATGCAGCAGGACAGTTCTGGCCATATCCGCAAACGTCGGCTTTGGCGATGCCAGAATGTATCCGGGTGTTGGCTCGAGGTTCACCCATACGCTTTCCTGATCAGGTGCGGCCTCCGTTTCGACCTGACACCAAAAGTGAAGAGACTCCAAGCTTGCAATACTATGTCCAGATCGTGAGTCCTTATGCTTTCCATCGACGTATATGCCATTAACCACGCGCGCTGGATAGCCAAGAGAACGAATCATCAGTGTCGCTGCCGTCGCAAACAGGTAGTCGGGACCAGACTTGGACTTAAAGAGAAACCAAGTCAGGGCATCTGCTTCATGCGGTGGAACTGACTGCAATCGGTCATGTCTGGCGTATGTACGCAGGCGATTTACGACAGCCCGAACTTGTGGCCATCCAGATGGGACTCCCTTCGTCCATTCTTTTGCCAGTGCTGTAACACGGGTGTCCATTCCTTTCGGCACACGATAGTGAACGTGCCGTCGGTTATCCGGAGTAAGTGGTGTAAGCCGATGTCCATTCAGCTTATCTAGGTCAAATGTGCGTGTTACGGTATCGATGCGTATTCCGCTCGGCACAATCGGTACCCGGTCAAGACATAGAATTCCGCGTTGCGTCCAGCGATAAAAATCAGGTTCTTTCAGCTGGTCTATTCGCACCGAAACCAGCTGTTGCGGTAATGGAAGTGTTGATGTTGCGAGAATACCGATTTTGACTTGATGATGTTCTTCAGCTCCAGTGACATTTGGCCAATGGGCAAGCCGAAACTGCATCCATGAGTTACCTTTGTGCTCCATGACTTCTGACTCTGAGAACGTGCGTCCCGGCTCCCATTCCTCATCGATATAGCGGTCATAAGCTACAAGTGGAAGGTGGACAGGAGTCCGCCCTGAGACATAAACAAGTGCCTGTGCAGCCGTGTTGTTTACGGAGTTCGCCGCCTTTCCTTGTCCGCGTCTGGTTGAAAAACCCTTAGTTGCGTTTGGTGACACCAATTCCGTCTTCGGCTTTTCGATCATTTCTTTGGCCCAAAAAACGACTTTTCGGTGTTTTGGCGCAACCTTTGTCAGTGGTTCGGGCTTTCCGTACATCTCCGACATCGCGTCATAAAGCGTTCGTTTGTCACTCTCGACCGTAATGTCCGTATTGGCAAAACCAATGTCTTCCGTCTTTGTTGTAGCGGCGACTTCCCCTTCTCCATTCCCTACGCCGCCACGCCCAAATGGGTCACTTAGCTGGCTCCCACCGGATCCCGGAAGAAAGCCGGTGAGGGAATGTGGAGCAAGACGTCCAGTGGCGGCGGCAGCCACGATAAAGATTCCGCTGACCACCGCCACGAGTATGCTTGCGAGTGCGTTACGCTGTGCTTTGGTCCCACGCGCTTCACTGGTCAAGCCCCAGATGATTGACGTGATTAGCCACACCACATATAGATAAGACACTGCGTGTTGGCATAACGACGCCGCAATGACTCCGGTCCCGAGAGATGAAAGCATTACGATTCTGCGGTTGACATCGGTTGAGTGCCAAATCAACCACCATGATGCAAGGTTGAGTCCAACAAGGAGGCACTGCTCGGTTCCAACCCCAACATGAGCCACCATTCGTACAATTTGATCAAGAGTGACGGGAAGGAGAAACAGCGTGGTTAGGATGACTCCATCCTTTAAGAATTTGGCGGCATAACATCGAAGGAGGTACCCGATAATTCCGCCCGCTAAGCTCAGCAAAAGTCCACCCAATATGCCAAGCACTAGCGTCGCTCCGGCAGATTCAGCGATGGCATGACATGTTAGCAGGCCAGCTCCAAGCAGCATCCAAAGCTGTGGCAAGCTCCATAGAGAAAGAGGTCTGGTCATGCCACATACCATCCGGCATCTTTGAAGCAAACAACCATCTCAGTACCTTGATGACATGTCATACCTTCCTTGAAGATGGCTACATGGAGGTTGGTCGGAAGTTGCGGGAGCACGGCACGTGGCTGACATCCGGCATTTAATCTCGGTAGCTCTGCAAGGGCATCCCGAAAGTCGCTAATCCGACCGGATACAACCTGAAACTTGTCGTCAAGGATAACAAGACTTAGCATCGCACCTGTACGTGACCAGTGTTCCAACAGAGACATGCACGCACGGATTCCTTGCTCTCGCGCAGATGTTCCTGTTTCCCCAAGGTCAAGGAGCATCGTAATCGTGGGTCGTCGCGTCGCCTGTCGTTCGTTGACGATCACTTTCCCCTGCCGTGCCGTCTGTGCCCAATGAATCCGGCGGATGGAGTCTCCGCGCCGATATTCGCGTGCCCCCATGATGTCACCGCTGTGGCCAGCTTCGTTTGATGGCTCTGACCCGATGAAATCCTGGCCTCCAGAACTGATCGGTGCAGCCGGAGCATCGCTAAAGGATGGCCATACAACGACTCTATTCCCTCCACCAACGGTGAGGGACCTTGCCGACAGATTGAATGGAAAGCCACATTGCACAGAGAGGTCGGACATTTCGTAAGCCCCACGCATCAGGTTTGCGATAGCGATATTCCCTTCGGAGCTGCCCTTGATTCCGAGATCCGGCAACGGAACCGGTGCATCGGAAATCGGACCACGCATCGTGAGCCCAAGTGCCGGAAGCCAAGCCGTCGAGATCAGACGCACACTGAAGTTAACTGTGTCACCTTCGCGGCTTCGACTGGTCTCAGGGATGACGCTACAGCTGAGGTTTCGAAGAACGTAGCCCGGGTAGGCGAGCCCGATGAGCACGAGCATCCCGAGGGCAGGCACAATCGCGAGGCATAGTGGATTTATGACGATGCCGCAGAGAATACAGATCAGGATGGATGCGCAGAGGATGCCAAGGGGTGAGAGGAAGAGTGTTTTGTCGTGACTTATCGCGTGAACTTTGCTGCACTGATTTCTAAAAAAGCGCTTAAGGCTTGACACCATAGACCTCCAATGCTCTTCGCCCACTCGGACATGGTGCATTCACTTCGATGCAACGCTTTGACCACCGGATGGCATCCTCTTTCCGCTCAAGCTTTCTAAGTACCTGGATGAACTCATTCCAGGCCTGACTTTGTTCCAAATCCTCGATCTGAGCAACCCGCTGCTGCCCCTCTGTCATGCCGTCGTTCTGCTGCGTTCGCTTTGCAAGCTGGCGTGCCTCAATAATCGAAACAGCTTTCTCCAGGTGCTCGAGGGCAAGCTCATTTTGCTTCGTGATCGTCAGCGCATAGTGACCGTAGCTCTTGTGTAACCTATAGGATCCTGGATTGTTTGCAATCCCCTCTTCCAGAAACTTCATGGCTCGATCAACACGCTTGTTTTTAGCACTGCAAAAAACAAGGTAGGAGCCCATTTCGTAGCCTTCGATGAAATGGGGATCTGCCCAAGTCATCATCCTGAACAGCGGAAGAGCTTCCGAGAGGTCACGGTGCCCATGTTGCCGAATGTCCATCCATGGCTGCGTTCCACGGTCCAGCTCTCCCCAAAGGGAACGCGGGTCGAATTCTTGTTCAGGAATGACGGTGGTCTCCTGCGAGCCATGGTGTGCCTCCAATGAGTCTCCGTGGGAAGCCGTTCGACGTCCACTTGCGACTTCAGTGTCTGTCGCTGCCCGGAAGACAACGCCTCCATGCATGTATTCGTGGGCTTTTCCGTAGAGATACGAGGCTACTGATGTCCGAAACTCCCCTACGATGCTGGTAGTTGGCTTTTCTTCATAGACTTCATTCGCCCCCTCCGACGAAGGCTGAATCAAATGCTCTGGTAAGGCAACCTTTGCCGAGACGCCAGAGACTAAGAGGAGTCCGGCACAGATGAATATCGATTGTATGGGAAACTTCATAGCGACTGTCCTCGGAACTTACGTGTAGCGAGATATAGCCAGAAAGCGGAGATAGTGATGGCATAAATGGTCAGTGAGACGACAACCATAGCCGGAATTGGCTTCCAGCCATAAATCACTTTTCCGGTCGTGTCAAAGAGCGCATAGTGTGGAAGAAAGCCGTAGAGAAACGTGATAACCCAGTTGACCGCCGGGTTTCCCTCGCCTACGGTGAGCAGCAAGGTCCTTGAAAAAGCCCCTGAGCCAAGTGCCAGCATAAAACACATTGTGAAAGCGGCAGACTGCGACAGCGTAACCGACAGGAATACACCGAACGCCGATAACCACATGACCGCCATTAGCTTTAACCAGATGTACTGCAAAAAGATCAATCCAAAGGTTAGCTTTAAAGCAGCCAAGAGGAGAGTGACAACAGTCGTCATCATCACAAAGCAAAGTGCGGTCATTACAAAAGCAGCAACGGCACGGGCGACAACGTACTGATCTCTGGTAATTGGACGGGAGAGAATCGGGAAAATGGTTCTACGCGAGATGTCATCGGGAATCTGCCGCGTAGCGATCACAGAACCGATGATTGTGGTGAAGAGCCCAACCGCAGTCAGGGCCATGTCCTTTACAAAGATGTCTAAGCCGCTTACACCGAAAAATGTAAAGGTATATGCCCCAAAGGTCATGAGGATAGTTAGGAATATGACGACCCAGGCTTCCTTGCGGCGAAACGTCTCCAAGAGGCCTGTTCTGATCAGAGAATTGCAAATGACGAGCGTTTGTTTCATCGTGACACCCCTGTTTCTGCTGACATCGAGTCACTAACGACTCTGACAAAATAGTCTTCAAGGCTTGGTTCGGTAGCACGTATGTCCTGTATGGTTCGTTCTGCAACGAGACGGCCATGGTTTAGGATGAGGATTCGATCGCAGACACTTTCGACTTCTGAGAGCTGATGACTTGAAAAGAAGATTGTTGCGCCACGCTCCCGCTCAGCCAGCAGAAGTGTGCGCAAGTCCCTACGCCCAATCGGATCAAGGCCGCTTGAGACCTCATCCAGGATTAACAGCTCCGGACGGTTCATAAGCGCCTGAGCCAGTCCAACCCGCTGGAGCATTCCCTTGGACAACGTTCTATTCAGGACATCTGCCTTGCTGAGGACACCTGTCTTTTCAAGGACAGCATCCGTGACCGCTTTGATTTCGCTTAGGCTTAGACCGGATAGCTCTCCATATTGGCGTAGGGTCTCACGGGGCGTCAGATACGGGGAATACAGTGCCGTCTCAGGAAGGAAGCCCACGCGCTGACGGCTGGCTACGGCATTAATGTTTTCGCCAAACAGGAATGCAGAGCCGCTGGATGGCTTTTGAAATCCCATTAGAGCTTTGATAGTGCTGGACTTTCCAGCACCGTTGTTACCAAGAAATCCGACGATTTCTCCGGCACGAACGTCAAACGAAAGGTTGTCCACAGCACAATGCGAGGAGCGGCCATTGGCATAGTGAACGCAAAGATTCTCGACACGGATGATATCCATGGAGGTCTCCTTTGATGCGTGAATCGATGTATGAATGTATTCACCAGACACACATATGCCTGATGAAACTCCACGGCGGGTTGATAATTACGAAGCTGACTCAGCTGGTCTCAAGGCAGAAGATGGCAGCAGGAGGGCCACGTGCATCAACAGCAATGATGCGAAGTGGAGAACAACAAACAAGAATGACGAAAGCGCCTTCTTGCACACGCAAACCGATGGCTTCAGCAAACGTTACCGGTGTGGATATAAAAAACGTACTGTCCTGCGCAGCTATTTCGCAGATTGGACAGTAATCATCGCCGGTGATTAAGCCAAGGGTGATGCTCTGATTTGTCAGTTTCCCTTTGACATGATGGCTGGCGTGTGTCAGTTCGATAGGTCCATGCAGCAACAGAAGCAACACCGCCATAAAGCGGGCCACTGCTGTGATTGACCGACGTAACATCGACACGTTCATCGTGTGAACAATTTATCACAGTGCAACAGACTTGCAATTAAGTCACTGCTATAACACGACGACGAGTGTTTGTTTTCGTTGACTAATCCGTTAAGACAACCTTATTGCAATTCAGTTGCGTTAATAAAGAAGTGCATGGTAACCCTAAAAGGAAGAGGAACCTACCATGCCACAACGAACACCCAAAGCCTTTACCCTAATAGAACTTCTTGTCGTCATCGCAATCATCGCAATCCTTGCCGCCATTCTCTTTCCTGTCTTTGCCCAAGCCCGGGCAAAGGCACGTCAGGCCTCTGACCTTTCGAACCTTAAGCAGCTTGCGCTTGGCTGGATGATGTACGTTCAGGACTACGATGAAACGGCAGTCCCGAGTGGTCTCCAAACGGCACTGACACCCGGTGCACGCGTACAGTACTGGTATGCCGCAATCCGGTCGGGTACCCCCTTTGGGTCAGCACCGGATCTTGGTGAACAGAACGGACTCCTGTGGCCCTACTTGAAAAATGCCAGCATAATTGGTGATCCCGCAGCGTCAGGACTTCCCGTTTCCACACTGTGGGGGAAGATTCACTATGGCTACAACTTAGCGTACATCGGAGGCTATGGCACGTTCGTCCCGCCTGGTGGTGCTCCCCCATCCTGGACAATGCTGCCAGCATCCATCGCATCCATTCAGGTTCCTGCTGACACCCTCCTCTTCTGCAACAATGCCCTTTGGAACACGGTAGAGCGACGTCCAACCCTGCATCCATGGGCTTGGCCACCAAGCAACCGGGCCATGGCAACCCCGACAGTGCACGGGCGTCACATGCGGATGGCAAATATTGCTTATGCGGATGGACATGCAAAAGCGATGCGCGTACGCACACCAGCGGCCATCACAAATGCAGCCGTGATAGATGCCAACAATTTGGGCTTCCTGACACTTACGGGAGGATTTGATGACTCTGCCTACAACGGTACGGGACAACCATGAGCGATTGGACATCGTTTAGGAACAACGGAACTCCACCATCAAATCTTTCAGTGAGTCTGCATCCATGGACACCCGGAAACAAAGTCAAATGGCGAACCGAGCTCCCCGGATATGGGCAGTCAAGTCCGGTAAGTATTGGTAAGTTGACATTTGTAACATCCGTTCAAGGGAATATGCGCGACAACAACCTTGTTCATGCAGTTGATTGCGAAAGTGGGAAATTGCTTTGGACCCAGCGGCGTGCGACATCGCTAAAACACGAGATGTCCTACTATGTCAGCCGTGCTGCTCCATCCCCCGTCTGTGACCGGGCAGGTGTCTATGCGCTCTTTGAGAGCGGTGACTTGTACGCTTACCGCCACAATGGAACGCCAATGTGGACACGCAATCTAGGTGCGGATTACGGTGTGTCAACCAACGAATTTGGGCTGGGTTCCTCACCAGCACAAACGCAGACCAGCTTGATTCTCGTTCAGGATGACCCGAAACAGTCCTACATTTGTAGTATTGCAAAGGCGACTGGTGAGACCCTATGGAAGAAAGATCGTGAGCCACGCAAGTCGTGGACCAGTCCCGTGATTATGCGAATCGCGAATCGTGACTGCGTGGTTATCAGCGCAAATGGCGATCTTGACATTTACGATGTAGCAAGTGGCGAGCACCTTGCGAATTTCACCGGACTCAAAGGAAATATATTGGCATCGGTCACACCAAATGCCGATACAGTCCTGATAGGTGCTACGGCGGCACAGGCACGGATTGCGAAACCCGGTGCAAAACTCAGCCCAGCAGAATCAAACTGCTGTATCCGACTTAAGACATCGGGTTCCACCATCACACCGGAAGTTGTCTGGACAGGTGAAAAGTCACTCTCCGACTTTGCCAGCCCCATCGTTCAAGGCCAGTTGGCTTACTATGTTTCCGCATCCGGAATCGTGAGCTCCGTTGACATCGTGTCTGGAAAAATTGTGTACTCCGAACGCATAGATGGCGAATGTTGGGCAACGCCAATTCCTACTAAATCATCCATTCTGTTTTTCACGAAAAAGGGGTCTACGATTGGTCTGGCACATGGGCGCACCTTCCGGATAGAGGGAAAGCACGCTCTTTGGACAGAAAGTGATGCGCCGCGCACAAAGGAAGCATTCACAACCACAAGCCCCGGTAACCCAGGTGGCCGCGGAGCTGGCGGTGCATCTGGAACGGACAATATGGATCCGATTTTGTATGCAACAATCGCAACGCAACACGGCTTGATCTACCGCACCGGTTCGCACCTATTCCGTGTGTCTGCGTAAGTACCTTGCAACGAATCGATGGTGGTCACGTCCGTGCGGCGTGACCCCATACATTCGATACACTGTACGATATGCAGCTAACACCTGAAGTCCTTGGTGATGTCCGCTGCGTCGATGTCATCCGCAAGCGGTCCCTTGTCAACATCGCACAAACTGCGCAATCGGCATACCGGGACAACACTGTTCCCGCTACGCTGTCCCGTATCCAGCGCAACTGGCTCAAGAAGACCAAACTCAATCCCGACAGTGATCTAGCAAAGCTCTTGATTGGCGCAACCCGATTGTATACATCCCAGGTTTCCGGAGGCCTAACATTGGGCTTTGGTCTCGGCTTTGGCGTTCCTGCATTCATGATGCTGGGGATGGGTATCTATCAGGGCAATCTCGAGGGCTACCTATTCGGAGGTTTTTTCTCAGCGCTCAGCCTCATTGGAGTTATCGCAGGGCAGGTGGCTCCGCAGGAATCTTACAAGAAGTGGATGTCGACACCGCTGCACACCGCTGAGCTAGATGAAATACTTACCGAGGAAAAGGACCCACTCTACAGGTCGTTCATTCTTCTATCCGCGATGCCCTTTCACAGAAAAACCTCCCCCGCGACACGGAAGAAAATGTAACAGCCGCCATCACAGCCCTGGG
>JBJTQN010000013.1:0-4464 GCA_046075665.1 Armatimonadota bacterium | reverse complement strand
CTGAATGGTGTTCGTGGACTGTTTATCGAGGCAGCGCTCTAACCTTACGTAAAGAATTACGGCGTCTTTGCGTGTCCAACGCTTCAGGCAGATAAGGTTGTCGTAGACGCTGCAGGTCCATTGAATGCCTTCGGCTCATACGGTTATGCATACGGCGGTATCGGAGCATCTGTGTCTCCGCGAATGACTCCACTCGAGCTTTTCGTTCGCCATTTGGGTCCACAGCTAGGTTCGCCATACAACACTGGTAACCCACAGGATTACTACATCGCTGGACAGTCTTCTGCAGCGGTTGGGCGACCGTCTGAATCGATCATCGCGTTCTGCAACTCCTACGGAGCCCATGCAGGTGTGACAGATGCAGCAGTTGTTCCTCGTGCATTTGGTGGAACGGGCCAAGAGGCGCTTGGAGCCACATTGGCTGTCCACGCAGATGGACATGCCAAGTTCAAGCAGGCTAAGTTCCTCGAGCTTGTACGCTTTGTTATGGCACCAATGAACCAATAGGTGAGACCATGAAACAGGAAGTCAACCCCATCGTCGTAATCGCAATCATTGCGGCGGTGGTGATTGGTGCGGGCATATTCTTCTGGCGTGGTACTGCCGGGCGTAGCCCGGCGCAGGGCCGCATGAAGACGGATTTAGATAAATCCATGATGGAGAAGAATCCGGCAGAGTTCCAGAAGGAGCTTAATGCTTTGATCGAGCGGGATAAAGCATCCCGCGGCCGCAAGTAAACTCCCACCCCCTACCGCTGACGCGGCAGGGGGTTTTTCTTTTCCCTTAACGGAGTTACTAGTTCAATAACATCCCGAACGTATGTATGCGTACGTCTGACTTGATTCCAATGCCATTCTGGACCTGAACTGGTTCCGGTACCCACCCAGGCTTACGTGTGCCCGCTTCCTTCGGCAATCCATCCAACACGTAATGAACTTGAATTGACATCGGTGATGTTCCAATTTTGCGAAGATAAATCCTATTTTTAGTTGGCACAATCACCCTGCAAAACTCACTATCGGTTACATCGTTGCCATTCACACTTATCGACAGCTTTCCCGGATTTGAAATATAGACCTCGCGGCAATCGCGCGGAACGACAAGGGTCCACACATCCCCTTTGCGTACGACATCACCGATATCTGGTGAATAAACTTGTTCTGTGTTCGTAGCTAAAACCTGCCATCCCCAATCCGGAACAAACTTACGACCATCCTGCCGGGTCGGTCGGAGCTCAAACGTACCGCCATCGAATCCAACCACAGATGCCTCCGTGGACAGCCAGGCAGCCTTACCCGAATCTGAATCCACCCAGTATGCAAGACCCGCTGTCTGGTCACCTGTTGGCAACACACTTGGGAATACTAATAGCATCAAGACACATCCCACAGCCCCAAGTCCGGCAATCCCCTCAAACATTCCGCGACAAGCCCGTGCAAGCGGTGCAAGGGTAGCGGCAAGCAGCACGGAAACGATGCTCAACTCAGGAAGAAGCTTTGGCCCCATCAATAGGAACAGCCCAACGACCAGCGACAACCATACAACCGGGATCAAGCTGCAGAACAAACCAGCAAGGACAGGAATCCGCCATAGGAGGATGGCCAGAACGAGCGTCATCAGTGGGATGACAGCGATGTAGGCTGCTCCTGGCAAGTACAATGCGGATGCAATGCAAAGTGCCAGCCAATAAAAAGCGACGCCTAGTGTTCCGGCTCTTCCCACCGGCGTCGTGGATAGCCAGCGAAATGCCGCAAGAGACAGCGAAAACACCGTAAGCAGGGTCGCACCAGCGACCCACATACCCGAATATGGCATCCCCCAAGGTGCTTTTGATCCTGTTGGCAGTAAGTACGGGATTACGCTTCGAATACCGAAATACATTGCTGTAGCCATGCCGGGAACTGCGATTGTACTCACAAGCCAGCCACGGAGCTGTAGCGGGTCTCCAATGCATAGGAGGGCTGCGAGTATAAAGAGCACTGTACATACACCTACAACAGGCCAGACGTAGGACTGCGGTACGACAAGCAGAGCCCTTCCAGCGATGTCAAAGTAGACTCCGTCACCTCCTTTGACATCAGAGAGTTGGCCAAGCGGTGAGTTTCCGAGTCGCTGTAATAAGGGAAGGAGATATTCACCATAATGCTGCAAACTCGTCTGGCTCAGATTCGCGGGAGTATCGCGGGCAGTGTGGTAACTTTGCCAGCTTGCCACCATTGCGAGATTTAGGAAGTTCCAGCCGGATGACTTGGCAACCGTCATATCTGTGTCATTCGGAAGCAGCTTGTAGAGGTTATACATCAGAGATGAAGCGGCTGGATACGAAGTAGACTGACTCAAATGCTCGATTAACAGACGGTTGTTTGCACCGGTCTCAAACATGAATACCGGCCCACTGCTCCCTCGTGCCTCAAGATTGATAATGACGCCCTTGCCGAGTTTCTTGGCTTCATCCGACGCAAACCAGGCCTTTGCTCCAAGCAAACCGAGTTCCTCGGCATCTGTGATAACAACGTAAACATCGTTTATCAGTCGCTGTGCGCCAAGTGCCCTGAGGGCTTCGAGAATCGCCGCTACTCCCGCTGCGTCATCCCCTGCACCCGGCCCGGTTGGAACGGAATCATAGTGTGCCATCAGGACAAGAGGCGGCCCCGGTTTTGCAGCCGTACCTTTACGGAATCCGATGATGTTTATGACATTCGCAAGAATCGTCCCACGCTTTGATTTGGATGTCGCAGTCGCTTTCTGCTCGTGGACATCAAGCTTTAGCTTGCGAAGTTGTTCAATGATGTATTCGCGGACACGAGTATGCTCAGCGGTGCCTGGTGGGTGCGGCGCCTGAGCCATGGCAATAACATGCTTTTGTGCGCGGGCGGCACTGTAAAGTTCCGTCGATGCCGTCGATGAAAGCGGAGCGGGCCCCCAGAAGACCGCAAGGCCGATGACCATGGCGCCGATCGCGAAGACAATTGTCATTACCAATGCGACGAGCGGCGGAGGCAAAATGCCATCCGCGGATTTGTTCCTCGCCGGGCTTACAGTACGCCGCGGCTCGTCCCCAGTTGATTTTCGCTTTGCCATCAAATCACTATTCCCGCAAAACACCGCGTTTGACTCGATGTCCATCCGAAAATCGTCAGACATCTCTATCGAATATACCAAGATGAGGCAAACATTACGTATTCGCCTCCGTGCAGTGGCAAACTTTGTCGGTATCTCAGACTGAAAGTACTTTGAGGCACAAAGAACGCTAGAATTGCACATGCCAATTTTGTTGACGCTGTGTCTCATTTCCGCCCCAGCTGATGTCGCCTCTTTAGACGACTCCATCCGTAAAGTATCTGTGCACTGGAGAGTGCCTGCAGACCTGTTATCCGCAATGACTGCATGGCAATCCAAGACTTCGTCAGAGATCCAAATGCGACCGACTGTGGATGAATTGGGTAAGCGTCTAGCAATCGCTTGGAGCCGCGCTCCAATCATTGGAAATGGCAATCTTGAGGATGGTGTCGGCATTTTCGAAAGCTGGTACTTTGCCATCGGGCGCGCAGGGATGGGAAAGGATGGGCCTGCCGCAAACCGTTATGCAGATAGCGTCCTTGACATCCTTGCCAGTGGGAGACATCCTTTAGGCACCAGTATCAATGTAACCCGTGTTCGGCCCGACCAGCTGACATGGGGGCGTAATGTGTTTGGTCCCCCAGCGCCATGGCATTTCACTGGATTGACACCTCGCCGCCCCGGTAAAGCTATTGTCGATATTCCGATGCCCGTGATGCAACAGGTTTGGGACGCACCGGATGGCTTTGACGGTAGCGGCTCTTGTGGCCCGGTGTCGTTTCTAATGCTCCTTGCAGGTCTTGGCAAAATCGTCGAGCAGCCGGTCAGTGTAAGTGACAGTTATCGTCATGTCAGCCCATTTGGAGGATTGCTGAAGCCTGTAGATGACAGCATCACCGAACCTAACCTCGGAACGGTGCACTACAAAATGCTACGGTTTGTGCGAGGGTACTTTCCGACGGCCAGTATGGTTTACGGTGAAAAGGTAACCAAGCAGCGGGTTATTTCAGAGCTTGATGCCGGCAGACCGGTAGTCATCGGTACAAAAGTGACGGGTTCGGGTCACCTGATGGTCGTTCGGGGATACACGGATGATGGCCGCATCATCGTTAATGACCCGGCAGGCGACCAGACACGGGCTGCCCGGATTGGGCGCCCAGATGGTAGCTATAGCCCAACGGGTAACCGTTACTGGAATGGCAATGGTGCCGCAGCACAATACGATTGGGAGACGCTGGAGGTCAGGTGGGTGCTATTTATTGGTCCACGGGTCCCGGATGCCGACGAACCTGAAGATAAGCCTTGAATATCGACGTTTTTTCTTGACAACCAATGGCTGGAGCGATATCTTCAGTGGGCGGATTTTAGTCCGCGACCACCTGCCCAGGTGGCGGAATTGGCAGA
>JBJTQN010000012.1:0-5281 GCA_046075665.1 Armatimonadota bacterium | reverse complement strand
GAATCCTACAAAAACACCGGCATTTTCTATTTCGTATTCTCTAAATTTATTGTCTTTACCAATGTTCCGTGGGCGGCCAAGGGTGCGGTCCGTAACTGATTCTGACTGTTGATACACCTGCTTGGCATTGAATAACTTACTCTTTGCCTGAGATGGCATAGCGACTACAGCAGCCGCCAATAGCAAAGTTATTGATAAAATCGTGCTCTTCATCATGGACATTCTCCAGAACGAGCCGCATGAACTGTCGACTTCGTTATGAACTTTATGTGAGCAATTTCCGTACCACATTGCCTTCAACATCCGTTAATCTGAAGTCTCTTCCCTGGTACCTGTATGTAAGCCGTGTATGATCGATGCCCATCAGGTGCAGAATCGTAGCGTTAAGATCATGAATATGCACGGGGTCTTTTGTAATGTTGTAACAAAAATCATCTGTTTCGCCAATTACATTCCCTCCACGTACGCCAGCGCCTGCCATCCAAAGGGAAAAACATCGTCCGTGGTGATCCCGCCCATAATTATCTTGTGTCAGTGCGCCCTGACAATAAACAGTCCTCCCAAATTCGCCTCCCCATACGACCAATGTGTCATCCAGAAGTCCACGTTGTGCGAGGTCGTTGACAAGCGCTGCACTGGGCTGGTCTGTGTCATGTGCCTGTCCGCGTAGCTGCGTAGGCAGGTTCCCATGCTGGTCCCAGCCTCTATGAAACAGCTGTACAAAGCGTACACCCTTCTCCAGCAATCTCCGGGCAAGAAGGCAATTGGCTGCAAACGTCCCGGGTTTTCTGGAATCCGGACCATAAGCCGCAAATGTACTCTCCGACTCCTTAGAAATGTCCATCAGGTCGGGAACACTCGTCTGCATCCGATATGCCATTTCGTACTGACTGATTCGGGTGTCCACTTCGGGATCTTGATAAGTCGATGCAGTTACCCGATTAGCTGAAGCGATCGTATCCAGCATTTGGCGACGTGTCGATGCATCAATACCCGGGGGATTTTTAAGGTACAAGACTGGGTCCCCCACGCTGCGCAACTTTACTCCCTGGTGGACACTAGGCAAAAAGCCTGGTCCCCAAAGTCGACCAAAAAGGGGTTGATCATTTGGGTTTCCAGTTCCTTGCGAAATCAGGACTATGTATCCGGGGAGATCTTTGTTCATGCTACCAAGGCCGTAGCTCATCCAGGCCCCAATGGATGGTCTCCCTGGCTGTTGCGACCCGGTTTGTATATACGTAATTGCCGGATCATGGTTGATTGCTTCCGTATGCATTGACCGTATCAATGTCATCCGGTCCGCTAGTGACCCAATGTGTGGAATGACTTCTGACATCCACGTACCGGATTTACCGTACTGCCGAAACTTAAAGGTTGTCGGAGCGCATGGAAAACGTGACTGACCACTGGTCATCCCCGTTATTCGCTGTCCGTTGCGAATACTGTCGGGAAGGTCTTTATCAAACTGGGCTGCAAGCTGGGGCTTGTAGTCAAAGAGATCAATATGACTTGGTGCACCAGACTGAAACAGGTAAACGACTCGTTTCGCCTTCACAGGAAGCGACGGAGCCGCAAAGGTGCCAGCGGATGACATCACATCCGACAGTGCTGCCAAACCGATTCCGGTAGCTCCTCTCCCAAACAACTGCCGGCGCGTTAGGAGAAGTCCACGTTCAAGCAACGGATTCGACTGCAGACGGTCAATCATTTCTCTTCACCAGCCTAACCGTATTAGAATCACTCTATCCGCACTTGTTTCGTACGTCCATCGATACCTGATTAGGAGGAACATTTTGGAACATATCCAAGTTCAATGGCGTAATCTAGACAAACCTAAATCAAACGGGGATGTCGTGTAACATATGACATCAGAACCGCGATTAGTTGTCAGAGCCTACGAGCCAAACTAGTACAGGAATCACACAGACTTTGGAATCAGAATCTACACTCACGCCGTTAGAGCAAGCCGCAATCGAAGAAGCTGTGGCAAACACATCCACGAATGACCTTCCGGATGTCCTTGACCTTCTGCCCCTCCGCGACGCGGTAGTTTTCCCGATGTTGGTCGCTCCAATCTCCGTTAGCCGGCCGAAGTACATCAAAATGATAGAGGCAGCAGCAGGGTCTGGAGAACGTATTTTAGGAGTTGTTACCCAAAAGGAACCTGAAACCGAGGATCCCGGTCTGGATGACATTCACGCAGTTGGAGTTGCGGTAAGTATCCGGCTGATGGGACGTGGCCCAGATGCAACCCGGCTGATTGTCCGTGGGTTACGAAGGTTCATAGTCGATGCACTCGACAATGAGGCGGATCACCTACGTGCCACTGTTACTTACACAACGGATACTCTTCCAGCTAATGACGTTGAGCGGGTCGAACTTGAGGCTATTCAGCGTGCGGTTTCAGAAGCCTTTCTGCGCATGGTCGACCTTTCACCCGAGCTCCCGGATGATGTCAAGGGCATTGCTGATGCTACGAATGTCCCCGAAGTCGGCAGTATGGCCGACCTAATGGCATCGCATTCGCGCCTTCGAACAGCTCAAAAGTTCGAGGTTCTTGAATCTATTGATGTGGTTCAGCGCCTTAATGTCCTACATAGATTGTTGCTGCGGGAGATTCAGGTCCTTGAAGTCGGTCAAAGGATTCATCAGGAAGCCGCCGGAGCAATGTCTAAGGCCCAGCGGGAGTTTTACCTTCGTGAACAAATGAAGGCGATAAAGCGCGAGCTCGGTGAGCGTCCGGAACGGGACCGTGAGCTTGCGGGTTTTCGATCGAAACTGAAGAAACTAAAGCTTCCGGATGAGGCGCACAAGGAATTAGAGCGGGAGTTGGATCGCCTCGATCGTCTCAATCCCGCAAGCCCTGAACACAGTGTCAGTCGAACTTACGTCGAAACGGTTTTATCCCTCCCTTGGACAACAAGTACAGCGGAAAGTGCGACAGTTATTGATGTCGAAACTAAGTTGAACGAAGATCATTTTGGTCTCAAAGATGTAAAAGACCGAATTGTTGAGCATCTCGCTGTACGTCTGAGTGTTCCCGAAGGAAACCTTCGTCAACCAATTCTGTGCCTTGTTGGGCCTCCAGGTGTAGGAAAAACATCCTTGGGACGCAGTATTGCACGTGCACTTGGCAAAGAATATGGTCGTATTAGCCTTGGTGGAGTTCGTGATGAATCCGAAATTCGAGGCCATCGGCGTACGTACGTCGGCGCACTTCCCGGACAGATTGTTACGACTCTCCGTAGAGCCGGGACCAACAATCCAGTGATAGTCCTTGACGAAATCGACAAAATGGCAAGTGATATGCGAGGCGATCCGGCCAGTGCATTACTTGAAGCATTGGACCCGGAACAAAACAAGTCATTCCGAGATCATTACATCGATGCGCCATTTGATTTGTCAAAAGTTTTGTTCATCACGACTGCCAACAGCCTTGATGGTATACCCGGTCCCCTTCGGGACCGCATGGAGATCGTCGAGCTAAGTGGCTATACAGATCGCGAAAAGGCTTCTATCGCAATCGGCCACCTAATTCCAAGCCAGCGAATAGAATACATGCTGGTAGACGGTGACTTTGATATCGAATCTGATGCCCTATTGCCACTCATTCATGGGTATACACGAGAAGCGGGAGTGCGCTCACTGGGCCGGGTAATTGGGGCACTGTGTCGCAAACAAATGCGACGAAAAGCAGAAGGAACGCCCCTTGCGATTCCACTGACCGTCGGTGGAGTTACAGAACTTCTCGGAGCTCCCCGTTATGATACGGATGACATTGCACCATTTGCTGGCGTGCCCGGAACAGCAGTTGGCCTGGTATGGACATCTGTGGGTGGCGACACGCTCGTTCTCGAAACGACCCGAATGCCTGGTGCAAAGACGGTTCAACTGACCGGGCGTTTAGGCGAAGTGATGCAAGAATCGGCAAAGACAGCTGTTTCCTTCGTAAGAGCCAACGCAGCCAAGCTTGGGATTGACCCGGGCTTCTGGGAGTCATCTGAGATTCACATCCATGCTCCTGCCGGTGCAGTTCCAAAAGATGGACCAAGCGCAGGCATAACGCTGGTATCAGCGCTGGTATCTCTGCTCACGCAGCGGCCACTTGAAGAGAACCTGGCGATGACTGGCGAGGTCACCCTCACTGGTCGTGTGCTTCCGGTAGGCGGCATCAAGGAAAAACTACTGGCGGCGCATCGCCAAGGGTGCAAAACAGTGATTGTTCCATCTCGCAACCGAAAAGATGTTCTTGAAGATGTTCCAGAGGATGTACGTAGTGCGATGAATATTGTTTACGTATCTGATGTGATTGAAGTCATCGGCATCGCCTTGCGTCCAAAGCCCCGTGCCAAGCGCCCAGCAGCCACGGGACAACAACCATTGGTTCCGGAAAACGTGATGCCCCTTGCACCAACGTTGCCAAGCAAGGATGCGCCTCCGGCTCGTGCCTAATCAGTCAGCCTCCTGCCATGCCCACAACAAGGTATGGCAGCAGGCCATAAGATCTCGAACTAGCTATAAGCTTCTTCTGTATCAAGAAAGCGCCAACCATTTAGTTGTGCGTCCTGTAGAGGTAACCCGAGGATTAGTGCCCGCAAGGCTGCAATTGGCATTTCGTTTTCGTAAAGGAACCTATCGTGAAACGCTTTTGGTGTCCATCCACGTGAAATGGCATCTCGGAACAAAGCCCTTACCTGCATACCACCAATCTGATAGGCAAGCTGATAAAGCGGTGGATATCGATTCCCTACACTTCGCCGAACCTCTGCATGGGCATTCGCTCGCTCATGCCCACATTCATGCACAAGAAAGTCGACACACTCTGATGCAGTCATTTCTCCTAGGTGAAACTTTAAACTGAACAGTACGCGGGCACATCGATGCATCCGCCAGAACAACATCCCACAGCGCTGTTCCGGTGTCTCAGGAAACCCGCGTTCCCAGAGAAGCATTTCCCAGTGGAGCGTCCAGCCCTCAACCCAAAACGGTGTCCACCAAATGTTTCGGTGGGTATGAAACCGAGAGGAAGCCCATTGCTGCATATGGTGTCCCGGAATAAGCTCGTGCTGAACGGTTGCTCGACTGAAGGCAGCATTGTTGCCACGCATGCTCATTTGACGAGCTGCGATTGACATCCCTGTCGTTGGATACGAGACAATAATGGTTTCACCACCGAGGAAGAATGGATTCGTTTTCTGGTCTTCCGCTGACATCATTTCCATGCGCCACGTACCATTCGCTGTGGAATTAACGGTCAGAAGTTCATTTTGAGTGACATAAC
>JBJTQN010000011.1:0-22843 GCA_046075665.1 Armatimonadota bacterium | reverse complement strand
ACAGCGACACCTACGACGGGGCTTTGACTACCTTGTAACTTTTTTGCAATTTCAGATTTTATCAGCGCTGTGGACATCGGAAGCCGAAAGTCAGCCTCAAAACCTGGATATAGTTCAGGCGTAGGCAACGGTATCGGACTTTCGGTCCTCGAGGTTGAATCACTCACACCTCCATGGTACGTTATCCGGTGGTGTTCTGGTTCCAACCGTCACGATATTGAAAGGCCAGCGCGATGTCATCGGATGTAACGACAGCAGTCAATACTAAGCTGAATGAGTATAGTTTTCTAATGGCGCCGGTAGAGCAAGCGATGCGCGAGTTACAGTTGCATCGCGGAATGCTACGCGCGCGCGCGGAGGAGGAGATTCACGCCCTTTCTCCTGCGCTTGCGACATTGTCGGAGGCACTTGAAATCAGTACACTTGACCTATTGACGGCTCCTGACCGCAGTGCATTTTTGGCTGAGGCGCTCCATAGAAGTCAGTTGTCGATTGATACAATCCGCGAGCGTTTGTTGGCTTGTGGTGAGAGCGATTCCGAGTCGCTGAAAGTACTTGGATTACCGGAGGCATCCTAATGGCGAAGAAACCATCCAATGTTCCGATTTTTGTAGCCCTCGGCATGGGATTGTCCATGTTGATTGGCATGAACGCGTTTCAATTTAAAAATCGTCCCCGTACCCCCCAAGAGCTGCAAGCAGAAGCCTCAGCAGCGGCCGAGAAAGCAAAAGAAACGGGTGCTATCCCGAAGCCACCGGTCTCACCTGAGGGCCAGGAAATGGCGGCTTATGATTCAGACACGTGGATTGGTCCTCCCAACGCGGACAAGGAAGTTACGATTGGCTATCGGATGACTCCACAGGTACAAGCTGAGCCAATGTCAGTCTTTGGACCGGTCTCAATGATGTTGCGTCAAAAGGCACAGGGGGTTCGTATTCACTTGGTAAACCTTGATGACCCGACGGTTCCCCGTGTGGAGGAAGGCATGTCGTTCAAGGGTAAAGTCATTGTTCCTTTGAACGAATCGGGGGGATTTGATCCGACAATGATTCAGTCGACCGTGCCAAACGTGATGAGAGATGGTATATAGAAAGGCCGAGACTTTTCGGAAAGAGTAAACAGCTGTGCCAAATATTAAATCTGTAGCAAAAGACGTTATCCGGTCCCGTTCACGCCGCCTGCGTAACAACGCAACCAAGAGCCGTATCAAGACCGCTATCAAGAAGACCCAATCCGCGATTGTAGCGGGTGATGCCGCCGCGGTAACGACAGCGATGAGCCTTACGGTTTCCATTGTTGACCGTGCAGCAAAGCGTGGGATCATCCATAAGAATGCAGCAAACCGCCGCAAGTCCCGCCTCATGAAGCGTGCTGCAGCTGCTGCTGCATAATCGCTAAGCGGTTCCGAAAAGTCAGCCCACGGCGCGGAGCGCGGTGGGCTTTTTTTGGGCACATGTGTGCCTCAAGCACACATTCGAATAACACACTCCTCTATAATTTCACGAGGATTATCTCCGCCAGGAACGATTCCCTTGAGGGAACCATCCGCATGCTCGATGGCAATGAGGGCAGCTTCCAAGGCATCAAACGACCATTGCTTTGCCTGTGTCGCAAGCTTGTCACCCATCCATGCCATCCTCGGATTCGAAAGCGTAGCCTTGATCCCATCCGCCGGCAACATCGCTGCAACCTCGGCAGATAGCGGAGCCGCCCCACGACCAATCATTCTGTGTTCAAGCAAAATACGCGCCTGATGAACCAGCCTTATCTGACGCGCAAGCATCGTCAACACTCTTAGCGCAGTTCCATCCGGCTTCGTCCCGATGTGAAAAGTACTGTCAAGCAATCGAAGCGCCTCGCCGCCACGACGCGCACCAAGTGCATCGCAAAGCTTGAAAATCACCTCGTCCGGGCCACGGGAGAGGACTTCCGTAACATCCGATGCATGGACAACGACTTCATCCCCCATGTAGTCAAACAACTTGCCGAGCTCGGTTTCGAGCCGACGCATGTCATCCGAAGGTAGCTCCATAAACAATGCAATCGCATCCGGACGCAACGTCTTGCCACGGGCCTTTGCCATCCGCTCCACGTAAGCCCGAAGGTCATCCTTCTGCGGAACACCAAAATCCGCCACCTTGCCATGCTTCTTAACCGCAGTGACTAGCTCAGTCAGAACGACTGAACCCTTCTTCGCTTTGCCATCCTCAATCACAGGTTCTCCCGTGATGAGAATCATCAGCCCCGAGCTCGGAATCTTCTCAATCCCTGATACAAGCTTCTTTTGCGTCGCATCATCAAGCTGCTCCGCGTGCGTGACCACGACGACACGCTTTCCATCACCAAATGGAGCCGTTGATACAGCAGAAAGCAACCGGTCAATGGGCGTCCCGGCGGCCACAATCGTCTCGGAATCAAAGTCGGCAAAATCCGCATCTACACGGGTCGCCAGCAAGCGCGCAAGGGATGTCTTTTCCGCCGACTGCGTGCCGGTGATCAGGACGATTCTGGTGTCAAGCGGGATATCGGCGTGCATGTCTCACATTCCACCCGGAATCAGCGTCCGCGTGCAACCTTGGAAAGTGAATTAATCTTTTTGATGAGAAAGCTAACATCGTCAGTAAAACGCTTGACATCCTCTGATGTCACTGGATGTCTCCCGTACAACACCTGACTCGTTACAGAACCGACTCGCTGAAGTCGACCTACAGCGTCTGTATCACCTGCAATCAAAAGGACATCGGTGGCATCAGTCACAATCTCACTCATTGTCCGCGAAGATGCTATATCGATACCCGCTTTCGCAAGCGTACGCTCGAGCCTTGCCCAAAGTATCGCTAGCTGCCTGGCTTCCTGACTTCGACCAACAACCACAGCAACACTGTCACGTTTGGATGACCTGAACATCGCGGCAACGATAAACAATGCCCCTGGAACAATAAACATCCATGGTGAGCTGACAGCTTGTTGGAGGCGGGAAAGCCATGTGCGTCCACCCGCTGCCTGGTTGACCTGTGCAGTCTCAGCGATGGCTGGCGTTAGCGCTGTGGCATCAAAAGGAACCCAGCCCTGCCCAACAAAGTAAACTTCCGCCCACGCATGCCGGTTACTTTCGCGAACCTGAAATGCTGCGGAATCTTCCGTTGATGGCTCTCCACCATTGAAACCAGTCGCGATACGAGCTGGTAAGCCAGCCATTCGGCACATGATGGCAACAGAAGATGCATACAAGTCGCAGTACCCCTGGCGGGAATCATTCAGGAAGTAATCAACCGGGTCACGTCCTGCGGGAACGCGTGCTGCTT
This sequence comes from Armatimonadota bacterium, assembly GCA_046075665.1. Taxonomy (GTDB): domain Bacteria; phylum Armatimonadota; class Armatimonadia; order Armatimonadales; family Armatimonadaceae; genus CAIRTT01. The sequence goes on along the minus strand of JBJTQN010000011.1, from coordinate 19,538 downwards.
GCAGGTTATAGGTACACCGTGCCCCGACATAGCGGCGAATGGCTTCTGCTTTCGCGTATGGGCCCACAGCATCCTTTGTTGCCGCATCCACATGCTGGGCGATCGCAGGATTGTTCGGCACGGCAAGATAAGGGCGTAATGACGTTGCGTACTCTGACGATGTTGCATTGAGAACCGCTTCATCCGCCGTAGGAACACGTGATTCCATTTCGTATTCACTGAGGTACGCATAAGCTCCAATGTTGCCATCCGGTGTTGCATATAAGCTCGGTGACCTGACTTTTATTCGCACCGCATCTCCCGCAACGTAAATCAATGCGAGGATGTCATCAGCGGCGACAACACGATACTTCAAAAGCGGCTCGGATGCCGGGACACCATCCGCACGCGGGCTAATGACGTAGTCTGCAACCCCATTTTGTCCGCGACTTCCGAAGACTTCCTTGCCAAGCCTAAACTGCTCCGTTGTCCAGCCCTTGCCAGTATATGTGTCATACGTCCGACCGCGAAGTAATCGCGGCTCGGATGCATAGACCTTCATTACAGGGGTCTGATCATCACGAAGGGGTCCAAGGCCAATTCCAAACGTTCCGCCTCCTTCGCTGAGCCGCTCCAGCTGGGATGCGCGCGTTGCAGCGGACTGATTTTCGGCGCGCAGCTGATTCACAACCTGCGCAAGTGAGACGTTTTTGCCAACCATCCGTGTCGGGATAGAAATCAATACACCAAGGAAAACCGCAATTACCCAAAGTAAGCCGGCACTTCGCACCTGACGGACCAGATAGTCTCCGGAGGCAACTTGCTCGCGTGACCTGGCTGGCGCTTGTGCAAGCGCGTGTATGTGAACGAGCGTGAACAGCAAACCGAATAGAAACAGTGCGAAATAGATGATGAGCTGAAGGTTGACATCGGATGTGGCACTCAGTCCAACAATGGCAAGCCCCCAGACGCCCACGAACGCAACGCTTTCATCCGTGACAAGAATCAGTGATCCAACTGCGGCGACGATGGCTAGTGTCCCGAGGATGAGCTGCTCCGCGATTTGTCGAAAGTCGTAGCTGGACACAGAACCGAGCACAACCCGAGTCAACAACAGCAGAACCGCCAGTCCAAAGAGTCCAAATGCCCCGGCACGGAGAAATTCCGAGCTGGCTCCCAGCTGGCGGAGGCGGAATGCACTGGCAAATCCAACAAGCGTGATGACAAGACATAGCACACCGATGACGGGATTGACAAAGACTTCACGTGCCGCAAGTAGTGCGGCACACTGGGTGAACGCTGCCCCGAGATAAAGTGGCAACGACACTGTTGCAAGTGTTCTGGACTTAGGCTGCACCAATTGCACGGACAAAACGCCGCCCTCCATCCAGCCACGGGTTAGCATTTTCATCCAAGATTCGAACCCGAATCCCTGCGGGGATGTTAGCAAGGCCAATACGCTCCGGGGCTGTCCCTTCCGTAAGCAGAATCACTTCAGTATAAGCCCCCGCTCTCCTCAGGTCGGAAATCAGCGTAAGTACGGTGGGTGTGACCGTCGGAGTGACAATTGCTGTGCGGGTTTGCGAACCGGATGCCGTATGGGAAACTGTCGGACACAGCTCTACGGATGGAGCATCGAGGTGCGCCAGCCAATCGAGTAGCGTAAATCTGGCGCGTCTGGCATCACCTTTGTTTGGCGCAAAGCATCTCGCCGTACCACAGCTGATCGTAAAAGCTCCACCATCCCGCTGGACACGGTCTGAAAGCGTAGCAGCTACCTTAATTGCAATCTCAAAGGTGGATTGGCGAGCATCACCCCGATGGCTGTGAGAAGAGCCCATCAGAATGAGGTGCATGTCCTGAGGAAGGGCATCCTCGTATTCGACGACGACGAGTTTGTCCCGGCGAGCACTGGCACGCCAATGGACGCGGCGTAAGCCATCCCCTTGCATGTATTCACGAACACCATGCAGGTCGACCCCTTCTCCGCGGCGGACACTCCCATCCTGCTCTTCCTGACCACGTGCACCAAGCTGGCCATTGGTTGCGCTTGGTGCAAGAGCAGATGATGGATGTACGACGATGACATCTGAGCCATCTAAGGTTGTCTCAAAAAAGTAAAGCCCAATCGGGTCGCTCGAGTCCATGGTAGCTTGATCAAACGTGTAAACACCACGGATACCAGGGATGGCTTGGTACGACAGATGCCCAGTGATGCCATCCCATTCCTGAAGACACCCCAGCTCGCTTGCTGGAGTTGTCGTAGTAAACGCCTTTGGAGCACGGTCCATGATGTGCAGGGCGCCTTGCGGTAGTCCTCCGGCAGAGCTGACATCGAGGCGTATCTCAACAGGCCGACCTTCTACGCCGACAGGTGGAAGGTTTCGCTTGACGGTGTACTTAGGCGTAAATCTGACGGCCACAAGATACGCGACAGGCTGAACCATCGCGAGGGCAACTGCCATGATGTATAGATACACAATGTCGAGGAGCATCGCGACAACAAGCAGAAACGCAAAAGCAAGCGTCACGACAAGCGACTTCATCCCGGCAGCGGAACGGCGCGTTTGCGAGATTACATCGATATCGGCCACGCCTGCGTTTTTCGCAGCAGATTCGTCTCGTAAGGCAGTGGCTGACATGTGTGGATTGTACCTGTCTGATGACTCCTTACGTGCATCCCTGTGTACGTAAACACGGCTCACCACGGCATGATTTTTCCGGTTCCACGCCAACAAACATAAGTGGACAACGTTAGGACTGTCCCAATTTGGATGGTGGTTTTCCCGGCTGGATGCCTGATTTTGCGACTCGTAACAGATAGAATCGACTTCGTGAACGCCATTGTCAAAAACACTCCTGCTGGAGGAGCCCTTTGGACAACCCGACCAATGCCTGTTGCGGGTGTTGGAGAGCTCCTCGTCCGTATCGATGCTGTGTCTTTGTGTGGTACCGATTTGCATGTTTACAACTGGGATGCATGGTCTGCGGCACGCGTAAAGCCACCGGTGACGATGGGTCATGAGTGGGCTGGAGAAGTGCTCGAGCTCGGTCCAAACACAACTGGCTTCGTCCCTGGAGACCGTGTGTCAGGGGAATCGCATAAGATATGTGGACATTGCCGGCAGTGCCGTTCAGGGGATGGCCACGTTTGTACAAGTACACAGATTTTCGGTGTTGACACGGATGGTTGTTTCGGTCAGTACTTCGCCGTTCCGGCGGCAAGTGTCCTCAAAAATGACCCGCGCATTCCGAACACGATCAGTTGTCTTCAGGATCCGCTTGGAAATGCTGTGCATGCGGCATTGGTCGAGCCCCTTGCCGGTAAGTCCGTCGCAATTCTCGGGTGTGGACCTATTGGACTCTTCGCTATCGCGGTTTGCCGCGCTGTTGGAGCAACCAACATTATCGCGACGGATGCATCCCGATATCGCTTGGACTTGGCAAAAACGGTCGGTGCGGACCATGTATTGAATGTACGCGACACGGATGTCGATGATGCAGTGGCGACACTCACCCACGGAATGGGTGTTGATGTCGTCCTTGAGATGTCAGGTGCTACACAGGCGATTCAGCAGAGTCTGCGGCTGGCAAAGCCCGGCGGACGCATTTCTCTGATGGGTATTCCCGCGGGTAGTGTTGACCTTAATGTTGCCGAAGACATCATTTTCAAGGGACTTCGTATTCATGGTGTTGTGGGCCGTCGGTTGTATGACACCTGGTTTACGATGCAGGACTTGCTTGCATCAGGACGCCTTGATGTGACCCCCATCCGGACACACATTCTTCCGTTTGACCAGTTTGATGCTGGATTTGCCTTAATGCAAGCTGGCACGTGTGGCAAGGTAGTACTCAGAGTCTCGGAACACGCAGACTAACCCCCGCAAGGATATTATGGAAACCATGTCTCAACGCCATCCCATTGCAGTTTTCAGCGGTACCGGAAATCCGGCCCTTGCAGAGGCAATCGTCCAACGGCTGGGTATTCCGCTCGGTGGGCTTCGGATCACACGGTTCCCCGACTCAGAGGTGTATGTCAAGTTTGAAGAGTCTGTCCGCGGTTCGGATGTTTTTCTGATTCAGCCAACCTGTGCTCCCATCGATGGCAACCTAATGGAGCTTCTCATCGCCATCGATGCCCTGAAGCGAGCTGCAGCTTACCGGATTACTTGTGTGCTGCCATACTACGGCTACGCCCGTCAGGAAAAGAAAGACCGGCCGCGGGAACCCATTACGGCAAAACTCATTGCCGATCTCCTAAGCACTGCAGGCGCAGACCACATTGTGGCGATGGACCTCCACGCGGATGCGATTCAAGGCTTCTTTGATGTCCCTGTTGATCACCTTACTGCCGTACCAGTTATTTCCGATCATCTTGCACAGCAGTCAATGGATAATGTCTGCCTTGTATCTCCGGATGAAGGCAGAGTAAAGACAATTCGCAAACTGGCATCCCGCCTGAACGTTCCGCTCGCCGTTGGATATAAATTCCATCCAGCGCATGGCGAGTCGGAGATTTCGGGTCTTGCCGGGGATGTTCGGGGCAAGCGATGTATTGTCTACGATGACATCATTTCAACAGGTGGATCGATTAACGAAATCGTCGACACACTGCTCGCCAACGGCGCGACACCGGATATCACGATTGCGTGTACACACGCAGTGTTTGCAGGTAAGGCCACTGAGCGTCTAAGCCGCCCGGAGATTCGTGAGGTGATCACCACCGATACGATTCCGCTTCCGGATTCCCGACGTCCTGCCCGCTGTACAGTGCTCTCAACTAGTCAAGTGTTCTCCGAAGCCATCCATCGTATATGGCAAAACGCGTCCGTCTCCAGCCTCTTCGACTAACACATCATGCCAGCAGTCCTCGAAATTGAAAACTTACGTATCGGATGGATTGACTCAACCGGTGAGCATGTCATCGTCGATGGTGTCAATATGTCCATCCAAGCGGGTGAGATTCTTGGCATCGTGGGAGAGTCCGGGTCGGGTAAGACACTTTCGATGCTGGCAGTCCTAGGCTTGCTCCCGGCCCCATTGACTGTGCTCAGCGGCTCGATCCACATTTCGGGTTCCCCAGTAACGCCCGCTACGGCAGCTGGGATGCGGGGTAAGCGAGCAGCGATGGTCTTTCAGGACCCGATGACATCTTTGAATCCTGTCTTCACTGTAGGCGCGCAGATTGCCGAAGCAGTGATGTTGCATCAAGGTCTGAAGGGTCGCGCAGCTATGGATGCCGCCGTGGATGCGCTGCATAAGGTGCAGGTTCCGGATCCGGAGCGACGCGCGAAGCAATATCCTCACGAGCTTTCAGGGGGTATGCGCCAACGTGTGATGATTGCGATGGCCCTTGCATGTAAATCGGAAGTTTTGCTCGCTGATGAGCCGACTACGGCGTTGGACGTGACAGTGCAGGCGCAGATTCTTCAGTTGCTGCGTCAACTGCAGCGCGAAACCGGGATGGCGATTGCGTTTATCACCCACGACCTGGCGGTTGTCGCAGAGCTGTGTGATCGCGTCGTTGTGATGTACGGTGGCAAGGTTTTCGAGAGTACGGATGTCGAAACATTGTTTGCAAAACCTGGCCATCCATATACACAGGCGCTGCTTGAAAGCTTACCAGACCGGGCTGTCCCGGGAGAACCACTGGTTTCGATTCCTGGCCAACCACCGACGAGTGGTCAGCGTGGCGCGGGATGTCCATTCAAGACTCGGTGCAGAGTGGCAACGACCGGTTGTGATGCACCACTCCCGCTGGTTCAGCTTGGAACGAGTGAGAGATCGCAGCTGGTCGCATGTCATCGGGTGAGTGAGGTTGCTGGATGTTAGCGATCAACGATGTCCATGTTCACTATCCGGTAGGTCGTCGGACGTTACGTGCTGTAGATGGAGTCACTCTCGATATAGCCGCGGGTGAGACGTTAGGCATCGTCGGTGAATCGGGTTGCGGAAAGTCGACACTAGCGAAGGCGGTCCTTGGCCTCGTGAATCCCATTCAGGGAACGGTTAGCGTTGATGGGCAAAATCCAGCCGGGTTGTCTGGTTCAGCGTTGTTGGCGTTCCGACGCAATGTTCAAATGGTCTTTCAGGACCCATATGCGAGTCTATCCCCGCGCCGGACGATATTACAGTCACTGCTCGAACCGCTTGAAGTCCATCAAATTGGCAAGGATCGTACGGAACGAATCGCGCGTGCTGAGGCAACATTGGATGCCGTGGGGCTTGACCAGTCCAGCTTACGCCGTTACCCACATGAATTTAGCGGTGGACAGCGACAGCGCATCGGAATTGCGAGAGCTATCATCGCAGATCCAAAGCTTGTCATTTTGGATGAACCAGTTTCTGCCCTAGATATTTCTGTTCGGGCTCAGGTGATCAACCTTTTGGCAGATATCCAGCGTGCACGAAATGTGGGTTATATGTTTATCGGCCATGACTTGGCGCTGATGAGACATGTGACCGACCGCGTCGCGGTGATGTATCTTGGGAGAGTTGTCGAGCTTGGAACAACGACTGAAATATTCGACAACCCGCAACATCCGTACACGCGAAGCCTGATTTTATCGGCACCGAATCCCGACCCGACGAAGCGGAGTACGACGTCGGCTCTCGATGGCGATCCACCAAGCCCCCTGGACATCCCGACTGGCTGTCGCTTCCAAGCACGCTGTGCGTTTAAGTCGGAGCGTTGTTTATCAGATGACCCGGCACTCATACAGATAACTGGTGGACGGCAAGTCGCCTGCCATAATTCCGAGAAGCTCCCAACCTGGACTGCCGACTAAAACAAGCTGCGGCGACACCTGCGAATGCCAATGAGCAAGCTGGAAATTCAAACCGAATTGACTGCCCAATCGGACTGTCGATAAGTTGACTTCTAACGTCCAGGAATGACAATGGTGTCCCCAGCGTATAGCGTCCCGGATACATCGGGATTGGCTCTCAGGATTTGATGCATACGCGCACCGGTGGTGACGCCAGTCCGTGGATAGCGTTTCGCAAGCGACCACACCGTGTCTCCGCTACCAACCCTGACCACGGTCGGAGGCACAGGGACCGATTGACTGTGCGCCTTACTGAACATCGAACCAATCACCGCGCCGATCACTAAGGCAATCATCACCCAAACAGTTCTGCGCCGGCGCTCTGCATGAAGCTTACGGGCCATCCGACGCGCCTCACGCTGTGATTCCTGTACTACAGATACTGAAGCTGTATGCGTCGCTACAAAGCCTGGCCAGATATTACTCATGATGGGTTTCCTCAAAGCAATACTCGCGTCAGAGGGCGAAACCCGGAAAGGCATGTGAACATTTGTTTGCATGCCCAAGAATAACATGCAAAGGACTGGAATGCAAACAACTGTTTGCTTTTATGTTTGCATGTGACTTTCACGTTGACGAAGATGGCTGGATAGCGCCGCTATCGCATCCTCCCCCTCTTTCCCGATATCCTTCGTAAAGGAGTTAACATATAGGGATATATGTGCCGTCATCACAGCAGGCTCTAGTTCCTGAGCATGCTCAGCACACAACGCTAATGCCTCATTCGGGTTTGCTTCTGCCCACGCAATGCTTCGACGGATCGTTTCGTCAATGAATGCCGTTTCTAACCCATCCCGGTGGACAATCAAGCCAAGGGGAATTGGAGCCCCCGTAACCGTCTCCCAATGTTCGCCTAGATCCTGAATCAACTCAAGGCCATCCCGCTCAAATGTAAACCGGCTTTCATGGATGACGACGCCCTGGCACCCAGGCTCAGTACACAGACGGGCATATAAGGCATCAAATGGTAGGAACTCCTTCGTAACGACCTTCTCTTCCATAAAGACATCAAGCAGTAAATTCGCTGTGGTATGCCGCCCAGGAACCAAAATTGAATCCAGGGGTGGACCATTAGGATTGCGAAGGAGTAAAGGCCCACAACCACGTCCAAGCGCTCCTCCGCTACGAAGTGGATGCCAGCTTGTACCCAGCGCATTCCAAACGCCATACGACACCTTGATGACATCCGCATCGCCGCCACCGGAAATTAGCAAATCGTTTGCCGCTTGCACATCCAAAAACGTCACATCAACGCCCGGGCCCTCAACCTTACCGAGAATCCACCCAGCAAAAACCCAGACATCATTAGGACACGGTGAAATAACAAGGTTCATTTCCGGTTGACACTTCCAAGAGCGACGACCAGCTCCGCCGTCCGCTGAACCGCTCCAGGCTCACCGAGGCCATCCCGTACACTGCGCAGGCCTTCCTTCATCCGGAACAGCCACTCTGGATCGAGTAGCAGCATCACGGTCTCGGCAGCAATCCCATCAACCGATACCGCATCCTGAAGCAGCTCAGGGCAAATTTGCTCTCCAGCGATCAGGTTTGGAAGTCCTATATGCTCTGGTAGTCGCTTCTTCATGAGCTTGTATTGCCAAACTCCCGACTTCGGCAGCTTATAGACAATCACCATCGGAGTCCCGAGAATCGCCGCCTCGAGCGTCACCGTACCACTAACACAGACCGCTACATCTGCCATTTTCAGGACATCAAATGTCGCACCCTCTACGATCACCAGAGGCAACATATGTGTGTTTCGCGTGGAGCGTTCCACATGCCATGGCTGCCCCTGTCCATTTCCCTTTGATGCACCGGCCGTTACATGCACCGGTGTCAAGGCGGGACCGGATGATATAGGAGGAATATCATCTGTTTCACGCGCCCGGGTTTGTGCCCGCCGATGTGCGTCCATGACTGCAGTCTGGACCCGTTCCCGATCGATGGTTGGAGCCAATCCGAGCAGAAATTGAACGCCTGGAACACGCTCTGCCATTTGGTATGCTGCATCAAGCATGACCGGCAAAAGCTCACCCAGCTCCTGTTCGCGGCTTCCCGGAAGCAATGCAACAACAGGCCGGTTCATGTCGAGACCCCACTTTGCTGCCGCTGTGGTATCCGTCATTTCGGATTTCACAAAGTCAAGCAGAGGATGTCCGGTAAACGTGGCATTCACCCCGTGACGCTGTAGCTCACTTGCATTCCAGCGAAATGGACTGGACACGGCATCTGTACATGCACCAAGGGTGCTCCCTGCGAGCGTTTTCCTCCAGGACCCGGGTGGCATCCAAGCCAGAATACGCGTTTCCGGAAGGTTTTTGCGTACCCACGGACACAGGCCAGCAAAGGGACCAAAGCCATAGTGGAACGCACCGGCATCTATGGCGACAAGAACATCCGGTCGTCGCTCACGCAGCGCCGTAAAGACCTGCTTTCGCGCGCCAAGAATCTTTGGCAAGAGCGGAAGGACACCCCCGACACCAATCGCACCGAAGCGGCTGGTATCAACGAGGACATCGACTCCTGCCGAAGCCATCGCACACCCTCCAACCCCCCAGATTTGAATATCATGTTGGAGGAGTTTCAGCTTCCGGGCAAGTTCACCCGCGACCTTGTCTCCGCTGGCTTCACCGGTAGTGATGGCAATTTGCATGTGTTCGCCTCAGCGGCGTGGGCGGTCATCCTGACGGCCAGCCGACCCCTTTGAAACCCGTTCGACAAATGTAACCAGATATTCCAAGGCTTCAATCTGTGGTAGCTCGGTGCGAATCTGCTCAAGCGCCTGAGCACGATTCATCGAGCTGCGATACAGGAGCTTGTATGCATCACTAATTGTGTTACGGTCTTCCTGCAGCAGGCCCGACCGGCGTAAACCGATTGCATTGATGTCAAGAACTTCCGCAGGACGGCCATCCGCTAGCATAAACGGTGGTACATCCTGAACAATCTTTGAATACGCACCGAGCATCGCATACTTGCCAACATGGACAAACTGGTGGATTCCTACCATTCCGCCGATGACGACGTTGTCCTCAATCGTCACATGCCCAGCGAGTCCAGCATAGCTTGACAGCATATTGCGACTGCCAATTTGACAGTTATGACCGACGTGGACATAGGCCATCAGGAGGTTGTCATCTCCAACAACCGTGTTTTTCCCTTCACCCGTTGCGCGGTGGATGGTGACATATTCGCGCAGCTGGACACGATCACCAACGATCACTCCAGTGTCCTCACCCTTAAATTTGTGATCCTGCGGCTGGCCACCAAGTACAACGCCAGCCTTGAGGGAACAATCCTCACCAAGCGTCACATTTTCCTCAAGCACAACGTGTGCGAAGAGCTCTGTGTTGTTTCCAATCCTGCAGTTTGGACCAATAACGCAAAAGGGTCCGATTTTTACGCCATCGCCAATTACCGCATTCTCATCCACAATTGCGGTCGGATGAATCACGGTACTCATACTCCCAGCTCCCGATCCTGTGTCGACAGTGCAAAGACGATTTCCGCTTCACACACGACTTTTCCATCCACGGTCGCCGTACACTTGACCCACCCCATCGGTCCACGCATTTTCGTAACTTCAGCTTCGACCAGCAGGACATCACCCGGTACTACCGGGCGCCGGAAACGCGCTTTGTCAATCGCTGCGAGCAAAGCAAGCCGCCCCTCGTACTCAGGACACAGTAACAGGCTAATTCCTGAGATCTGCGCCATCATTTCAAGCTGAAGCACACCGGGCATGATGGGATTACCTGGAAAGTGTCCATCGAAATACGGTTCATTTACCGTGACATTCTTGATGCCTTTGATACGGACACCCGCTTCGACTTCGAGAACACGGTCGACCAGAAGAAATGGATAGCGATGTGGCAATATGCGTTGCACAATTCGAATATCCAGCGGTTTGGTTAAATCGATGTCCATAATGTCCTACTTTCTCATCAATGCAGACAGCTCGCGCGCTGCGGTTACATTCAACCCGTGACTGGGCCGAACCGCCACAATCTGTGCGGTGGGGAGCCAACCACAGAGACCTAAATCGCCAACGAGGTCCAAAAGTTTGTGTATTGCCGGCTCACGGTCCATGCGAAGTGGTCCTGCGTAACCTGTTTCTTCTACGACAATACAATTCTCCAGCGTTCCACCCCGTCCAAGCCCTGCAGCGATGAGTGCATCCACTTCATGGCGAAAGCCAAAGGTTCTCGCGGGAGCTACTGCGCCCCTAAAGTGCTCTTCTCCCGGTACCCACCGCGCGGCCATCGTGCCAACAACTACATCCGGAAACTGAATCAGAACACTTACCGTCGGTGCAGTGGCAGGATAAATACCGATGAAAGCTCCGTTTGTCCCGGATACTTCAACAGCCGATGGAATGTCACGCCAAACAGGCGATTCACGGTTGAATCCAAGCTCAGCCAAAGCATCCATCCAGAATAGGCTGGCTCCATCTCCAATCGGCAACTCCGGGCCTTCGAGTGCGACATCCAACGCAGTCACACCGAGCGCAGTGCATGCGGCTGACAGATGTTCAACCGTTGAAACGCGTACAGAACCTTGCCCAACAACAGTACATCGCGTCGTTTCGATAACATTTTCGGTGGAAAGTGTCACTGACCCTGACGTGGTATGAACGTGAATTCCGGGCGTCGAACTCCTACTGAGTGTCACACGTGCGGATTCACCGGTGTGGATTCCCACACCGTCAACGGAGATGGATGATTTCACGCGCCCGGTTGTCGTGCCTCGAGTGCGGCGATGCGCTCGATGAGGCTGGCGACCTGCTTCTGTAGGTCAGCGCCCTGCATCATGGATGCATATCCACGCAATGTTTCACGGTGCGGACGCGCTGGACTCCCGGAGACAAATGTTCCGGCAGGTACATCGCGAAGCACTGCAGACTGGGCACCAATAATGGCTTGCGCACCAATCTTAATCTGTTCTTTTACACCAGACTGACCGGCAAGAATGGCGTTGTTTCCAATTTCTACTCCGCCACCAAGGCCAACCTGCGCGACGATAAGGACATCATCACCAATTTGGCAGTTATGGCCAACGTGGACCATATTGTCCAATTTGCTGCCATTTCCAATAGTGGTAGCGCCTGTTTTGGCCCGGTCTATCGTTACATTTGCACCGATTTCGACATCCGAGCCGATGATAACGTGACCAATCTGAGCGACTTTACGGTGATGTCCATCCACTTGGAGATATCCAAAGCCATCCGCTCCGATTACGGCACCGCTGTGGATAATCGTTCGTGCTCCAATCAACGTGCCATGCAACACAGAAACATTGGGGTGAATGACGACACCATCAGCGATTTCGACATCTGAGCCGATATACGCCAACGGGAATACAGTGACATTGTTTCCAATACGTACATTGGATCCGATGACAACGTTTGCACCTATAGCGACATTTTCACCAACTTTGACATCCGATTCCAGTACTGCAGATTCATGGATTGAGCGCTCTAACTGAACTAAGGGAGCGAAGAGATCAAGCAGCTGCGTGAATGCTAGGCGTGGATTGTCTACAGTGATGAAAACTTTCGCTCCGACTCCGATTGCAGGACTAAGCGCTACGACTTCCGGTGTGTTAGGGACTAAGATCGCACTTGCTCCGCTGGCATGAGCATCCCGTATGAACTTGTCGGTTTCCGCAAAGGTGATGTCACCCGTTTGCGCATCTTTGATTGATGCCACACCAACGATTTCAATATCAGGGTCGCCAAGAACAGCGCCCTGTACAAGACTTGCCAACTCACCAGCTGTACGCATTTGCATATCCATCACCAAATAAACCGTCGCTCCCTGATAAGCGCAGCTCTCATAAACTGCGTCTTATCGGCACTTGCCGAAGAGCGATCGAACACCGCAATCCAGCCATTACGCCGTGCAGTGTCCTGAACAAAGTCAGTCACCTCACGCCGTATCCTCTGCCGGTAGCTGATATCTGACAAGTCAAATACCCGCACCCGCGATTGTCTTGGCGCAATTGCCGCTGTCCGATGCCGAAGCACCGGTTTGGACGAACCAACATCCCCCATTGCAATATCGGCAGATGAGAGGATTCTCTCGACCACATCACCGACTTCCTGCTGCCTCACTGCCGATTTCACATCCACGGGTACAGCGGATTCAGCAGAATCCAACCGTTGCCGTAGGCGTATTGCGGCCGTGCCCCGAACAGCATTCATCGCTGAAGTCTGTCCTTCCACGACTTTAGACAACTGATCATCACGAATAGTCGCAAGTCTTTGCATTTCTTTTTGCAAAGCATCCCGGACGATTTCTGCCCGGCTGCGCACATAAGTCGGCTTCTCTCCATTAGGATAAACGACGACGACTTTCAGAGAGCCATCTGTAGTTTTCTCAATATGCGCGGTCGTTCCTTGAAAGCGTTTTCTCTCAGATGCGACAAGATCCGCGGGCAGCTCTGGAATCGTTTGGTCTCCCAGTACGGCGGTTTCACTCGCAATCGCAACCTGGAGGAGGCCAATTGCGCCATCGGAAATATAGGGGGGTATCGTTGTCGTTTGTGACTTCGTCACAATTGCCGCTTCTTCGAGGGCAAGTTGTTGCCGTTCTTCTACTTCAATCGTTGTACGAAGCGCATTCAAGGTGGTTTGCCGAGCGGTTTCTGCTTCCTTGCGGACGCGGCTCAGACCATCCACTCCAGACTTCTCAAGAACAACACGCGCCACACCAAGATCTTTTGCCAGTGCAGCTGCGCGGTTATCCCAGGTGGTAGCTGACAGCGCGGAAAGTGGTTCATCAGACTTTATTACGCCAGGTGCCGGAAGACGGAGTGTTACTGTGCGGTTGTCCGCCGGTTGGACGCTTTTTACCAGGCTCTCTAAATCGACAAAGACCCGGATGCCAGAGGCATCCGGTGTCGGTTTACACGCAGCGGTGGACAGTGCCAATATGCACGCCGCAAGCAGCTTACTTTTGGAGGACTTTGAGTACATCCGCCGTGATATCCAGCGATGCATAGATAACCAGTCCCGAGTCAAAAACGAGAGCGAGGTTCTTTTCCTTGGCAACCTGGGCTACCACTTCGCGAACCTTGACGGCCAGCTGCTCTTCGAGCTCTGCTGCCTTGGCATCCACTCGCTTTTGGAAGTCATCACCAACAGCCTGAAGAATAGCAGCGCCATCCTGCTGTGCCTGTGCAAGCTTTTGGAGCTCCTGCTTTTGCTCAGCCGTCGGATTGACTGTTTGGTCAAGGCGCTTTGCGGCCCCCTGCTTCAAGTCAGCCTTGCCTACCAATGCTTCAATTCGTTTTTTGTCAGCATCGGATGGCTGAGCCTTCTCGTAAAGTGCAGCCAATTCTTTAATTTCGTTTGCTTCGAGGAAAACCGCATTTGCATCCTTCATCTTTTGGAAAACAGAGAGAAGCTGCTTGGAAATGTCGGCGAATTTCGCATCCAACTCAGCCTTCATTTTCGACTCCTGAGCGCACCGCCGGAAGTTCACGATGCCGAACTGTTGAGCCTGTGCATGAGATGCCTGTTGCGTACCGATGATGGTGCCGGTTGCTAGCAGCAATGCGCCGAAAATACGAGCAGTGGTTTTATAGCCTGCGAGGTTCATGATTTCTAATACCAGTCCCTAGAATGTTTGTCCGATAGAGAAGTGGCTCCTGCCGGTGCCCTTCTGATCAAAGCCGTAGTCAAGGCGAATCTTACCGATTCCTCCGATAGTGATGCGAAGACCGAAGCCAAGTCCCCACTGTGGCTTAAATTGTGAGTGCTGATCAAACCCTGGAATGTTCTCACGGTTTACATCCATTGCGTTCCATGCATCACCAACATCCGCGAACACAACACCACCAAGCGGGTTGTCTTTTCCGAACGGTATGCGCAGCTCGTTCGAGAAGAGGAACGTCCGGTTTCCCCAAAAGCGGTCATTGAAGTAGCCACGAAGGTTGTCGGGTCCCCCCATGAAGAACTGCTCTGAGAACGAGATATTACCGGTAGCTACGCCAATCAAGAGGCGGCTGGCCAGGACTTTCCGGGTGTCGGTCAAATTTTGACGGGGCTTTTCGAGGTTTGTGTACTTACGGACATCGAATATCAGCTTCGAAAACGCACCGTTTTGCGAGCGTGTATCGATGAGTACACGTGGGATATTGGGGGTTGCCGTCGCATCGATGTAATCCGGGTTGAGGCGGGGTTTCTGGAAGTTGAAGCCGCTGGAACCAACTTCGATACTTGGGCTGAAGAAAAAGCCCTTCGAAGGATCCTGAGGGTTGTCGACGCGATTGGATGTCAAGCCAAACGTCAACGCGGAGACATCGCCATTCTGAATCAACGCTCCGCGGAGGTTTTGAATCTGGTCGTTCGTCAGTGTTTCGTAGTTAACCTGCAGGTTGTTTGCCTGGATCTGCTCTGTACGTGCCGAAACAAACGCGCGCGTAAATCTGTCAGCCGTCAGTGGGCGTGACAAACGTGCGGATGCTCCTTCACGTTGCTCGAAGTACTGATTGTTTGTCAGGCCCTGTGTGAGGGACCCAGTCATAATCCGGTTGAAGCGGAAGTTGAGGCGGTTATACAAGCTGGCTGAGAGGCTGGTGTTCTGTTTGTCAAACCACGGCTCGGTAAAGCCAAGTTCATAGGAGTTTTGTGCAACACCACCGGAAATCGTCCACGCAAGGTTTAGACCACGGCCCTTACCCTGCAGGTTTTGCTCATCAAAGTTGAGCGTTCCAAACAGGCGTTGCTGCGCCGTATAGCCAAGCGAGATTCCCGCCTGTGCGGTTCGTTGCTCGGGCATCGTAAACGTAACCTTAACTTTACCAACCTCTGATCCAACCTCCGGATTCTCGAAGCGTGGCGACTGGAAGATGTTCAGTGCCAGTAGGCGTGTCAGGTCATCGTTGAGGAGCTTGAAGTTAAGTGGATCACCGGGCTTTGAGCGCAGCTCACGGCGGACGACAAAGTCCTTTGTCTTACTGAGGCCCGTGATGGCAATGGACTCGATCACAGTCTCAAGCAATGGAACAGTCAGGGTTCCCGTTTTTGGGTCGAATTGATAGCTCTCAGTGACCACGATGTTGAAACCTTGTTCATCGTAGTAGCGCCGCACCTTGGTGATGTCCTCTGCCAGCGTCTTGGTATTTAGGACATCACCGGGCTTTGTTTGCATCAGTGGCAGGAGCTTTGCATTTGGAATTGAGCGGTTTCCGGAGAAAACGATATTTCCAATGACAGGATTCTCAACGATTTCAAAGACGACTTTGATTTTGCGGTCAAGGGTGTCTTCGGTCCGTGCATAGACTTCGGCATAAAGCCCTTTGTCACGCAGAGCAGCGCGCGCCTTGGTAAAAGCATCATTAGAGAACGGCTGCCCTTCACGCACACCAGCATTGCGGATCACCAGACGGGCCGACTCATCATTTGTGCGCACTAATCCAGTGATGACGATCTCAGCGACAGGGCGAGCATCCTGAGTAAACCCAGGTGTCGCCAGCGCGATCATTGCACTCGAAATTGCCAGCCGTCGTACCATATGCATCCTTTTATGATGTCCCTTGACATCATTTATCCTTTGTTCCCAATCCCGCGATGTACGGGTCAAGCCTCAGCTTGATTTTGATCCGAGCCCTGTGCAGTCGCGTTTTGACTGCAGGCACTGTCAATCCACTTACCTGCGCCACTTCTTCGTAAGACATATTCTCCCACACAGAGAGCACAAAAACGTCCCGATACTCAGGTGTTAGAGCATCCACTGCATCCCGCACAAGCGTATCGAGTTCCTTATCCAAAAAAAGACGTTCAGGAAGCTCAGACCAGTCAGCCACATCCCGTGCCATTCCATCGTCATCTTCCGTTCCCACAGGTGTATCGAGACTAAACGATTCCCGTCCCCTCCTGCGGTCACGAACCTTGTACCAATTCTTTACGTTGTTGTATGCAATCTGATACAGCCACGTAAAGACTTGAGACTCTCCTCTAAACTTCCCCCATGATCGCCATGCATTGACAAACGTCTCCTGCATAATGTCAGCAGCATCATCAGGGTTGCCAACCATCCGCAAAATAAAGTTGTAAATCCGAATCTCATGCGCGCGGTAGGCCGCTTCAAAGGCCCGGCGCTTACGTGCCTCAGCCCCCCAGAAAGGATAGCGGTCCGGATATTGCTCCGGTGCAGCGTTCTGGTCGTCCAATGTTTCACTACCTTGGACGTTTCTGAAACCGAATGGTTTCGTGGCAATTCGCGTCCGGTCCGGAGATCGGGGATCCGGATGGCACAGACATCAATAGTTGACCGTCCCGCGGATGAAGAACAATGTGTCACGCTGCGTGCTGGTTTGAGCCGCTCCGAGGAGGAAGCGGGGCTGGTAGCGACCGCGCGTTCGGAATGTAAACAGCTCGTAATTCACACCATAACTGTATGGAAGCTGGCGACCCGCCTGGTTCCGCGTCGACAAGCTGCGGGTAAGGTCCACGCTAAACTTATCATATGGCTCATCAAAGCGCCGGACAACGCGGAACGTCGCCAAGCCATCCGTGCCATAGGTGACATCAAGGGCATCGAGGCGAAGCGTGTCCCGCACACTATTTGTAATCGGAGCAAAGATGCTTGGTACGAGACCGGTTTCGAAAACACGGTTGCCAAATTCGCGGACTGCCTGGTCTGTGTCGCCACTGGCTATCAGGTCAAACTGTCGCCGTGCACCCAATAAATCGACAATCTGGTTGCGGGTTAGTCCAGGTTCGGCATCAAGGGTGAGCAGCTGAAGAATCTCCGTACCTCCCACGGCTCCGATGTCGACGACTCCAGAGAGTTTTGCCAGCACTCGGTACGTCTGCGATGTTGATGCGCCTGTGTTCGCAAGAACAGGGTTTGCAAAGCGCGAATCAACGGCCCGGGTGACGTTGCTATCAGCGATTCCTGTAATTCGTCCTTCTGCGACAACTCCTGCCAGCGTTGCCGTTGATTTCAGCTTGGACCAGTTCACCAACACATCACCGCCACGGTTCACATCCAGACGCGCAAGCGGATAACGTAACTGCCCTCCAGTGGTGATAAGGTTGGCTACGACCGTCGTATCGACCATATTCCCGCCAACGTTAACATCCCCCCGACCACGCAGCTCCAATCCCGTTGTCGTACTCGCAAACAGGATAGCCCGGGCGTCCGTCACGAGCTTGATTCCAAGGTTCCACTGGGGGTTGACCGGCACACGCTTTGAATCCGTTGTTGGCACACTTGGGCGGGGCACGCGGAAAATCGCATCCCGGACCTCAAGAGGTTTGTTCTCCGCAGTCGTAAACACCGGGCTAAGGAGTCCACCCGTTATCTTGATGCTTCCATCAACCTGAGCACTGAGCGCTTCCCCTAATCCATCCGCTCCCTTGAGGTCCTTGACTTCAAGCCAAGCGGTTAGGTTATTGACTTCCGGACGTAACGCTATCGCCTCGATTGTCAGGTCATACTGTCCGCGCAAACGTGCGACAGGCTGATTTGCCTCTGCCTTTTGGAACAACCGTGTGAAGTCTTCCAGATTATCGATACGGACCGTGCCAGATAGCGTTGCCACGCCTCCGGATACGCGAGGCTGAGATGGTGGCGATGCAAGGAGAATTTCTCCCCTTTTCACCTCTGCAGTATTGCCGCTCAGCGTGATGGCGAGATTGCCTGACTTCATCGCACTGACCACTTGACGCTTAATTTTGTCAGGTACCAACGCCGCGCTTGCATCGGTGAGAGCGACTTCCCCACCAAGTAATGGCTTATTCAACGAACCAGTTACACTAACCGTGCCATTCAACTCACCTGAAACATCCACAGATTTCCACTGTAGGGCATCCGCAATGGTCTTCATTTGAACCTTGGATGCAGACATATTCAGCGCCTGAATCGGCTTGTCAGGAATGATGCGCATCGCTTCGAGGTTGATTGGAACACCAGCGGTCAGTATGATTGCCTCATCAACATGCCTAGCCAACGAGTCATCAATATAGAGGTAGAGATCACCATTGTCATTAGCTTCGAGGCGGGCATTAACACGGACGACATCCAGTTTGATTCGCTCGCTGGATGATTTTTGCCAGACAAGATCATTCCCATCAATCGTGCCCTGAATCTGTGGCCGTTCAGTCGTACCCTTGGCAACAATGGTGACGTTGTCCCAGTTGCCAACTAATGGAATCTCCCCGATGAACGGTTTGAACAGCTCCATGGATGGCTGAATGGATTCAAAAACCAGGTCCATCCCGTAACTGCTATCCGCAGTCCCTTCGGGCAAACGCAGAGTTCCACGCCCGGATATTTCAGCTTCCTTGGAATTCAAGGACGCTTTTGTTATTGTCCAGACACGATTGGAAAGCGTTGCATCCAATTTTAGGCTGTCAAACTTCGCAAGTCCAAGCGATGGCGATTCGCCAGAGGCATTGATCTTGATAAATGGATCAACCCAGCGGTCTCCATCATGGTGGAGGGTTAAATCCGCTGACATCGCGACCTTAACACTGAGGTTTTCTGGAATCTTGTCTGTCCACCCAGCGGGTGTATATTCGGTTGCAGGTAATACCTTACCAAGCGTCCTCAGCTCGGCGATGGTCAGGTCAGCCACTGCTGCCGAAATATCAAGTGTACGCTCAGCACCATGCCAGTCGAGCTTAGAAACTGACCATTCGGCCCCGTAATCTGTTGCACCGAGTGGGGTCAGGTGAACATCCCAGCCGTAAGGGCCATCTGCAGCGCTCACCCGCGCAGC
>JBJTQN010000010.1:0-24546 GCA_046075665.1 Armatimonadota bacterium | reverse complement strand
CAAGAGAAGGGGTTTGCGCAGGAAGAATTTGCTTACCACTGCGGAATCAACCGTACTTACATGACCGATGTAGAGCTTGGACGACGCTCTCCTACCATCGATATCTGCCGCAGAATCTGCCGCGGGCTCAATATCGAACTGAGCGCATTTTTCATCGCGCTTGAGGCAGACGGCTATACCGCTCTTCAAGACGATGGAACATCCAGCGAATAACATCCCCTCAACGAAGATGCCCACTCGCAACGCAGCCTGAACGCAGGTGCTAAACGATGGGCATCAGTGACCGCACTTCAAATCACCCAAGACACTGCGCGTATATCCGCATATTCAAAACTATACGACGGATATCAGCATGCATGTGTTGAGTATCCGCGTGTCACCGCGGAGTCACCGCAACGTACCCTGACTTCGATACCAGACCTGTTTTGTCTGTTATCTTCACAGAAACCGCTTTGGCGACTGGGTTCGATGCAGCAGTGAATGATATTGATGTCTGCCCCGCGGGTACCGTGACGCTCGCAGGAACACTCAGTGCAGCACTTGCAGATGTCAACACCATCGAGGTCCCGCCAGCTGGTGCAACACCCGTAAGGTTGACCGTAAAGTCCACACTCTCCCCGCTCACAATCGTCCCGCGACTGGCAACGATTGAGCTGATTACCGCTGGAATCACGCCGACACTGGCTGTCTTTTTCAATGCCCCAACCTGAGCAACCAGCTGACCGGTTACTTTGGAAGCGACAGGCACTGACAAAACGCTGACCACACCACTCGTTGCCCCAGCAGGAATACGAAGCGTTGTTGGTAGCCGAACGGCTGTGTTCGTTGTGGACATTGAAATGATCACGCCACCATCTGGCGCAGGGCCACTGAGGTTAACTGTGACATCCTGAGTACTCCCACCAATCATCGATGTCCGCTGCAGCTTCACTGATAAAACCATCGCCGGATTGACCGTGAGTGACTTCGATACGACAAGCGTTCCAGCGCTCGCGGAAATGTCAACGATGACCTTTTCGCGGACCGGCGATGGAGCAGGCGCAAAGGACCCACGAGTCGCCCCAGCAGGAATGTGTACGCTCACAGGCACACTCACTGAGCTGTTACTACTCGTTAATGCGATATCCACTCCTGACCCAGGCGCTGGTAATACATGCGCAATCGTGCCCGTTGCTCCCGCACCACCCGTCACTGCGGCAGTACTTAGCGACAATAACGCAATATCCACAGGCGACACTGTAAAGGGGACCGAGAGCTCAGTAAGGCCATCCGATGCGACAAGCACCACGCTCAATCTGGTATTGACATTTGCAGCGCGCAGCAGCACAACAGCGGATGACTGACCTTCCATAATGTGCACCGAACGCGGAAACGTGAGCAGCCCGGATGCATCTGAAAGTTGAACATCGTAGCCGCCAGGACCGGCAATTCCCTCCAAACGGATTGCCACGGTTGTCATTGCACCCGCTTCGAGATCACTTACATCCGGGATGACAGCTGTCAGCTTACACGGAACAACCAATACAGTTGCACCAAATGATGTCCCATAAAACCCCGCAGTGATTGCCATCGCTTCATTGCTTGAAACCGATGGCGCGATGGACTGGACATCGATCTGCGTCTCACCCGCCGGGATGACCACCTCGCGAGGTATCTGAAGGTGACTGGTTCCTGCTTGTAACGTAACCACCAAGCCGCCCACTGGTGCCGGAGCACTCAGCCAGACTCTTAGCAACATCGGCTGACCGGAGACCACCACCGCTGGGCTAAAGCCAACATTCTGTAACACAGCACCAAGGACAGCAATGTCAATGCACACACAATCTGCATCGGTGGATGCCTTGATTTGAAACGCGCCAGACACGCAACCCTTTGCAACGGTGACACTAAACTCAGTCTCTGTCTGCCCAGCATCGATATGTACGCTGGTTGGAACGATAATGCCTGGATTATCGGATGTAAGTAATACATCAAGTCCACTGAGACCCGCAGGCTGCTGCAGCGTAACAACGCCTTGGGTAACACCACCAGGTGCAAGCACTGAAAGCGTTACGTGTGCCGCTGACAACATTGGAGGCTTTACCGTAACAGGACCCCTGAGCGTCTTTCCCTGAACCGTGGCAGATACATCTCCAGTCGTTGTCATCCCGACCGTCCTCGCCACCCCGGATACAGTAACCGTTGACATCCCGCCGGGAATACGCACGCTCACAGGGAGATCCACGGCTGGATTGCTGGATGACAGGTCGGCAACCACCCCACCCGCCGCGGCTGAACGATCGAGCGTCAGCTCAGCAGTCACGCTATCTCCACCACGAAGGACATCACGTGTGAGACGTAAACTCACCAACTCCACCTGATTTGCACGTATCATCGCTTGATAGGCATTGACCAATCCTCCCGATGAAACTTTTCCCGAAAGGCTGGTGAGTGGAGTCACGGATGCAAGTAATGTCTCTTTAATCTCCGCATAGCCCCACTCCGGGCGATGTTCCTAAAGCAACCCGGCTACAGCGGCGACCATCGGAGCGGCCATTGATGTACCGGAAAGCGTTGTATATCCACTGACGGACTTGCCTAAAGGATACGTGGATGTAATCGATGAACCTGGTGCTGCAATGTCTACACTTGCGATACCACGGTTAGAGAAGGATGACATCGCCCCGCTCGAAGTGATGCTTGCCATAGAAACGATATTAGGGCAGTCATACGTTTCCGGATAAAACGGCGTACCATCATTATCCGAACCGTTATTTCCTGCGGCAGCAACGAAGAGGAGATAGCCTTGGATCCCTGCCGCATCGATGGCAGCCTTACAGTAACCGCTGTAGTTCGCCCCACCAATGGAAGCATTAGCGACCGGGATGCCATTGCGAACGCAGTACTCAACAGCGGCAATCATCCAGCTCGTCAGGCCACTTCCATCGTTTCCTGCGACCTTTAGCGGAACGATTGCTGCATCCCAACAGATTCCCGTCACACCGGTTGCATTATTGCCTTGAGCGGCAATGATGCCGGAGACATGTGTGCCGTGCCCATGCCCATCTGTCGGATCGTTATCACCGTTAGAGCGATTCACACCAGGCGCATTTAATGTAAAATCCCAGCCATTGGTGCCATCGATATAGCCATTGGCATCGTTGTCAATACCATCCCCAGCGACTTCCAATGGATTACTCCAGATGTTGTCTGAAAATTCAGGATGGGTACGGTCGATGCCGGTGTCGAGCACCGCGATTTTCAGTGAATGTGATCCTTTGTGAAGTCCCCATGCGCGGGTTGCATCAATATGAACGGCAGTTGGTGATTCAAGTGACCATTGCTTCGAAAAACTCGGATCATTGGGGACATCAGCTACCTGAAACCTATAGTTTGGTTCGGCTACGATGACATCCTTGGAAGCGCGAAATACACTGAGTGCATCCCCTACACGCGTTCCGACACGCACTTCGGCACGGCCGGGAATAAGCCTGAATCGACGCTGGATGGCGCCATCAAAGCCAGCGATAACCCGGTCACGGTCACCATCAGACAGACCCGATCTGAACTGAACCAAGACCGTGGAATGATCGTAATCCGACATAGGTTCAGCCTGCTGACTTGCAACACTAATGTCATTGAACTTTGGGGACCCAGTCTCTGAGAGGGTTTCTGGTACAAGCTTCAAAAACAAAAGAACAAAGATACTGGGAACGACGAGGTTCTTAGTGGTTTGTGAAAACGTGAAAATAAATAGTGCTATCCACGGTCACGTAAGGCAAGATGTGTTCCACATACGTCATTCGGCGTAATGGAACATTAATCGAATGCACGTGTGCACATCACAGAAGTGATCCACTTGACCCGTTTTAAGAGGAAAACCGGGCTAACCAGCCAGTGCGGATGCGTACCAGGCAATCGTTGCCGGGAGGGATTCTGTTACGCTTAATGGTTCCCAGCCACCGAGTAGTTTGCGTAAGCGGGCGGTATCGGTGGTCTGGTCCCGCGGTTCAAATGCGCCAACCGGAGATTCCGCAATATCAGGATCAGGCGTCTCGATACCCAGCGTTTCAGTAACAGACTGACGAACCAGCGAAACAACTTCTGCAGCGGTATGTCGATGTGGACTTCCGACATTGAAGGCAACCGGCACCAGCATCCCGCTGGGTGACACTTCCAAGTCAGCTGGTCGTGAACTGGCCAGTGCATCATCGGCCAGAGCTACCAGCGCTTTGGTGACATCAGAGATATGGATGTACTCCCGTAGCGCAGCACCGGCCGGCCCTGCAGTGATTCTGGCTGGAGTTCCTTCGATACACCGTTTTATGGTGCCGGGAACGATTCGGGAAAAGTTCAGGTCGCGTGGGCCATGGACATTCACGAGACGTGCAACCCGAATGGACATGTCATCGGAGACACCTGCCAGCAGTCGCGCTAGCTGATCCCCCCACGCTTTTGTCATTTCGTAGAGACCGCCGTTGGCAAATGTGTCATCGGATGTATCACAAACCGGGAGGTTTGCATGACTCCCATATTGCTTATCGGATGAAACAAACACAAACGCCTTGACTCCACTACGCCGCGCTGCCATCAGCATGTTCAGCGTCCCGATGACATTGGTCTGGATCATCTCCTCGATATTTCGGAGGTCTCTGGGATCCCTGAGGGTTGACAGCGCTGCACAGTGATACACGATGTCAGGGCTAGCCTGCGCAATACAGGCATCAACGGCACGGGAATCGCGTATATCAAGGCCATCGAGCTGCATCGGTCCCAGAACCCCACTTCGCGTCGCGATGCCTGTAGGGTAATCGCCACGCAAGTCATGAGCCGCTCCGAGCGCATTTCCGATGAAGCCGGTTGCGCCGGAAATGACAACACGCATGGATGGTGACTAGTGCCCTGATGCGTTTGCGGGCGGGAGCGCCGCCAGCTCATCCTTTGCGAAGAGACGATCAAGGACTGGGCCATCCTCTACGACTTCACCATCCCGGAAGCGGATGATGCGTGTGGCATGTCGCGCAATGTCATTTTCGTGTGTGACCATGATGATAGTCTTTCCTTCAGCATTGAGCTCCTGGAAGATGCCCATGATTTCGAACGATGTACGGGTGTCGAGAGCACCTGTTGGTTCATCGGCAAAGACGATTACCGGGTCATTCACAAGGCTACGGGCGATGGAGACGCGCTGTTGCTGTCCGCCGGAGAGCTGGTTAGGCTTATGGTCCATTCGGTCAGCGAGCCCAACACGGTTAAGCGCCCACTTCGCGCGCTCTTCCCGGTTCGTTGCACCGGCATAGAGCATCGGGAGCTCTACCTGTCGCAGCGCAGTGGTGCGGGGCAAGAGATTAAAGCTCTGGAAAACAAATCCGAACTTTCGGTTGCGAACCTCGGCAAGGCGGTCATCGGAAAGGCGGGAGACATCCTCACCTTCGAGGTAGTACTTTCCGGTCGTCGGGCGGTCAAGACACCCAAGGATGTTCATGTAGGTCGACTTACCGGATCCGGATGGCCCCATAATCGCAACGAACTCCCCGGCGTGGATTTGCAGGGTGATGCCTTTGAGAACGGTAAGGTCAAAGTTTCCCGTTTTGTAGGTCTTGGTGACATCGGTTGTTTCGAGTACGACTGGCATAATTATCTCCGTATACAGTAACGGTTTCAGCGCTTCCTGGTTCCCGGGGGCACTTCCGGATGGCACCACAACATCGGACGAATCCGCGGGGGTAAGGTTCACGCCATGTTTGCCACCTCGACAAGCATTCTACAGGAGAATGGTCAGCACAAACGTGTGTAGGTCTGTTGCTAGATGCCATCACAATTCACGAATAGCATCCAGCGTTGTGTGTTAGCATAGTCATCGTGCGCATCGTAGTCTCAACATGGGGTACGTTTGGCGACCTCCACCCAGTGCTTGCACTGTGCGCTGGACTTCGTCAACGTGGCCATCACCTCGCAATCGCGACCTGCCCGCTCTACCGGGAGCGCGTTGAGGCACTCGGTTACGAATTCCATCCTCTCCGTCCGGATCTCCCTGACCCAAGAGAGATCCATGACCTTGCAAAACGTGTCATGGACCCGAGGACGGGCACGAAGACGATGCTCACCGATGTGCTCCTTCCCAGTCTGCGCGACATGGATGATGATCTCCACGCGGCCTGTAAGAACGCAGACTTGTTGATCTCGCATTCGCTTGTGTTTCCAAGCCCAATCGTGGCAGAGCGTCTGGGAATCCCGTTCTACTCAATGGTTTTGCAGCCGATTGTGTTCTGCAGTGCCTATGACCCGCCGATTCCTCCAGGTGTCACAAAGCTAATCGGTAAGCCGATGCCGCCTCCAGGCGTGATGGCACCGTTGCTCAAGCTGGCCAAATACCAAACGCGGCGCTGGGTAAAAGCCGTTGACCGCTTGCGTAGCGAATACCACTTACAAAAGGGTGGCCATCCGTTGTTTGATGGCCAATTTTCCCCTGACTTAACGCTGGCGTTGTTTTCTCCCCAGCTTGGCGCACCGCAACCGGACTGGCCGGCAAATGTTGTGCAACCGGGATTCCTGTTCCATGACCACCTTGAGGGTGGTGAGGCGGCGGGTTGGAGCGCGGATGTTCAGGCATTCCTCGATGCCGGGCCTGAGCCGATTCTCTTTACGCTTGGCACAAGTGCTGTGTTTGCTGCAGGTGACTTCTTTGAGCAGTCTGCGTGGGCAGCCTACAGAGCAGGGCATCGTTCAATTCTGTTGGTAGGAAGGTTACCCGATGGCCAGAAAGAGATCGATGGTCTCCCTCCTGGTGCACTGGCAGTACCTTATGCTCCGCATTCGATGATTATGCCAAAGTGCTCATTAGTTGTTCATCAGGGTGGTGCGGGGACAACGGCACAGGCGATGCGGGCTGGTAAACCGCAGCTAGTCGTGCCATTTGCCCATGACCAGCCAGACAATGCCCACCGCATTGTGAAGGCGGGGCTTGGTGCGTGGCGTCCGAGACGTCGTTGCAAAGGAATGGGCTATACGCGATTGCTGCGGTCCTTAATGAGCGATGACGTCATCAAGGCAACAGCACGTCGTACGGGCGAGCTGGTTGCGGCTGAGAATGGTGTGGGCAGTGCTTGTGATGCGGTTGAAAAAGCGTGGGAAAGGCATCAGGCAACGTCTAAGAAGTAAGTTGTTCGTCGTAGATCAACGTAATGGTTCACAAAAACCCAAAAGCCGGCTTACATGATCTGTGAGCCGGCTTTTGAAGTTAAAGCGTGAGCGCCTTACGGAGCGTTCGTCCCCTCACGACTGTAGCTGTCTACGAGGCGGACGACATACTTCTGACCGCATAGAAATCCGCTACCATTTTCTAAAATGAAAAAGAGCCGCCTCCCACAATCCAGGAGTCAGCTCTCTAAAAGTTTCAAATGCGCCTTACGGAGCGTTCGTCCCCTCACGACCATAGCTGTCTACGAGACGGACAACATACTTCTGACCGCATAGATATCCGCTACCAATTTCTAAAATGAAAAAGAGCCGCCTCCAACAATCCAGGAGCCAGCTCTATAAAAGTTTCAAATGCGCCTTACGGAGCGCTCGTACCCTCACGACCATTGCTGTCTACGAGACGGACGACATACTTCTGACCGCATAGAAATCCGCTACCATTCTTTAAAATGAGAAAGAGCCGCCTCACAAAATCTGCGAGCCAGCCCTCTCAAACCGTTACAAATGGGCCTTACGGAGCGTTCGTCCCCTCACGACCATAGCTGTCTACGAGACGTACAACGTCATCAAGGTGTGGCGTTGAAACTTCAAGCACATCGGAGTCTTCAATCGCCTCAATAGTGTGAATCTCAAGCGGACGGTTCCGCCAGGCGTATCCAGGTTCAATAACCGTAGTCGTCAGATGCTCGGCATCCACGCCCTTAATCAGGTTCATCTTTCCACGCAGCAGGTAACTCGTCTCATCTTTATGATTGTGGTACTGGAGGCTGAGCTTGTGTCCGGCATCCACATGGATGATCTTTCCAACATATTGGTCTGTCCACGCATACCAAATCTCGTAGCCCCAAGGCTTTTTGACGGTTACGGGAAGGTCTTCAGGGCGAATATCCATGATGGTGGGTCTCCTACGCGTTTACTTTACCAAAGGTGGTGCGACGTTTTCCTTGTGGCAAGCACTCACAGGACGGCGTAATTGTGATGCATGGACATCACATCGACAACACCGCTGACCTTTCAAGGTGATGCATCAAAAACCGAGCGGTGTGTTTTGTCATCCGGAGACCTTGCGTTTCGAAAAACAGGCCATCCTAACACGATTGTTCGGGAGGCTGAACAGCTGGCAAATCTCATGAACAGCAGTCGGATCGTGCATACTCCGGGACTGTTGGCTAGCGGGGATGGCTGGTTAATGACAACCTGGCTCGAAGGCACGAATATGGCGGAGCAGTTTGCCGCGGCATCCAACCTGAGCGACCGCTGCGCGATATGTGAGCGCTTCGGCAGCATTCTTTGTGCTTCTACAGCGATATCCAGTCGCATCCCAGAGGCTGAGAGCAACATGGATGCTGTTTTCGACACGCTGGAGCGTGTCGTCTACGCGTCAGAGGGACGGGTTATCTCAGATTCGGATTCCTTCATTGATGGTTGTAAATTAGATGACATCTGGACTGAACTTTTATCAGATGCCGCTTCAATCATTCCGGAGATTCGATATTGCCAGGGGGATTGGTGCCTTCCAAATGTCATCACCAACGATTTGAATGCGGGTGAGCTCGGCGCCATCGTCGATTGGTCGGAGGCAGGCTGGATGGACTGGCGCTTATGCATCGCCGATGGCCTTTGGAGCATCGGGTTCAACAGCCACCTTACGGGGGTGGATCCGAGTGTCCATCAAAAGGCATTCCTGACTGCCTGTGATTTTCGGATGGATACACACGAGATTGTTTGGCACAGAAAATTACGGGCTCTGATGTCCCTAATTTGACAACCGCTGTATCGCGCGGTAATTTGCTAACTTGCAGGGACGTGTATACGTACCCTGTTTTTTGTTGACCTGACGATACAGGATTGGAGTGAATCAATGTCCACCGAAAGCCAGGCGGCGAAAGCTGCCAGCAACTGGGAAGGCCTCGGACCCTACCTCCGTGGAGTGCGTGAGGAATTGGGCAAGGCGATTTGGCCGACCCGTCCGGAGTTGACACAGCTGACACAGATAGTGATGGGTGTGATTGTTTGTACGGCAATCTTCTGTGGTGGCGCTGACTATTTGATGGGCCAGATTGCTGGTTTCATTTTCGTAAAGAAGTAGGTAATAGACATGGCAGTTCGTCGCCGATGGTATGCCGTCCACTGCTACTCAGGGCATGAGATGAAGGTAAAGGCAACGCTTGAGAAGCGTGCCAAGTCGATGTTGCTTGACCGCAAAGTCGGCGAGATTTTGGTTCCAACAGACCTTGAGACCCGCACCCGCAATGGGAAGAAGACGGAAGTCCAGCGCAAGGTCTTCCCTGGTTACATCTTGATCAATATGGACCTCGATGAGGACACATGGCACCTTGTCAAGAGCACGACAGGCGTTACGGGGTTTGTGTCGTCATCTGCGAACAAGCCAGTTCCCCTCAAGGACTCCGATGTCGAAGAGATTCGCAATGCTTTGGATCCGGCAAACACGACTGCGCGTCCAAAGCGCCTGTGGGAGCCTGGAATGGTTGTTCGTGTAGCGGGTGGTCCATTCGTCGACTGTACCGGCAAGATCGAAGAAGTCATCGATGCGAAGGAAAAGCTCAAGGTGATGATTTCTCTCTTCGGCCGCGACACGCCTGTCGAGCTCGACTTCAACCAGGTCGAAAAGATTTCCTGATAAGTCAGGTAAACGTACCAGTGGGTTCCGGCTTTGAACCTCCGGTACCCATACGGTACACTCTAAACCTCACCGTGTGCCTGACGGCACACGTGTAGGAGACCGGATTGTCCGGTCGATCGCACTACCCGGAGATTCTCCGGATTGAGAGGATAGCATGGCTAAAAAAGTAGTCGGCGTGGTCAAACTCGCCCTCAATGCAGGTAAAGCAACTCCTGCGCCTCCTGTTGGACCAGCTCTTGGTAGCTACGGTATCAACATGATGGAATTCATCAAGGGATACAACGAAAAGACCGCCAGCATGGCAGGTTCGATCGTTCCTGTTGTTGTCACCATCTATGATGACCGTTCCTTCATCTGGGAAACAAAGACCCCACCTGCATCGGACCTTATCAAGAAGATTCTTGGCATCCCATCCGGTTCTGCAACCCCTAACAAGGTCAAGGTCGGCGCTCTTTCCCAAGAACAGCTCCGCGAAATCGCTGAGAAGAAGCTGCAGGATCTCAATGCAAATGACATTGATGCTGCGATGAGCATTATCGCTGGTACCGCCCGCTCGATGGGCGTAACGATTAAGGAGGCCTGACGTGCGTAAGCAAGACCGTAAGCATGTTGTTGCCAAGCGCTACACGGCCGAGAAGGCCAAGGTCGAGAAGACCCGCGAATACGATGTCGTAGAAGCTATTGAGCTTGCAAAGGCGACGTCATCCACGAAGTTCGACTCCACCGTCGATGTTGCTGTCCGTCTCGGCGTTGACCCACGCCAGGGCGATCAGGTTGTCCGTGGAACCACAGATCTTCCTCACGGTACCGGCAAGTCACAGAAAGTTGCTGTCTTTGCACGTGGTGCACAGGCTGATGCTGCAACAGCCGCTGGCGCTGATGAGGTCGGTGCAGAAGAGCTCATCACCAAGATTCAGAACGGCTGGCGTGACTTTGATGTCCTCGTGGCTACCCCTGACATGATGCCAATGGTTGGTCGTCTCGGCCGCGTCCTTGGCCCACGTATGCCTAACCCGAAGTCGGGTACGGTTACCCCGGATGTCGCCAAGGTTGTCAATGCCATCAAGAAGGCGACCCGTGTTGCCTACCGTGTCGACAAGGCTGGTATCGTCCACGCTCCAATCGGCAAGGCAAGCTTCTCTGTCGAAGCACTCAACGAGAACCTCATCGTTCTCTTGAATGCACTGATTAAGGCACGCCCATCGTCCGCAAAGGGACGCTACGTGCAGAAGGTCACCATCTCGTCCACCATGGGCCCTGGTGTCAACCTTGATCTGCAGGCAGTCACCCGCACCGCAGAGCGCATCTAAGCGTCTCGGCACAATGCAAACCCCTCCGGCAACCTGCGGGAGGGGTTTCGTTTTTGTCAGCATGGTATACAAGCATCATGGCTAAAGGCGTCTCCAAATCATCCCTGCTCTGGCAACGCTTCATCGTGCAGGTTGTACACGCATCCATGAAGTCCATCCAGGCAAAGCCACGTAAGCAGGTTATTCGCCTTGGGAAGTCCTGGGGACGCGCCGGATACAAACTCGTCGCGAAGAGTCGCAGAGATGCAAGGCGTAATGTCTTTCTCGCATATCCCACTCTGGCGGAGTCCGCCCGAGAAGTGATTGTTAAAGAGAGCTTTGAGCACTTCGCAGCGATGATGTTCGAGTTCATCAAAGCTCCTGTTTATACAAATGAGGAAGTCCTCGGACTTGCCGATCTTGAGCCTGGCACAGAAGAGATCATTAACTCCCTGATGCAACGCGATACCGGTGTCATCACCGTCATCCCACACCTCGGCAATTTCGAGTTCCTTGCCCGCTGGTCCGGTTGCCGTGGCTACGACATGACAGCGGTTGTGCGGGAACCTGATGACCCTGCATTCGCAGGTCTGGTGGATGAGCTTAGGGCTGGATGTCGTTACAAGGTTGTCAATAAGGGAAATGCCTTTCGTCCACTGCTACGCGCCCTCGCCAATCGGGGCGCAGTCGGGATTCTTCCTGACCAAAATAGCGGGGACTGCTTTGTGCCTTTTTTCGGGATGCCCGCCGGAACAGTTCTCGGACCAGCTAAGCTTGCGGCCGCAACCGGAGCGCCGATCATGCCTCTGTTCTGCACACGCGAACCAGATGACCGATATAGGATTTGGTTTGGTGATGAGATAACACCTTCCCCGGATGCACGCACTCTTGGTGAGACCGAGCTGTTACGAATGACCAGAGAGATGAATATTGGACTGGAACAGGGCATTCGCCGGGTTCCTGGACAGTATCTGTGGATGCACAATCGCTTCAAGTCGGCCTTTGAGGACAAAAATCGCTCCAATTGGCCTGCTGACATTGATCACCAAGCAGTGACCTCCCGCTGGGATGCCTCGCGCGCGATCACGTAGCCACAATAGACACCATAGCGGGCTTGTCCCCCTATTGCGCAGTTCATCGCTGTCAGGGACGCTTACGTATCCCAATCAACGCATCCACAAAACTTCCAGATACAATACAAACATGGAAAAGACCCCTATCTTTACTGGCGCTGGACCAGCCGCCGGTGCCCCGTACACCCCCGCTGTCAAAGTCGGTAACACGCTGTACATCAGCGGCCAGCTTGGAATTGACCCGGAGACTGGTGCTCCGCACGCAGATTTCATCAAGCAGGTTGAAGGCGCGATAGCTGGACTGTCAGCACTGCTCGAAGCGGCAGGTGGCTCCCTGGACAATGTCGTAAAGACGACGTGCTTCCTGTCAGGAGACATGAGCAAGTTCGCCGAATTCAATGGCATTTACGGAAAGCACTTCTCGGGAATCCGCCCTGCCCGATCAACCTTTGCGGTTGCCGCGCTTCCACTCGGTGCTCAGGTTGAAATCGAAGCCATCGCAGTACTCGACTAAAAACCCGATGCTTATGCAACCTCCGTGCCATTTTTGTAAATGACCCTAAGGTACCTCGTACCGCATGCCAAGAATACTCCTTGGTATGCGGTTATCATCTTCAATCTATCAATCCCAACAGCAGTCGCAGCGTATTGACCCTCGGCAGATTCTCGCAAGTGAAATCATGTCGTGGTCAGACCGCGAGCTTGAAGGTGCTATCGAGCGTGAGCTCGCTGAGAACCCGGCGCTTGAGGCACGGGATCACAATGGCCTTTTCGGAACCTATGGATCTACCGTAGGTGGCACCGGGCAGACATCATCGCTCAAAGAGAGCGGCCCTCGAACGCTGCAGTTATCTGCACTTCAAGATGCAGATGGAATTGATGACCCATTTGACCGGGTTGCTGGTCAGGTATCGCTTTCCGAACATTTACGCTCACAGCTGCCGGACATCAAGGCGATGTACCCGGACATCAACCTCCACGCCCTTCTCTATCTCATCGACAATATCGATGACCGCGGGTATCTCGACACCGATATCGCTGATGTTGTGATGTCTACCAAATGCGATTATGAAGATGCAAATGAAGCATTGGAAGCACTGCAGCAAATGGACCCGCCCGGCATTGGTGCCCGCGACCTACAGGAATCACTAATCCTCCAGACCAAGCACCTAATTGCAGATGGTCAAGGTTCGCAGCTTGCGCTGAAGATCCTACAGGATCACTGGCTGGACTTTACCAGTAACCGTGAGCAACGCATTTGTACACGAATGCGCATCTCTCCCCAGCTGTACGCAAAGGGCGTTGAGTTTATCCGCAAGGCGCTTGTGCCCTATCCTGCCAGCGGTTTCCGCCCGGACCATGGTCGTGCTGAATCAGCCCCGGCAGTTAAACCGGATATTGTTTTCATTCGAACAGAAGCTGGCATTCAGGTTGAACTAGCCCGGGACTTTGAAAAAGACATACAGGTCTCCGGTGAATGGGTCAGCATGCACCAGAGCAATGAGCTGAAAGATGATGCATCCAAGCGCTACGTCCGCGACCATGTTGAGCGTGCCAAAGCATTTATGACTGGTGTCGCACGCCGAGGAAAGACGCTGAAAGCGATTGCCATCCTGCTTGCTGAAGAACAACATGGCTTCCTGGAAACGCAAAACCGTACCTTTCTCCGTCCCCTGACAAGACAATCACTCTCTCAAGCCCTTGAACTGGATGAATCAGTCATTAGTCGTGCGGTCGCAGATAAGTGGGCGCAGCTACCAAGTGGCGACCTGATGCCAATGGAATCATTCTTTGGAAACTCCGAAGCAGTCAGAGAAGCATTGCTAAACTTACTGGCATCGGAAGACCCGAATGCCCCATACTCCGATGAAGATATTGCTGCGATTTTGACGGAGCAGGGCTTCCCCCTAGCACGACGTACGGTTGCCAAGTATCGCTCGATTGAGCGTATTCTGCCGGCTCGCCTTCGTAAGCGCAAAAGCGCTTAAACCGATCTGTTTGTTTTCCCTTTAAACAGCTAAACCCCGGAAACTCTCCGGGGTCTTTTTTTTTGATATTGATAAGCTGGTATCAAGTGCAACCAGATAGTGCCCGTCCATAATGACAACATAGATGAAACACCACACCTAACCGTAATCACTGCTAGCTGAATATCGCTTCATCGGTAGCAATACCTGTTTCACTTACTTTTACTTTTAAATCGTCAAATTTCATCGGTATGCTGATGTTATGCGCATGGTTGACATGATCAAAACGAAGCGGGATGGACGGAGCCTGTCCACGGCTGAAATTGATTTTGTCGTAAGAGGTGTGACATCCGGCAATATCCCGGATTACCAAACAAGCGCACTCCTGATGGCTATCGTCCTGAATGGGATGACAGATGAGGAGACCGCCGACCTCACGGCATCGATGGCACACTCGGGAGAAGTCCTCGCATGGGATGACCCATTCAGCATCATCGATAAACACTCGACGGGTGGTGTGGGAGATAAGACATCCCTGATTGTCGTCCCTATCCTGATGGCCTGTGGACTCCACGTCTGCAAAATGAGCGGTCGCGGGCTGGGACACACTGGAGGAACACTCGACAAGCTCGAAGCCATCCCGGGCCTCTCGGTCAATCTAACCAGTGATCAACTACAGTCCCAGACCATCGCCGTTGGTGCCGCTCTCGCAGGTCAGAGCACGAGTCTCGCACCAGCGGATGGCATTCTGTATGCACTCCGGGATGTCACAGGAACCGTTGAATCAACACCGTTAATTGTCGCATCTATCTTGTCGAAAAAGCTTGCTGGAGGTGCTGGCAACCTTATCTTTGATGTCAAGGTTGGTGATGGAGCATTCATGCCGACGCTGCCCGCTGCGCGTGATCTGGCTGATGCACTCATCAGGATTGCAAAGCTCCATGGCAAGCGAGTCGAGGCACTGATCACAGACATGGACCAGCCACTTGGCAAAATGGCGGGTAATGCACTTGAGCTTATCGAAGTGGTCCAAGTCCTCAATGCAACTTCTGAATCCAAACCGGATCGACGCCTAAAAACGCTGTGCCACACGCTTGCAACAAACGCATTGATGCTAGCTGAAAACCTCACAGAACAGGCAGCCTCAGAACGGGTTGATGCAGCTTTGAACAGTGGAAAAGCATTTGAAGCGTTCAAGTCCATCATCGCGGCGCAGGGCGGGGACACCAACGTCTTGGATAACGCTTCACACCTACCGACTGCGCCAGTTGTGATCGATGTCACCTCCACGATGCGTGGCTACATCAGCCGTGTCCCAGCGAAAACGATTGGTGATGCGGTTGTGCAGATCGGCGGTGGTCGGGCGGTCAAAACGGACGTCATCGACCACCGGGTTGGAATTGAAACGCTGGTACACATCGGTGATTCCATACAGCCCGGCGACGCGCTGTTCCGTATACACGCGGCGACAAAGGAAGCGGCATCAGATGTTTCCGCACGGCTGTTAGGCACCATTAGCGTTTCCGATACTCCTGTGGCTTCACGCCCCGTCGTATTCGAGAGGCGTTGGTAATGTACCGTCTCTCGCAGCGCAGTAAACAGCTGATGCCCCTCGTTGCCATCGTGGTGGCAGCTGGCGTGCTCACCGATAATGCGCTTGGACAAGACAATAGAAGCAGGCCATCCCCTTCGCAGGGTGGAAGGGATGCCTTCATGCCGGTGCCGAGCACGACCGCGGCAGATTTGGCGCGGCGACTTGAAGCGGATCCTAAACTCCTACGTGCCTACGCAAAGCATTTCGGCATCGATGCAAAACGAATCACCGCATTTGTTAAAGACGCCTTGGTCTTGCGCCCGCTTCCGCGGGCGCAGGCGGTCGTTACATATGGGCGAAGACCTTCCGGCCAGGTGTACCCGGTTCGTCAGGTGTTGCCGGCGGGGTCGATGGTTTGGATGACACGAGATGGCAAAGCTTGGCTCAAGTGGAAATGTACGAATCCCCTTGGTCGTGACCTCCCGATTGTTCCGATGCCGCCTCGCGAAGGAAGTGGCTCAGAGCAGTTCCAGCTTGAAATCAGCCGACCTGCAGGAACGCTTCGTCCGCTTACAGAGAGTCAAGGCGCTGCGACAGTGCTAAGCCTGCGGGAGCCCGGAGATCCACCATTCCTGATTGATTCTCCGTATAAACCGGCACCATACAGCATCCTGCCACTGGGCCTTGGGCCAATACCAGAGGAATCCTCCCGAAAGAACATCTCACCGTGGCTATGGGCAGTTGGCGCAACATTGCCACGGGGACGCAGGACAACAACAGTGATTCCAGAACCTGCTACGCTGATGTTCATGGTTTTTGGAGGAGCCATGACACTAACGTTATTTCTGCTGCGTAAACCAAGAATTTAGGAAGAGCTAACCGCTGGATTTGTGCGCCTTGCGCTCTTTTATGACTTCCACAATCATCGGGACAATGCTCAGTAGCACAATAGCAACGACCACCAGCTCAAAATTCTTTTTGACGGCGGTAACATTGCCAAACATGAACCCCAGAGGCATACACGCACCAACCCATGCAACCGCCCCGACGACACTGAATGACAAAAAGCGGGAATAGGGCATGACACCCATCCCAGCGACAAAAGGTGCAAGTGTCCGCACAATCGGTACAAAGCGGGCAAGAATGATGGCTTTTGGGCCGTGCTTTGCAAAGAATGCTTCTGTTTTCTCGAGGTTCTTCTTATTGAAGAACTTGGAGTTTCCACGGTCAAATATGCGACGACCCTGAAACTTCCCGATGTGATAGTTGACATTATCGCCAACCAGCGCGGCGATGATGACAACCGGTACGAGGATTGCGACATCGAGAGGTTTATCCGGACGTGCAGAGATAGCGGCAATCGCAAAGAGTAGTGAGTCGCCTGGAAGCCATGGGAAGACAACCACGCCGGTTTCAACAAAGACGATGCCGAAAATCGCGGCATACGCAAGCGGGCCGGCAGTGGCAAGCCACAAAAAGAAGGGTTCCAGCAACTTTGACATAGGTTTACTGAGTATACACAGGGTTGGTGGGATGACGGTAGAAACCCGTTAGCGACTTGGATCATCTATAGAGTGGCGCAGATACTGCTTGCGGGCGGTACGATGTGCAGGAGAAACATTATGGCAGACCAGCTACCGGATGCTACCAAAGGCGTAGCCAATTACATCGATTCATACCTTGATGTCCTCAAAGGCCTCTTGGACAGCCTCGACCGAGCTGTATTGGAAGATGTTACCGAGCTGCTCTTCAACACATGGAAGGAAAATCGCCGCCTCATTCTGTGTGGCAATGGCGGTTCCGGGTCAACATCCTCGCACCTCGTCTGCGATTTCCAGAAGAACATCTACCTCGATGGCGGTAAGCCATTTGAAGTCGTTGCCCTCACGGATTCACCGGCTCTCCTTCTTGCCTGGGGAAATGACACATCCTTTGAGAATGTCTTTGCGGGTCAGGCGCGGACGTGGGTTCGCAAAAATGATGTCCTAATCGCCATTTCCGGCTCAGGCAATTCTAAGAATGTCCTTGAAGCGGTCAAGGTTGCGAACGATGTCGGCGCGACGACCATCGGCTTTTGTGGCTACGATGGCGGAAAGCTCGCCGAAATGGTCACCATTCCCATCGTTGCAGAGCGTCGCAATATGCAGCAGGTAGAAGATGTCCACATGATTCTCGGACACATTCTGTTCTCGGCACTACGAGACAAAATCACCGGCTATCTGCCATCCCAAAATTAGCCTGGTGTCTACGAAACAGCGCATAGCGTTTCTCGACAGGGATGGTGTGATTAATCAATACCTCCCGGGGGAGTACGTTCGTACACCTGACGAGCTTATTCTCTTACCTGGTGTTGTGGATGCCATCAAGGTGCTCAATGATGCTGGCTGGAAGGTGGCGATGGTCACAAACCAGCAGGGAGTTGGCAAAGGCCTGATGTCCCAAGCCGACCTCGATGGTGTACATGCAAAGCTGTTTTCTGCATTGGATTTGATTGGCGGGCGAATCGATGCCGTCCGTATTTGCCCTCATCTCGCAGCAGATGCATGCTCTTGCAGAAAGCCGAAGCCGGGAATGATTCTTGATATCGCATCCGAGCTCAACGGAGATTTGGCCGAGTCTGTGTTTTTTGGAGACACTGACTCGGATTCCGCAGCGGCACGGGCGGCAGGAGTTCGATCCTTCTATCTCATCCTCGGAGGAAAGCGGACAGCCGAGCATGCACAGGACACAAAGTACTTTCCTGACCCACCGGATGGCATTTACCCGGATTTGCTGACGGGCGTGACCGAAGTGCTCAACGCAAAAGAGCGATAAACAGAAAAGACCCGAGAGCTTCCTCCCGGGTCTTGTTTCCTCTAGCGATCAGCCGCTTGCGCAGTTATGCAGCCGCTGGTGTCGGCGTGATTCCACCGGTCGGGGCTTTCGCTTTGCGATTCCACAGAATCTCCAGCAGATTGCTGCTCGGCCCCATGATTGTTAGAGCGTAATAAGGCGCATGCGTGGCGATATGGTCAAAGCCCATTCGAGGACCGAAGTAGCGGAGAATACATTCCATGGTCGCCACGAGGAATGCGACGATTACCTGCCCCTTCTTACTATGCATCGTC
This sequence comes from Armatimonadota bacterium, assembly GCA_046075665.1. GTDB lineage: Bacteria > Armatimonadota > Armatimonadia > Armatimonadales > Armatimonadaceae > CAIRTT01. Next base: position 5,753 of record JBJTQN010000010.1, on the reverse strand, counting down.
GTCTTTGGATCTGTGATCATAAAGAGGACGAACAGCTGGTACATCGGGCCGGTGATAGGCGCAATTTCCTGTTGGAAGCGTACCGGCAGTGGGGATGATTCATCACTGATCACCGCCCGAAGAGCTGCATACAGGAAGAAGAACAATACGTAGGTACCTGAAATGTGGAACCGATGAAGACGATAAACAATCACGCCTCCGAAAAGCCATATAACCAGCATCGGCGCAACGTGGTTTCCCCATTGGATGGACAGTGATGCCACTGTCTGAGGTGCAATCAGGAGTAGCGCAGCAACGGCAAAGTTGGATGGGTTCCAAAGGTGCCGACCATGCAGGCGAATCACGTACTTGCTAAGGATTGCAATGGTCGGAGCAACCAGGTAGGGCCACCACTCAGGTGAACGAACGAGGATGCCACAGCTGATGCCACCAACCCACGCGGATGCGAGGTGTGGGAGACGACCAACGATGAAGTATCCGATGGCCATTTCCACGATGATGCTGGTGCTGAAGCATGCGACGGTCTTTCGCCAGTCTTCAAGGATTCCGAAGAAGAGGTGCCCGATGATCAAAATGGCAGAGATTAAGAGAGGGCCCACGAAGCGTGAGTCAATCTGAAACTTGCGCGGAGGCGCGGGTGACATAGAGATTGCAGGTGTCATGATGCAGTACTTTCTACAACGTCCACGGTCGAATCCACCTTTGGATTAACCAGTGTTTGGAGTTTACCTCCTGGCCAGCGAATTTCGATCTTGTCAACATTTGCAGTTTCTCCAAGACCGAAATGTAAGCGATGGTCATTTTGTGCACAGAAGCCTGTTCCAGCAGAAAGAACTTGGGTCTGCTTCATACCGCCCCAGTGAACGGTTACCATCGCACCAATAGCGCTTCGGTTCACTTTGTTCGCTCCTGTCACATTGACCTTAATCCAATGCCGCCCGGGCTTGACCGTGTTTTTGTAGACGAGAACGGGCCCGCGTTGGTTGGCTGTGACGACATCCAAGACGCCACGGTTCCAGAGGTCCACCAATGCAACCGCACGGCCATCGTACAGATCCGTTGCTCCGATTGCCTGACCGACTTCTTGGAAGCGCCCTGCGCCATCATTGGTCCAGACGCGCTTTTGCTGATAACCCGAGAGCGAACGTCCACGCACAGCAGGCCAGTTCTCAGCCTTCCGAATCAAAGTTCCATGACCAACGCTGAACTTAGCGTAGTCATACCAGTAGGACAGCTTCTGATCGAGCGAGATGTAGCCGTTGACCAGATACATATCCTGTGTGCCATCGTTGTTGAGGTCACCAAACTGCGCACCAAAGCTCCAGCCACCATTTTCGAGGCCAAGCGCATTCGCCTGGTTCTCATAGAGAAGCTGGCCCGGTTTGTTGTCATCCTTTGGCACCCAAACGTTATTACCCTGCTGGAGGAGGTTGTCTTCCCAGATGTTCGAAACCTGAATTGAGAGGCGGCCATCGTTGTAAATGTCGCCCATGACAGCATTCATCCCGGACTTCGGCTGCTGCGTAACGGCTTGCTGCCCGATATCCGTGAAGCGCTTTCCGCCATCGTTACGCCAGAGCTCAGCTTTTCCGTAGTCATTGGCGAGAAAGATATCCGGATATCCAGTGCCGTGGAGATCTGCCGCGATGGATGCAAGCGTCCAGGCATTCTTGAGCAAGCCGACCTTTTCGGTCACATCTTCAAACTTGCCACCACCAAGATTACGCAATAGGTGCTTTGGTGTCCCATTGGTTGCATACTCGAGGGAGTCGGGCATGATATCCGTGGATGCCAAATTCCAGAGGTCGATTTTTTCGTTGAAGTATCCGCACAGAAGGATGTCAACGTTGCCATCCGAGTCATAATCCAGCAAGCTCGCCGTGTTCGTATTCATCCATTTAGGAAGGTCCGCCGTTGCGGTTACATCGGTGAACGATTTCCCTTGATTGTTGATGAACAGCTGCGTGACACCCCATTTGTAAACCAAGAGGTCATCCCAGCCATCATTATTGATGTCACCCCAGAGCGCACCCATCGAGACACCTGTGCCGGATTTGTTGACATCGGCGATGCCTAATTTGCCAGCGACCTCTTCAAACTTGCCATCACCCAGGTTGCGATACAGAACATTCTTAGAGTCTTCCAAGGAGTTGGTGAAGTAGAGATCCTGCCAGCCATCCTTGTCGAAGTCACAGACGGCAATAGCTGCCCCCATATCTGCGACGCGCTCCTGAATCGGAGCGAGCTTTGGATCAAGCTTAGGTGGCTGATGGACGAAGTCAATCCCGGATGCTTTTGCGACATCTTCGAGCTTAAACCCATAGCGCTCAACAGCCTGCGGATCTGCTTTCATGGGTACATTTGCCGAGCGGACATTCTTCTTATTGAGCTCAACCGAGCCCCAAAGTAATCCAATAAATGCCAGCGTGACAACAGCCTGCTTCCACTTTGGTGGGGTTACGGGCTTCATTTAGTGCTTCTCCTCACGTACGCGCAGCGCGTTGTGGAACCAATGCTGGGTCACATAGCGCGTGTGGTATTCAATCCAGTCTTCCGGATGCATGTTGTACACCGGGTCATCCTGCAGCGTCATCGGTAATTTGGGATAATCAGCCTTGCTGTGCGTCGGGAGCGGAAGCACCGTCTGACCAAAGGTCGTGTTGATGTTTCCATCTTTTTCCCAGCCATCCCCGATGAAAACAAAGTCACGGACGAGACCTTTGCTTGGCGCCGGCACTTCCTCGAAGCGCAGCTGCATTTCATCTCCGGCATTCATAATGACGTAGCGGTCATCAACGTTTTTCACCAAGGGTGTGACATCTCCAAAGCGTGTATGGTAGCCACGCAGATCACGCCAAACCGGCGCGCACCCAGCGAGTTTGTCATAGCTTAGGGGCAGCTCAGGACTGGATACATCCTTTGGACGAACCTCTGAGAACCCGCGGAAGACGAGCTCTGCTCCAAGTTGCTTCGCACGTGTGACTTTGATCGCAGATTTGTCAATGCCTTCTGCCCAGCGGAGCTGATCCCAGAAGATTTCAAGGTTTGTGCGAAGGCGAAGCTTGGTAACTCCCTTTGCGACATCATCGAAGCGGAGGACGATGGTCTTAAGCTTGCCCGCAGGGAAACCGAGTCCGCGGCGAATTGGAACCCATTTCCCCGCAGGGTTAAGGCCTTCGAGGACAAGCCCGCTTGGCGGAGCCTGATCCGGATTTTGAGACATCGCAACATTAATCGATGTATCTGTCGGGTGCAGCCAGCCGCTTGCAATGACGTAGAGTGGCTTGCTGGAAGGAAGCAATGCTGGCAGTTCCATCTCAATCCAATGGTCTGCTGTCAGTCCCTGATACTTCGAACGCCCAAAGTCATCCACATAGCTACCTTCACGCTCGGCGACAAGTGCTGAAACATCCTCGCCTCTCCAACCAACCACTTTCGGGAATGCCTGTGGCGTCTTTGTCGGGATTACATCGAGGAGTGGAGGTGCGACGGGTGAGAAGCGCTCATCCACCCAAATGTCTGTGCCTTCAGGATGGTCAATAGCCATGAGTCCGACGGTGTCAAAGAAATGGGTTTCCTGTAGCTCCGCTGTGATGCTTAGTGGGTAGACGCCATCTTTGGCTTTGAGCTGATCGCCACGGACTTTGACCCAGTCCTCGGTTTGGAGAACGCCGGCGGTGTCCTGAGCGTTGATTTTCAGGCCAAGTGGACTGCGCCAAATACAGTCTGTTACAAAGACCATTTTCTCACCATCCCATGTAAATAGGAATGGACAGCTTCCACTAAGGCGCTGATCGGCCACAACGGGGCCGGTTTTGAGGTCGGTACCCGCCTCAGATTGCGCGGTCCCAGATGGCCAAATGATTCGGGCGATGTCAAGGGTGGCATCTGCGCCAAGTCCGATGTGTACCTGCGGACCGGTGATGGGCTGCTTTTGGTAGAGAAGACCAGCGCGCATCTCGACTTCGCCACCTATCCCAAAGGCGTTGATTTTCACGGTTGGGCTGTTCGGGCGCTTGGCTTTAAGCGTAAATGCCTGCCATTTGTAGCCCTTAGGCGATGCGCCATTTGCGACGATAACCTTGCCGCTGGCTGAGCCAACTGCATCAAGGACGCCATCTTTGTTCAGGTCGACCAGCGCCTGAACCGAGCATGGAGCATCCGGTGCCGGCACAAACGAGCCTAGGTCTTTGGCTAGAAACACGGCGGAGGAAGTAGCATTTCCCACAACGATGTCTATGGCGCCGTTGTTATCGGCATCCTGCGCGACAAGCGTTGTCGGCTCGGGCTTCCCCGTGGCGATTACTTTGTCGGCTGCCCAGGACTTGCCATCACCCGCATCTGAGACGACATGCACTGCTCCGGTCTTGTCCACCGCAAGGACATCCAGGGTTGCATCCCCAGTTGACTCGCGGACTGCGAGCCCAGCGATACCACTGACTCCAGCCGGCGTGTCCCGCTTTCCGTAAAGTCCACTACGGTCATTCCGAAAGACCTGAAGTGCACCCGTAGCATCCGTCATGAAGATGTCGTTATCGCCATCGGCATCAATATCGCATTGCACAAACTTGCTGATGGTCCCCGTGAGGTCTTTGAGTGGATTTTTGACAATGCCAAAGGTGCCATTTCCACGGTTTAGAAGCAGGGTCATCCCACCAGATGCAGGCGCTACAAGCGTATCGAGGTCGCCATCTGCTTCGAAATCCACCGTCCAGGCACCGTTTACGGGCACGGCCGCGAGACTCGAAAGTCCTGCTTGTGCAGTGCGGTCTGTGAGCTTTCCGGATGTAAAATCGAGGGCACGAAGACCACCTTTGGTGGCTACTACCAGATCAAGCTTGTAGTCACGAGGGCTGTTGTCATTACGAAGCTGCCCAACGGAATCATCAAGGTCCGTCGCAACAACGGACTGCACTCCGGTAGGCACTGTGATGCTTGCCGTTCCTGCTGAGAGCTTGCCACCTTGGGCAGAAATAACGACAGGATCGGAAGTTTCATCCAACGCGATGGCTGTCACGTAGTCTGCGGCCCCGCTTGTGCCACTCGCAACTGGCGTGTAGGCGAGCGCAGTATCCGGTGCGGATGCGGTCGCTGGAGGGTTTTGCAGCTTTACGAAACGTGCGAGCGGCTGTCCGACATTTGCCCCTTCAAAAGCTATTTCGCGCTTGCTTGCCTGAAAATCCGGATACTGCCCCAGGGTATTTTCCAACATCGCAGTTGTGCGTTTAATGAGCATCGGGGCGCCGCTCACGGATGAACGCTGCAGATCACCAAAGAGCGCCCTGGCTCGCTCGGGCCACTCATTGGTTCGTGTACCAAATGCGGAAATAAACTTTGTTATCATCTCGCGGTCATTGGCATCAGCTGCGGTTCGGATTCGGTCCAGAAGTGCCTTGGTGTTCCCGGGAAGGATGGCGATGATTTTGTCTTGCGCCTCGGCCATGACTTTGACGCGGTCAGCACCGCTTTCGCGGTCAGCCATTTGTGCGACGAGGTACCAGGCTTTGACATTGCGCGGGTTTGCATCCGCTGCCTTACGGTAGAGGGCAAGTGCATCGCCGAATTTGCCGTTCTTTTCAGCCAGCAAGCCGGAGAGCATCGTTAAGCCCTCGCTCGTACCGCCAAGCTCATTAGCCTTTTTGATGGCAGCTTCGGCTTCTGGAGTTCTGTTGGTTCGAAGATAATGCAGCCCCAAATTTGCCCAGGTAGCGGGCTCGCCGGGAGCCAACTCCGTCGATTTCTTGAGATTTGGC
>JBJTQN010000009.1:0-30853 GCA_046075665.1 Armatimonadota bacterium | reverse complement strand
ATTTGAGCCCAGCGGTGACAGTGGACTTTGGATCAGTGCTCTCTTTCCTGAACTACGTAAACATGCCGACAAAATGTGCCTGATTCGTAGCATGCACACTGATCAACCATCCCATCCACAGGCCTTTGTGCAAATGCACACTGGGAGCTTTCAGTTTGTCCGCCCAAGTGTTGGCGCATGGACGCTCTACGGACTGGGAACAGTCAATCAAAACCTCCCTGGCTTCCTGAGTATCAAGCCGCCCGCTGGAAATGGCGGAGCGCAAAACTATGGTTCCGCGTTTCTACCTGCCATCTATCAAGGAACGCCTATCGGCAAAGGAAATCAACCAATTGCCGGCAGCAAGGCAGACTACATCGCTAGCCCGCTGCTCAAACCCGAGTCACAGCGCCAACAGCTGGACTTCATCCAAAAGTTACATGCGGAAGCTCTCGCCACGACGCCGCATTTGGAGCAGGTAAATGCGGCGATAACTAGCTACGAACTTGCGTTCCGTATGCAGGCGGACCTCCCGACTGTGATGAACCTCGAAACCGAGCCGGTTGCGGTGCAAAGTAGTTACGGTATTGGGACAACGGTATCGGATGATTTTGGTCGTCAATGTTTGATGGCCCGGCGGGCTGTGGAGGCTGGTGTACGTTTTGTTGAAGTGACACCCAATGTGAACTGGGACCAGCACGCAAACCTTGAGAATGATCTGCCCCGAAACTGTGCGGCGGTGGACAAGCCGATTGCTGGGCTGCTCGCCGACCTAGCCGCCCGCGGCTTGCTCGATTCTACGCTTGTCGTCTGGGCGGGCGAGTTTGGCAGGACGCCGACGGCGCAAAACGGGGATGGCCGTGACCACAACAACAAGGGCTTCACGGTCTGGATGGCTGGTGGTGGTGTGCGCGGTGGACTTTCCTTTGGTGGGACTGATCCACTTGGCTTTGAAGCTGTCGATCACCCTGTACACGTGCATGATCTCCATGCGACGGTCTTACAGCTACTTGGTCTGGACCATACTCGCCTGACATATCGCTACGCGGGTCGGGATTTCCGCCTGACGGATGTCAAAGGAAATGTCGTCAAGGATGTAATCGCAGGCTAGCGCCTCAAAACCCAACTGCGAAATCAAAAGCCAGACGATGCGTAAGCACCGTTCTGGCTTTTGTTTGTTTGATGTTACTTAGACATTCATCCTTGTCGCTCAGAATAACCATCCTAGGTGGTGGAATTGACGGAACCAATTCTACGACGCAAGGTTAAACACAACGTATCGATGAGCCGTAAGCGACAATCGAAGGGCGGGACGTGGTTTGGCTGGCGAATGTTCATCAGGAATCCGGTCATCAGAGGTGTGATTTTATCCCTACCTAATCACATGCAATTTGAGCTGTTTCTCTCCTAAACAAGTGAACTAGACAACCGATAATTCGGTCTGTAATGACGGTAATACAATGAAAACAACACTATTCAAAAATATAATCAGTTTATCCCTACTATTGACAGTTATTGTTGCAGTGACAGAGGCTCCAGCAGCCGCCTATCTTGACCCGGGCGCAGGTAGCATGGCTACCCAGCTGTTGATTGCCAGTGCAGCAGGACTCCTTTACACATTCCGCAGTTGGTTTCGGGGTAAGACCGGCAAAGGTAGCCCAAAACACTAGCAGGTTTTTTATGCAGGTTTCCGGTCGTTCCCTTTCCCTCCGCACCACGGACACCGTCGCATAACCACAAATGTTTCAAACCCGTGGAGAGTCTGTGTCCAAGGTAGCATCGTTCGTAAAGCAGTCGCTGTTGTTGGCATTACCATTAGCAGCGACCTGCCTATATCCCCTGATTACACTTGCTGCCGTCAATCGGCTTGAGATCCCAACCGACATCATGCTGATGCCAGTAGGGGTGGCAACTATTTTTGCGGTTCTGTCCGGTGTTGCACTTGCATGCATCCGCAAGGTAGAGATGGGTCGCTTTGCGGCGATGTTCCTAAGTGCCCTCATCCTTTTCACCTTTGCATTCCGGGATCTTGTTGTTGGCCCCTCGGTTCTCATTGCGCTCTTCTTCGAAAATGCACGCGCCGAAACGGTCGGTACGTACCTCTGGTTTGGCATCGCAATCGTCGCGACCATCGCTGCTACCTTGCTACGCCAAACGATACAAAGGGCATTCGGAGCATTCACCGCAATCGTCATCACCTTGATGCTCATCCCCATGGTAACAACACCATGGAAGGACACAATCAAGACCGCCAACTACGCGGCATATATGCAGAACATCACCAGCGGAAACAAGGATCATTCCCCTGTTCATACGCTGGATGCCGCTAAAGACCTCATCAAAAAGCAAATCTCCAAGCCAGCAGACACGGAGCTTCCAGATCTGCAAGTTATCGTTTTGGATGCTTACGGACGCGATGATGTCATCAAAGCTTACTACGACTACGACAACCAACCCTTTCTGAAAGCTCTCGCATCCAAAGGCTTCTCCGTCGCGAAGCGCAGCCACGCCAACTACACACAAACGGTGCTTTCTGTGGCGTCCATGCTGAACTTTAAGCCCGTAGAGCAGCTGAAAAAGTCCACGGATGTCGATCTCGCAGGAGTGGTAACCAATACGATCGATAGAGCCATCCTCTGGCAAATCCTACGTCAGCGAGGGCACAAAGTCATCAGTATCCCGAGCGGCACAAACCTTACAGCGATGCCATCCGCGGACCTCACATTCGCTTCCACTGAAAACATCATCATGAGCTACCAGGTCGAAACCGCTCTTCGACTTCTCATTGAACGTACCCCACTCTCGTTGTTGTCATTGATTGATGAAACCGGAGTTCGGACACATCGTCAGCAGCTTCGGGATGTATTTCGCTTCTGGGCAATGTCGACCGAGCTTTCGGAACCAAAGGCGACATTTGTGCATGTCCTCGCCCCACATCCACCGTTTGTGTTCGATGCGGATGGCGGTCCTGTTCAACCAAATGGCAGAACGTTCACACTTTTGGATGGCAAGAGACTCGTAGAGCAGATTGGAAAGGCTAAGTACCAGAGCGCGTATGTCGCACAGCTAAAGGCCATCAATACAAAAGTCCTTTCGGCCATTGACACTATCGACGCAAAGCCGCATCGCGAAACCATCACCGTGATTGTCGGTGACCATGGCCCAAGAATGAACCTCGATTGGGAATCTGCAAATGGTACGGATATGGATGAGGTCAAGGGAACACTCATGGCCGTGCGCATCCCGGAAAAGTACAGACAGGCAGTTGGAGACATTGACACATGCTCACCACTAACCCTGCTGCACCGTATCGCGACAAAAGTCTACAATGCTCCTCTGGAACCGGTACGTGACTTCAGCTATTACAGCTCCTTGCCAAAACCGTTTGATTTTGTCCCAATCAACAACCCAAATGGTCGTAAGGATGATCCGGTCGTCAAGACTCCCTAAAAGTCGAAGGCATCCAAAAGAATCGCTGATTCACGCAAACGACTTTCCTGAGAGGTGGAAAGCAACTCGATGTGAGCTAACCAGATTGGATTCGGATCCCAGATGCTGAGGAGCCACGCGTCATCGATAACGCTTCGCACCGTGCCCCGTAGCCTGCGAATGACGTGTACAAGACTGGAAACCCGATAGTTCATCGAACAATGGACCAGCACACAGTCATCTTTGTGCTTTGTCAGCCACTCGGTACACGCGCAAATTCCATCCACGGTCGGCTGCATCCAAATGATGGGAATCACATCGTAATCGATGCCCGCATCCGCCCACCAGCCATCTTCATCGGAAAGTTCCTGCGTCGGAGGAAGCAAGTTTAGTACCGCCGTAACCCCGGCAACATTTGCGAAATAGTGCACATCTGCTTGAGTAACCTGACCACAGGTGTATATACGGGGCGCAACCTGCCATGGATTTGGCGCATCAAGACCGGCAACTTTGATTGGAAAACGCATTGACCAACAGCCTACCCGACCTTTGCACCACCATCCCATAAAGGCGGATAATGCAAACGCAATTGGATTGGCGTGGAGGAGCTCGGATGACACGAATACTTGCGATTGACCTCGGTGCGGAGAGCGGCCGCGGCGTAATCGGGACGCTATCGGAGGATCGAAAACTGGCCCTCACTGTCATCCACAGATTTCCAAACGGCCCTGTCAAAATCGGTAAGACGCTTTACTGGAACACCACCGGGCTTGTTCAGGAAATTCGGGATGCGATTCGTATTGCCGCTGAGGATGGCGGATTTTCTTCCGTGGGAATTGACACCTGGGGCGTGGACTTTGCGCTGCTGGGGAAGGATGGCACGCTAGTTGGCAGCCCGGTTCATTACCGCGATGCCCGTACGGATGGCTTTGTTGACAAAGTCTTTGCAAAAGTGTCAAAGGAAGACATTTACGCTGTTACGGGTATCCAGACGATGCAGCTAAACACCCTCTTCCAGCTGGCAAGTCTTGCAGAAAGCCATCCGGAGCAGCTTGCAGCGACATCAAAGTTGCTCTTTATGCCCGATTTCCTACACGGCCTTTTGACGGGTGTGGAGGCATCCGAGTTTACGATTGCCAGCACCAGCCAGATGCTGGATATCACGACAGGCAAATGGGCTGTTGATGTGTTGGAGCGTCTTGGTATCCCAACAAATATCCTTCCAGATGTCCTTCCCGCGGGAGCGACGTATGGTGGTATCGCTGATGCGACATTACCTGACGCGGTACAAGGCATTCCGGTGATCGCGCCAGGCGGCCACGATACGGCGTGTGCGGTTGCGGCAGTTCCGGCAGCTCCCGGTGATGACTGGGCCTACTTATCAAGCGGAACATGGTCGTTACTGGGTGTTGAGCTGACAGGGGCGGTGTTGACACGTGAGGCGTGTGAGCTCAATGTGACCAATGAGGGCGGTGTCTGCGGAACAGTGCGCCTGCTAAAAAATATTGCTGGACTATGGCTAGTGCAGGAGTGCCGTCGTGCGTATGCGCGGCTCGGGCGTGAGCGTTCCTACGATGAGCTAACCCGGCTCGCGGCGGATGCGCCGGCGCTAGCAGCGGTCATCGACCCGGACCACGCAAGCCTTGCATCACCGGATGACATGCCGCGGGCGATTCGTGAGCTGTGCATTGCGAAAGGCGTTGAGCCACCGGAGGGTGTTGGGGCGACGATTCGCTGCTGCCTGGATTCGCTGGGACTGAAGTATCGGAAGACGTTGCGGATGATGGAGCGCGTGACCGGCCGTTCGATTCGTGTATTGCATATCGTCGGCGGGGGAAGCCAGAACCGGTTGCTGAATCAAATCGCCGCTGATGCGACAGGCTGTACGGTAATCGCTGGCCCGGTGGAGGCTACGGCCATCGGAAATGTCCTGCTTCAAGGTATCTCGCTGGGTATCGTCAATGACCTAGACGACTTACGCAGCATCGTTCGGGAAAGTGTGACGCTTGAAACGTACACTCCAGACCCTGAAATGCACGCCCGCTTCAGTGCCATCCCCGACCTCTAAAGCCTAGTACGGACACTTCCTGAAACGCCAGAGCAGGTTTGCGCCGGCACCGCGCGCTCCGATCTGATTAGCAGAAAACGACTTTGCATGGCCATCCGCCATAACCAAGTTGACGCGGCCGTTTCCGTTTCCATCCGAGTGGTGGCGGGCAAAAAGTGGCTTGAGTCGCCCGGCCGAAAGCTGAGGTCGTGCTGCAACGAGGTCGATGTCGGCGACACGCGGCGGAATTAACTGTTCATCTTCCGTCGATGGCACCACCCAATCACTTACGCATGGATCGAAGTTATGTCCTCGGTAACGGCCGAGGGGACCACCCACGGGCGCATTCGGTGTCTCGCCGAGCAATGGTGTACGGGCAACTTCCATCAGAGAGGCATCTACAAGGACATCCGCAAAGCCCTCCACCTGAGTTGGGTCGTACGCGGCCAGCGCCGTCATCCCAATGGATGAATATCCACGTGTGTTCCAGTCGGCGGCGTAGCCCGGTTGTTTAGCCGATGGGCACTTGACGACATCTTTGGACTTGAAGTACGGAAACAGCTGCTCGGTCCAAATCGGCTTGCTGGGTAGTCCATAGTTTGCCGTCATTGGATAGCACTCATCGTAGTCAGTGGTGTACATCGTGAGGGCGAGACCAAGCTGCTTCATATTGCTGACACAGGTGATGGAGCGTGCTTTTTCCCGTGCGGATGCGAACACCGGAAACAAAATCGCTGCGAGAATTGCAATAATAACAATCACAACGAGCAGTTCGATGAGAGTAAATGCACGAGTCGATTTCATATGGGACGCTCCATCGCACCAAGGCGATATGGGCGAATCCTACAGCTAGACAGTGCGTGTTGCCAGAATCTTGGCACAAAATGAACAATGGGCGCGACTGTTAGGTACCAGCCACGCCCACTTGGGATTGCTATGTTACTGTTTATGCAGCATCGCTGAGGTTATCGGGTAGGCTGAACGATGTCGCAAGTGTCTGGACCTGTCCTGTCTCTGCTGCCTTGTAGCCGGCCTCGATGATTTCGATGACGTGGGCAGCGTGCTCAGCCGAAACAATGGATGGTTTTCCTTCACGAATCCAGCGTACAAGCTGCATCGAGTCTTCCCAGACATGGTGTTCGCCGAGCTGACCATGTGCCGGGAATGCCTTGACGTGCGGGGTAACCTGCAGTGGACTTAGACCCTCGGAGCGACCTGGGTAATCGATTGGCTCGCCGTTCAGCTTTGTGCCAACAATCGTCCCCTTCTCACCAAAGTAGCTTGGCTGTCCAAACTCGGAAACCATTCCAGCAAAGGTTCCGTGGATGAACGAGAAGACATTGTCACCAAAGTCTGCAAGGATAACGGTGTTGTCATCCGCATCGCAGTCGTACATTTCTCCCTTGAATCCACGCTGCTTGATGCCAACGCCACTCATCGCAGTGACACGCTTTACCGGTCCGAGGACACCCGTCAGAGAGTGCAGCGCATATACGGTCATATCGTAGAGAGGGCCGCCGCCTGGCTTACGCCAATACCAGGATGGGTTGATGTTGGTCAGCGGGCTGTCCCCCGTACGGACGGACTCCCCTTCGTGGTAGCTCCCGAATGCGGCACCGGCGACGGCCCAGCTCAACTTTCCAAGCTGGCCAGAGAGGATGGCTTCGCGGATTTTATGGTTGGTAGGGCGGAGCATCTGTCCAGGGGATGCAACGATATTCACGCCCTTTACGGCTGCAAGTGCGATGAGATCGGTTGCTTCGCCGCTGGTCACTGTCATCGTTTTGTTGAAGTGGATATGCTTTCCGGCTGCGATTGCCTTCACACCTTGTTCGTAGTGCAGGCCAATCGGGGAGCAGATGATAACGGCATCAACGCTTGGGTCAGCAAAGACTTCATCTTCCGTACGGTAGGCTTTAGGAACGCCGTATTTTGCAGCGGCGGCTTCTGCGCGGCCATCCACCGGGTCACAGCATGCAGCGACATGCGCGATGCCCCTCATGTCCTCAAGGACAAAGTGGTCCAGGGCTCCGCGGATTCCAATTGATCCGCATCCAACGATTCCGATTCCTACAGATTGACTCATGTTGTGCTCCAAGGGGCTGCACCAGCACTGGTGCGGCGTAATTACCATCTCTATTGTAGGTCGGAGGAGGTGTGTTGTATATGTTGAAATTCAGGCAAATAGGTGGATGAAGTCGCTGATCTAACTCGCTGACACATCTGAGGTACTTGGATTATCAAAGATTGAGCATTGGGCTGAAGCTGTGCTCCAAGGGGCTGCACCAGCACTGGTGCGGCGTAATTACCATCTCTATTGTAGGTCGCGGGAGGTGTGTTGTATATGTTGAAATTTAGGCGATTAGGTGGATTTTGAGCCTGTATCCACGCACAAAAGTCTCGTCTTTAAATGTGGAAAACCTAATCCATACACCCCCGTAGCCGGTTATTCACAAAGTCGCCCGTCACACACAAGCACCCTGCTGTGATAATAAGTAGAAATCCCCAATGTATAAAGCAATCCTCTTCGACTTTGATGGCACCACACTCGATACAGAAACACCTGAGTGCGCATCCTGGCAGCAAATCTACGCCCGACACGGAGTGAACTTTCCATTAGATGCCTTTCACGCAGCAGTTGGAAAAGGCTACGATCAGACCATCTTTGAACCGGCTTTCTACCTTTCTGAAGTGCTCGGCGCATCTGACCTCTACGAGGAAATCCGTCTAGAGCAGCGGCGTATCTTCCATGAGCTGCTGCACACGCTTGATTGCCGGGATGGTGTTCGCGACTGGCTGACGCATGCAAAAAATGCGAATATCCGCCTTGCCGTAGCGAGTAGCTCTCCACGCATCTGGGTAGACACGCACACGGAGCGGCTCGGGATCAAAGGTCACTTTGATGTCTTTGCGACACGCGACGATGTCGGCCCAGGTCGCCGAAAACCACATCCCGATATTTTTGAGAAAGCCTGCGAATTCCTTGACATCCATCCAGCGGAAGCACTGGTGATTGAAGATTCACAAAATGGCGCAATCGCAGCGGAAGCGGCGGGATGTGACTGTGTTGTCTGCCCAAATCCGATGACGATGCACATGACGTTTACCGAAAGCGCACTGCTAGTCGCATCCCTTGCAGATTGGCATGCATCGGATGTTTATAAACACTTCAGGGGATAGACGCTTCGCAAGCATCCATCCCCTGCTGAAACCAACCGCATCACCGACGTATCAAGATCGCTCGGCCGCCTTTACATAGGCATCAAACTGAACCTGTGTCATCGGCGGGCGGATATTGCCATCCAAAATTTCCTTACGGACCGACTCCAGCTTCGCGAGACGTTCCGGGCCGATGGCATCTTTCGTGTATGCAAAATCAGTTACATCAATCCACTTCTCTTTGAGACCCTTTGTGATTGAACCCGGTGTAAAGGTTCCTTTGACCAGGGCATCAACAGACTCAAACACTGCAAGGTCAACTCGCTTCACCAGACTGGTCAGCACACGGCCCGGCGCATCGCCATCCTGATTTCTGTCTGTTCCAATCGCGTAGCTTCCCTTTGGAGCTGCGGCAACTGCCTTAATAACGCCAATCCCTGTCTTCCCAGCGGCATGGAAGATGACATCCGCCTTTGTGGAGAGCTGGAGCTTTGCGATTTCCTGACCTTTTTGCGGATCATCAAAGCTACCGGCATAACCGACACGGATTTCAACATCTTTACGGGCATGGATTGCACCTGCCTGATAAGCGACTTCGAACTTCTTGATGAGCGGGACATCGAGGCCACCGACAAAGCCAAGGACGCCCGTCGTTGACATCAGAGCACCAAGATAGCCAACGAGAAAGCAGCCTTCCTCTTCGCGGTACTGGATACCCGCACAGTTCGACAAAGATGGCGACTCTGCATCGATGATAATGAATGTCGTGTCCGGAAATCGTGCTGCGACATCGTTCACCGCCTGGCGCATCAGAAAGCCAACAGCAAACACAACCTCGTAACCTGCACGTGCCAGCTGTGAGAGGTTGTTGACATAGTCAGCATTTTGGCGACTCTCGATAATCTTTACTGGGAGCTTGAGCTCGGTCTTGACACGCTCGAGGCCAACAGCAGCCATCGCGTTAAAGGACTTATCGTTTACCCCGGCGATGTCCGTTACGAGTCCAACCTTTGTCGGCTTTGGCCGGGCATTTCCAAATCCACCGGATGTTCCCTTGTCGATGCCTTTTGGGCTTGTGTACTGTGTCCGCTGCGGACATCCGGCGAGCAAGGAACCGGCCGCAAACACTGGCATCGATGCTGCCAGCTGCAGGACAGAACGTCGGGTCAATTGGTGTCTCATGTCTGCTATCGTACCCCAGCAGGATGTCCTTGCAGTGGTAGGATATACGGACTCGTTATGACTTTCGCGCCTTCTGATTTGCTCTCAATCGCCTCCCTTGTGTTTCTCGAAGGCCTACTTTCCGCCGATAATGCACTGGTTATCGCATTGCTCGTCCGCCACTTAGGTCCGAAGCAACAGCAGAAGGCACTCTGGATAGGTCTTGCCATGGCGTTTGGTCTTCGCTCAATTGGTATTGGCCTGGCAAGCTACCTAATTGGTCTCTGGTGGGTCTGTGGACTAGGCGCGTGCTATCTGCTGTTTTTGACCATCAAGCACTTTGTGAGCAAAGCCAAGGGTGAGGGCGGCCTGCCGGATGACGTTCAGGAAATGGAATCACATAAAGGCTTTGGCATGACCATCGTCCAGATCGCCATCACAGACCTGTTCTTTGCCATCGACTCGATTCTCGTTGCGGTTGCGCTCGTCCCGAATCGCTCTAAAATCTGGATTGTGTACCTCGGTGGCTTCCTCGGAATGCTCCTTCTCCGCGTAACGGCCCAAATCCTTATTGGCCTCGTCAAGAAGTATCCTTCGCTCGATAACGTCGCCTACCTCCTCGTAGGGTGGGCGGGAGTAAAGCTTGGATTTGAAGCGCTCCACCTCTTTGGGCTTTCACAGCATCAACACCTGCCATCCATGCCGGAAGCCGTCTTCTGGCCGGTGTTTGGCATCCTCGTGATCGTCGGAGCCGTGGATGCAGTACTTCGTGGCCCTGCTGCTGGTCCGGCTATCGATGAAACAGAGATGGTCGATGCATCCCCTGGGATTCCCGTCACCAATGATGGCGCCGCAGTGGATGTACCAGAGTCACATTAGACGAGCTCAAAAACCGTGGAAGACATGGATCCATGCCCGGGTCCCGGATGGATCCACAAGCATTGTCAAGAACTCCCCATCCCCTGGGTAAGTAGTGAACTCCTGTTCCACAGTGCGGTAAACCTTGCCTCCTTTTGGCATCGATTTCGGCCACCAATACGGTGCAAAGCTAAAGAACTTTCCACCTGGAGACCTGGTAGATGACTTCCCAATCTTGCGGCCAAGCGCTGCAAGGGTCGCTGGAGGGGCATCGATACGAACCAGATACGCGGAGTCGAGAAAGCCGCCAAGCTCGTAGACATTCACCTTTGTCGGCACCCCCGCGTCCTTGGGAAGCATTTCTGAAATGTCACTCGGCAGCGTGTCAGTAAACGCCGGGATATCCAAGGAACGTAGCAAGCCTCCGGCAAGCGCGATGACAGTTACAACCGCTGCCCCGATGGCCAAGAGCTTGCCGCGGCTGTGTGAATGTCCAAACGGTAAATGTCTAACTGATGCCAACAGAATCGCACAGCCCCCACCAACAATTGCCGAAAACACAAATGTTACAGACAGTGGCCTCATCCCAACCATAGCCGCTACGCACACAAGACAAAACGAAATCGACGCAATCCAGCCTCGCCCCGCCGGAGCTACAGCGGCAAGTGCCATCGGAAGGCAAAAACAAAGTGAACCAATCAGAAGCACAAGGGCGATAGTGTCATACCGGATACCAGAAAACAGCGACAACAAAAGGAAAGTCAGTGCCCCCATGAACAAGACAATGGCGGTGACGGCAAATGCCAGCCACCGCCAAATGAGGGCAGGGTTGTAGACAAAAGCGGATGAGCGCATGGTTCATCCTACAACAAAGGCGTTATTCTGCTGCGACAAAGAGCTTGATGAAAAGCAAGAGACCCATCGCTGCAATGCCGCCACTCGCAAAGCGGACAATCGCCGGATACGCAATCCCGCCGCGCTTGGCACCCTTTTCCATCGACTTCTCAAGATACTTGAGTACCGGCCACGCACCAAGACAGACACATAACTGCGCAAGCTCAACACCGACATTAAAGGACAGAAGGCTCCAGAACAGTGCATTGCCTTCCGGCAGACCCGCCGCCCGAAGGTTGCCGGCAAATGCAAAGCCGTGGATGAGTCCAAACCCCGCGGCAATCCAAAAGCGTTTTTCATGCTTCTTTGCCACGATGTTTTCGATACCGACGAAAACAATCGACACCGCAACCAATGGGTCAACAAACTTTGCCGGGACACTGACAATCTGCAATGCAGACAAAATCAGTGTTATGGAGTGCGCAATCGTAAAGCCTGTCAGAACTTTGATAAGCATCCGGAGATTCGGCGCGACAAGCAACAACCCAAAGATAAACAGGAGGTGGTCGAGTCCTTCCCAAATGTGGATCGCACCCAGCCACAGAAAGTCGATGACATTGCGCAGTAGGTTTGATGCAAGGTTGCTTGCATCAACCGTTGTGCTCTCACCGGGCTTGAGGTTGCGCTGAAAGCCTGCGACGTTGATCGTCGCAATCGCATTCGGGAGATAGTCAAACAGCGTAGATGTTATTTGTAACGGTCTCGCTTCTCCGCCTGCGGTACGTGCATAGCGAATGAGAAGCTTGAAACGGGCCTTTGTCGGATCGAGACCGGCGTCGTGCTCAATCAACTGAATCTCACCTGGGATAGGAGTTCCATCATCACCCATTTGAAAGCGTTGATTGACGTAAGCTTCAAGTGCCTTGGATGCCGCAGGGGTGAATGAATTACCTTGCACACACTGGATGTCCTTGGTGAATTCCGGGATTTGCGTGATGTCCTGAACATTTCCGGTGAACTCAAGCGTGTAAAAGCTGCTTTGTGGTCGGATTTTGATGGCCACTGGCTCGACTTGCAGTTTATGAGCAAACGAGATTGTGGACAATGATAGGCATAGCGTAGCCAGCAGTACGCAGAGCACACGGCGAAGTAGAGATGACATTAAGATGTTCTCCTCCAGATGAGCTATCGGGAAATGGGTAACTGGAAGTGACGCAGCCGGATAACCCGGTTGTCGATGATCTAAAGCAGACCAGCCTCCCGCATCATCGCTGGGAGGCTAGTCATTTAGATTCTAGTCGCCTGGGCCGAGATTGTCTCGGTTGTGCATCCCAGCAGGACCGGCGCCAGCAACACCGCGGAGCAGAGTTTGGGAGAAGCGATACCACTTTGTATGGCCATCCGCGAAGACGTAGTTGCTTCCACCGCTGTGGCGGCCCTGGTTTTGTGGGTTGACGGTGCCATCAGGCCACAAGCCTGAGCCATCGAGGAAGCCGGCTTCCCACTCGTTCGGGTCATCCGACTCAGACCATGGATGGTAGTCAAACGCGCCAAAGTATGTTGGGCGCTCAGCAATCATAATCTGCTCCGCTGGGCTGCTAAAAGTTGCAAACGCTACATGGTGCGCAAAGTAGCCATTGATAGCGTAGTCGGTACGAACAGCTGGCCAGGTGGCATTCGTCAAGACATCCGCAAAGTAAAATTGCGGGTTTGCCGTTCCAATGGATGGGCAGCGCAGCACATCACGGGATTTGAGGTAAGGGAACAGCGGCTGGAACCAAGCGTAGAGCTCAGAGATGTCTTCAACATCATGCTCGCAGGTAACAGACAGCTCGTCGTAGTCCTGCGAATACATCATCATCGCAAGGCCAAGCTGTCGGACGTTAGACAGACACGATGTCTGGCGTGCTTTTTCACGCGCTTGGGCAAAGACTGGGAAGAGAATCGCAGCGAGAATTGCGATGATAGCGATGACGACGAGGAGCTCAATGAGCGTAAAGGCACGTTTATTGGACATGATTTCCACCGGGATGTAGGGACAGTGTCAACTACGCACACTAGATTCGCACGTGGCAGACAGGCATAGACGCAGAGAAGCTATGCAGCTACGGGTGGACCGCGTAATGAATGCGAGACAAATGCATTCCGATGAGCTCTAAAAATCGCAACCGAAGGGCAGCGATACGCGGGCAACCCAGTCAGGGCTACACCAGTTGTCAGATTTGGCTCCGAAGAAAACGTAATTTCGAGGTGACAGAGGCCACACACTTCTGAATCACCCGGGTTGATTGTAGCTGCGGTTGCACAGATAACATGCTGTAGAGCATGAACGGTTGTAGCTATACCGGCGATTGCGACGAGCATCAGCGCAAGCACGCCGAAGAGGCGCCACTTCCGTATTCCCGATAACAGGTCGAATCGCATGATGACCGAGTCTACCCAAGACGCAAATCAATTGCAATAGAAGGTGCGATTACGACTATGTGGAGTGAGAACCCCGTGTACAGTCGGCACATTTTCCATAGAGTTCAAGCTGATGCCGCATCACGACAAATCCTGACCGGGCTTCTATCCGTGCGCTAAGCTCATCCACTGCACAATCATCAAAGGGTTCGACCTTACCGCATTCGTCACAGACAATGTGATGATGGTGATGGCTTTCATCAGCATGCGTTGGCTCGTAGCGTGCATAGCCCTGTGAAAAATCGATACGACGAGCGAGGCCCTGTGCCTCAAGAAGATTCACGAAGCGATAGGCGGTTACGAGATTGACCGGCTCAGGCTCCGCTGGAGTGCCGATGCGTCGATTTGCATCCGCATGGAGCTCAATCACGGATTGTGGAGTCTGTGACTCCGCTAAGGATGCCACCAAAGCCTTTCGTGGGGCTGTGATTCGACACCCACTCTCCTTCAAGCGAGTCAAAATCGCTTCCTGTGATAACCCCGTACAGTTCATCTAAGTTACGCCTTGTTGCGTTCCTTGTATCCGAAGCGCACCCAGGTTGCAAATAGGGCAACGGAAGCAACGATTCCAAGCAGTGATGTCATGCCTAATCGTTCCCAAACCAGGTAGAGATTGAGCCCGATGATAACGGATGCGGAAATAACACTCAACACTGTCATCCAGAGTGGGTTTGCAAATTCACGCATGACCTTTTTGCTGTTCGTGAAGACGATTAGCGGGATAATCGCAAACGGGAGCTGGAGGCTGAGAACCACTTGTGACCACGTAAGAATCCGCGTCGTATCATGCCCGCCTGAGATAATGATAATCACCATCGCGGGGACGACGGCCAGCAGTCTGGTCACAATGCGTCGAATGTGCGGAGCGATTTTCCAGTCGAGAAATCCTTCCATCACGATCTGGCCGGCTAGCGTACCTGTAATCGTCGATGACTGTCCGGCCGCGAGCAGAGCGATGGCAAATGCCGTCGACGCGACGCCTCCAAGGATTGGTTTGAGCAGCTTCTGCGCATCTCCCAGCTCACGCACCTCATCCATGCGGCCATCAAAGACCGTACCAGCAAGGACGAGAATCGCCGCGTTTACGAAAAACGCCGCTCCGAGTGCACCAATGGTGTCCCAAGTGTTGAAGCGAATCGCTTCTCGAATCCCGTTTGCAGTCCGCTCGTGTGCGCGGGTTTGAACGATTGCTGAGTGGAGATAGAGGTTATGCGGCATCACCGTCGCACCGATAATTCCAAGACTGATTACGACAGCGTCGGCTTCCGGTAGCGTTGGTATCAACAATCCTTTCGCTACCATTCCGAAGTCCGGCTTCGCGAGGAATGTCTGCAACAGAAAGCACCCAGCAACGGTTGCAACCAGCGTGATGACCACGGCTTCAAGCTTACGGAAGCCAAATTTGGATAATCCAAGGAGCATCAGGACATCAAAGGTAGTGATAGCAACGCCCGCAATAAGTGGGATACCGAAGAGGAGCTGTAATGCAATCGCAGAGCCGATGACTTCGGCGAGGTCACAGGCGATAATTGCGAGCTCGCAGAGGAGCCAAAGGGCAATGGATGCCGGCTTGCGAAGATGGATACGACACGCCTGGGCCAAGTCTTTACCGGTCACTAACCCGAGGCGGACACAGAGGGTTTGAAGCAGAATCGCCACCAGGTTTGACAGCAGCACCACCCAGAGAAGCCGGTAGCCGTAGCGTGCTCCTCCCTCAAGGTCTGTCGCCCAGTTGCCAGGGTCCATATACCCGACACTGATAAGAAACCCAGGACCCATAAACGCAAGGACCTTGCGCAACAGGCTGGAGCGCGGTGGGATTTTTACTGTACGAAACGCTTCCGACAGAGACTCATCACGAACCACCATTTAGTCTCCGAGTCCCCCATGCGTCCCGAGCAGTAAGCCAAATCCATAGGCCAATGCACCACCTACCATGCCAACAAATGTCATCTCAAGCCCCTGTCTAAACCATGAACGGCCGGTAACAAATGTCTTGGATGCGCCAACGGCAAAGTGCGCGACAACACTAATGATCAGAGATTGCCAAACGGCAGGCATACCTGATGTATAGAAAAACGGGATGATTGGAAGAAACGCTCCAATGGCGGTTGAGAGTCCTGCGACTCCTGATGATGTCCACGGGTTTGGGAATCGCTCTTCATTGATACCCAGTTCTTCGCGAACCATGGTCTGCAGGAAGACATCCTTATTCGATGTCAGCCGTTCGACAAGTTTCTTTGCCTCAGGTTCAGTAAATCCTTTGAGCTGATACATCAGCTCGAGTTCTTCACGCTCATGCTCAGGATCGTTCTCAATCTCCATCCGCTCGCGCTCAATTTCGGATTCATGAACATCCCGCTCGCTTTTCGCGGCAAGAAACGCAGAACTGCCCATCGAGAAGGCGGAACCAATCATGCCAGCAAGGCCAGCGATGAGGACGAATTTCGGGGATGCACTGGTTGCCCCGGCAACGGCTGACACGATTCCAAAGACAGCGCCAAGGCCATCGTTGATGCCGTAAATGGCATCACCAATCCAGCTGGCGGTACCGTGCGCATGCCACTTCTCGCGAGCTAGTAGGGTGTCCAGCCGCGACCGGGGCCCAGTCTCAGCCTCGTGCGCCATGATGTGAAGTTTCTGCGCATGAACTTCCTCATCTGGAATAACCAGCTCGAGGATCTTCGTAGAGGCTTCATCTCCCAAGCGGGCAATTTGATCCTGATATTCAGCGACATGGTGTCTCTCTTCATGCTCGATCCGCCGAATCATGCATCTGGACCGAACATCCGCAAAAGTCGCATTTGCTTACGCAGCGGTGCTTCTATCGTGCGATGATCAACTTCAACACCAAGCTCCTTGAGCCGCTCTTCCCACAGCCTGGCGTGCTCATACTCGCTCTCCGCCATCAGCTGCAGGAGATCCTTACGGTGCGCATCCGGTTCGCTCGCCGCCAAGGCATCGTAGACCTTGGCAACGACGACTTCTTCCCGCCAGTTGGCGAGGATGATGCTGACCTTATTGGCAGGGAGACTCACCCCGCGCCACCTGCTTCCGTAACGAGTTGTACACCAACCGAATCGGATTCAGGAATCGGCTGTCCATGCGGACAGTGCGTAGGATGGTTCAGGAATGCAGCGAGGCGCTCTTCGAACTCTTCCGAAATCACATGTTCGAGGCGCTCTGCTTCTTCATGTGCTGCTTCGGATGAAAATCCGAGCGTATCGATGAGGAAAACTTCCAGAAGTCGGTGGTGACGGGAGAGCTCATTTGCCACGCGGAGGCCATCGGGTGTCAACCCAACCCCACGGTATGCAACGTAATCAACCATGCCTTCATCGGACAACGATTTGAGCATTTTTGTCACAAATGCTCGACTGGTGTTGTTACGGCGGGCAATATCTGACATACTTGCAGTGCCATCCGGGCCAACTAATGACAGGATTGCGCGAAGAATGTCGCCAGATGTCTTGTTCAAGTAGCGCGATTCGCGCGATTTCACCATAGTTAACTTTATACCATACTCTGTCGTTTCCATGTGAGCAAAATCCTATGAAGTTCGTAATAACGGGAGGCGGCACAGGAGGGCACCTTACTCCGGCACTTGCCGTCATCGATGCCATTAAGCGTAGCGACTCCTCAGTGGAGATCCTTTTCATAGGCTCCACCACAGGACTAGAAGCGGAAATCGTGCCAAAACGTGGCATTGTGTATAAGTCTATTGCAACCGGAAAGCTTCGCAGGTCATCCCGTGGCCTCCTCGGGATGCTGACCATCGCAAACATTCGCGACATGCTTGCGGTTCCGAAGGGGCTGTTGGATGCCTATCGCATTCTGCGGGCCTTTAAACCGGATGCTATCCTTTCTACAGGTGGCTACGTTGCAGTCCCGGCAAGTATTGCCGCCAGACTGCTCAACATCCCAATAGTCATTCACGAGCAAACAACAACCATTGGTCTCGCAAACCGTATTTGCTGCGCCATCGCACACACCGTTGCGCTCTCTTTCGATATCGCTCGTGATGACCTGCCGGCCCGTGCGAGGAATCGTGCTGTCGTGACGGGAAACCCAATCCGCAAGGAGACATTGGAAGGCACACGCGGAAGTGCGGCGAAGCGCTTTGGCTATCCAGCTGACACTCCAGTTGTTCTCATAACAGGCGGTGCACAAGGCGCTCGCGTGATTAACACTGCCGTTGCTGATGCGATTGCGGACCTAACGAAAACACACTTTGTGATTCATCAGTGTGGCAAGCAAGGGATCGAATCACTGGCCAAGTTACGGGATGCACAACCAGAAACAATACGTAAGCATTGGATTCTGAGTGCATTTCTGGAGGCGGATGCCATGGCAGATGCGTGGGCCGCGGCGCAAGTCGTCATCGCCAGGGCGGGCGCAGGAACCGTGAACGAAGCTCTCATTCTGGGTAAACCAATGATTTTTGTCCCGCTTGAACCAAGTAGCCGCGATGAGCAGCTGCGAAACGCCGAGCGTAGCGCATCCCTTGGAGCGGCTGTGATCGTCCGGCAGTCTGAGTGCACCGGGCCATCACTCCTTACAGCGCTATATGCCATTGTTAATGTTCCCGGACGCACGGTTCAAATGGAGGTGGCGGCGCGTGGAAGTGCAATATTGGATGCAGATGAACGCATCGCTGGGCTACTCCTTTCAGTCGCCGCTCATTAGGGTATTTCCATCGGTTATGCACTACGAAGCGTCCGCAAACCCCGCATTGCACGCCCTAAATGGCGGGCGATATACTGAATCCGGTTGTGATGATTGGATAGTTCACAGCCGCGGAAGCGCGTAATTGTGAAGCGAGCCGTTTGGCCCGCTTTTTTTATTGATGCTGGATTGGCGGAAATAGAAGATGAATGCAGAATTTTATGAAGCCCTGAAGTTGATTGAGCGTGAGAAGGAAATCCCATTCGATTCCCTGCTCCGCTGCCTCGAGGTTGCACTGGCTAAAGCCTATGAGCGCAGCCTGAATATCGAGGATGACCAAGTCACACTCAAGGTTGAGCAAACCTCCAGCAAGGGCGGTTCCCCATTCCGCATCAGCCGTGTCGTAAGGGTCTCCGAGTATGTGGATAATCCTCACACCGAGATTTCGCTTGCCGATGCCCGTGCCATCTCGCCGAAAGCAAATTATGGCGACCGTGTCCCGGTTGTGCTTTCAGACCGTGAAGTCGATCGAATGGGTGGACGTATTGCCTCTCAGGTTGCTCGTCAGGTCTTGATGCAGGAGATTCGCGAAGCCGAGCGCAACAAGGTTTACGATGAGTACGTCGACAGGATTGGCGACATCATTTCTGGCACCATCTCCCGTCGCGATCGTGGCGATCTTGTTGTTCAGCTTGGAAACCAGCTGGGCAAGATGGAAGCTTACCTCCCGGGACTCGAGCAGACCCGTGGCGAGCAATATCGCTTTCACGACCGGATGAAGTTCTTTGTTGTGGATGTTCGCAAGGCTGGCAAGGGTCCACGTGGTCCGCAGATCATTGTCTCGCGCTCACACCCATCGCTGCTGCGCCGCCTCTTTGAACTGGAAGTCCCAGAAATTGAATCCGGCCACGTGATCATTAAATCCGTTGCCCGTGACCCGGGTCAGCGTTCGAAGATTGCAGTTGCCGCTAAAGATGACCGCTACGATCCCGTCGGGTCATGTGTTGGTCATCGCGGTCAGCGTGTACAGGCTGTTGTGGATGAGCTTCGCAACGAAAAGGTGGACATCGTCCGCTGGTCCCCTGATCAACGCCAGTTTATTATCGAGTCGCTATCTCCGGCCAAGGTCGTTGAGGTACGTCTGGATGAAATTAACAAAGCGGCATTGGTAATCGTTCAGGATGCCCACCTCTCCCTTGCCATCGGCAAAGAAGGCCAGAACGTTCGCTTGGCTGCCAAGCTGACCGGCTGGAGGATTGATATCCGCTCTGAGTCTCAGCTGCACGCCGGTGATATCCCTGAGTTCACGGAGTCTGTGGCACCGATTGATGAAGTAGAAGTCGAAGAAGATGACATCTACGAAACCAAGAAGATCGCGGACCTCCCGGATGACGACGATGAAGAAGACGACGAAGATGATGACATTTACGAAGAAGAAGTCATCGATCTGACGCCAGTTGTTGAGGCCGAGCCTGTCATCGAAGTTGAAGAAGAAGCGTTGGAAGAAGTTATCGAGCTTGAAGATGTTGAGACCGAGGATGAGGATGACTCGATTATCGACCTCTCTGGGTTTGATGATGACGAAGACGAAGACTAGTCACTGCGTACCTACGAAGTGACATCAACGCGAAAGCAACCGACGCGCACCTGCGCCGCCTGCCGTTCAAAAGATGGCAAGTGGTCGCTGGTGCGCGTTGTTCGTTTACCGGATGCAGGAGGTGTTGCCCTTGACCCGACCGGTAAGCGCGCAGGACGCGGGGCATATCTCTGCGCATCGGATACCTGCCTGACGCTTGCATTCAAAAAGGGTGGACTCGCACGAACGCTGAAATGCCAGGTGCCAGCTGCAATGGAGATGGAAATCCGCGAATATTTCAGAGCGACTCAACCTGCCGAGAAACCAGACACCGAATGTTCATCCACAAAAGTCAGCAGCTCCTGATCAAGACTTTTCATCCCTCAACCTGATCTCCCAAAAACTCCCTATCCGATGCGGTACGATAAGAGGTTGCATCAGCGTTGGTCGTACTACGTAATGTGCAATAAATTCAAAATTTATGTGACCGGGGAGCGTCCTATGAACCACTGACGCATTCGGGAAGAGGTGTTTATGCCGATCAGAATTTACGATCTGGCCAAAGAAGTGAAGCGAAGCAACGCGGAAATCGTCGCGATGCTCGAGAAGGAAGGGTTTGGATCTCTTTCGCCATCAAGCAACATCGATGACATCACCGCTGAAAAGATTCGCGCTGGAGTCAAAGCGGAACTCAAAGCCGCTAAGGATGCTGCACTCGCTACGGCTCCAACCGTACCGTTTAATGTAACCGTGCAGGGTCTCGGAGACCAGCTTGGTGTGGGTGCGGCAAAAATTCTCGAAGTCCTTGTTGGATTTGGAATCACGAAAGCCAGCCCGACGCAGCGTCTGTCCCCTGATGCCGCAACCAAGATTGCCAAAAAGCTAGGCATTCTCGTACGTGCACTGCGCTCGGAAGAAGAGACCGTTGCAGAACGCCAAGCGGTTGCCAAGGCAAAGGTAGCGAAAGAAAATCCAGCGCCGGCTCCCAAACCAGCGGCCCCAGCCAAACCTGCTGCTCCTGCTGCGTCAGGAAAGCCAGCTCCAGCCGGTCAAAAGACAGCCGATCCAGCAGACAAACTCAAAGACCTCCCCGCACCGTCAGTTCCATTCACGGTTCCAACGCCGCAATACAACCGAAATATTCCAGTTGTTGCCGTCGTTGGCTCAAAGGATGACACTGCCCCGAAAAAGGCATCCAACCAAGCAAAGCCAAAGCTTGAGCGTAAGGTTGTAAGCGTAACCGATGGCGAACCCGTCCACCGTCCACCCGTCGTGACCATCATGGGCCACGTCGACCACGGTAAGACGACGCTCCTCGACTCCATCCGCCGTGCACGCGTTGCGGCAGGAGAAGCCGGCGGAATCACCCAGCACATCGGTGCCTATCAAACCGAACGCAATGGCCAAAAAATTACCTTTATCGATACACCTGGTCACGCTGCATTCTCATCGATGCGTGCGCGTGGTGCATCCGTCACCGACATCATTGTGATCGTCGTTGCCGCGGATGACTCCATCATGCCGCAGACCGAAGAATCGATTCGTGTAGCCAAGGAAGCAGGCGTTCCTATCATCATTGCGGTCAACAAGTGTGACCTCCCGACAAGCAACCCGGACCGCGTCCTTACCGACCTCACCCGATACGAGCTGTTACCGGAAGCCTACGGCGGAGACATCCAAACCGTAAACCTTTCTGCAAAGACTGGCGATGGGATTGATACCCTCCTGGATGCTATCCTCCTGGTCAGCGAAGCGGTCGTTGATCCAAAGGCCGATCCAAATGGCAAGGTTCGTGGAACTGTCCTCGAAGCTAAGCTAGAGCGTGGCCGGGGAACGGTTGCGACCGTCCTGATTCAAAATGGAACACTCAAACAGGGTGATGTCGTATTGGCAGGAACGGAATTCGGAAAAGCCCGTGTCCTCACAGATGATGCTGGTAAGCCGATCAAGACTGCAGGTCCATCCTTCCCGGTCGAAATCGTTGGACTTGGCGGAACTCCGATGGCGGGTGACTCTGTAGAAGTCGTCAAGGATGAAAAGGAAGCGCGTCGTCTAGCTGCAGAGCGTGATGTCGCACGGCGTGAAGAGAAGTTTGAAGTCGGCGGACGACAGACGCTCGAACAGCTCTACCACACCCTTCGCTTTGGAGCTGCCAAGGAACTCAACCTTGTCATTAAGGCTGATGTCCAGGGTTCCGTTCAAGCTATCCGTGAGAGCCTTGAGCCTCTGGGTAACGAAGAAGTCCGTGTCAAGATTCTTCAGGCAGCCGTTGGACCGATCAGCGAGTCTGATATTCAGCTGGTGTCATCGGACCGGCAGGCAAACGACAAAAACTGTCTGGTTATCGGCTTTAATGTCGGTACCGCAGGCTCCGTCGAGCGTAAGGCTGAGAAGGAACACGTTCAAATCCGAAATTACAAGATCATCTATGAGTTGATCGATGCAGTCAAGGAAGCGATGCTCAACCTCCTTCCACCAATCTTCGAAGAGCACATCACCGGACATGCGGTTATTCGCCAAATGTTCAAGCTCCCTGGTGGTCGCCAGATTGCCGGTATCTATATCGACAAGGGCTACACGAAGCGTAACTTCAAGGTACGTGTGTTCCGGGATGGAGAGCTCATCCATACAGGAGATATTGATACCCTCAAGCGCTTCAAGGATGATGTCCGTGAGGTTCAGGAAGGCTACGAATGTGGTCTTACAATCCGGGATTACAATGACATCGTCGAAGGAGACCAGTTCGAGTTCTTCGAAATGCGTCAAATCCAACGCGAGCTCTAGTCGCATCTCAGCACAAGCTGGATGCCTGCACTAACTGAACAAACACCCCGGTCAACCTGACCGGGGTGTTTTCTGTATACTCACCCAATGGAACCCCGTCGCCTCCCAAACATCATCCTCTTCTTTGCAGATGACCTTGGCTATGCTGACCTTGGCTGCTTTGGTTCGAAGACAAACCCAACGCCAAACCTTGATCGCCTCGCAGCAGGCGGGAACCGCTTTACAAGCTTTTACTCGGCACAAGCCGTCTGTAGCGCCAGCCGCGCCGGACTCCTGACGGGGTGTTATCCAAACCGGATTGGTATCCATGGTGCCCTTGGTCCAAATTCCAAGAACGGAATCTCACACGATGAACAGACCATCGGTGAGATGCTGAAGACCCGTGGTTATACAACCGCGTGTATTGGGAAGTGGCATCTTGGCCATCAGGAAATGTTTCATCCAAACAACCACGGCTTTGATTTCTCGTTTGGGTATCCCTATTCAAATGATATGTGGCCGCGTCATCCGGAAGCACCGAAGGCTTACCCGGCTCTTCAGCTGCGTCGTAACCGTGAGGTTGTTGACCCGGATGTCACCCCGGAAAGCATGCAGAACATCACTGCAGACTGCACCCGAGAGGCTCTAGGGTTTATTGATCGCAGTCATCGGCAACCGTTTTTCCTGTACATGCCATACTCCATGCCGCATGTCCCCCTCTATGCGAGTAAGAAGTGGGCAGGACGTACAGGTACGGGCCTCTATGCAGATGTCATTGCCGAAATCGATGACAGCATCGGGCAGATTCTTACCCGCGTAAAACAACTCGGATTAACCGATAACACGCTGGTTATCTTTACATCGGATAACGGCCCCTGGCTGTCTTACGGAGAGCACGCAGGTTCGCGCGGTGATCTCCGTGAGGGTAAAGGCACGAGCTGGGAGGGTGGAATCCGCGTCCCGATGATCGCATCGTGGCCGGGAGTCATTCCCCAAGGTGTAACGACAACCCAACCAGCGATGACGATAGACATTTTCCCAACATTGCGGCGTATTGTCGGAGCAGGGTCTGGTAAGCATGTAGTGGATGGCTACGATATCGGTGAAAATCTGGCCAATGGCGATACTCCAACAGCAGATGAGCGGGTGTACTGGACGTACTACAACACGAATGAGCTGCAGGCGGTGCGAAAGGGCCGTTGGAAGCTCATTTTGCCGCACACGTATCGGACATTGATTAACCAGCCGGTGGCAACGGGCGGTAAGCCGGTGAGCTACACCAATGTAAAGACGCCGCTGGCGCTGTATGACATTTATGCCGATCCGGGAGAAACGCTGGATATGTCGGCGAAGCGTCCGGTGGTGTTGCGCGCGATGCTCGCGGAGGCAGAGCGTGCACGGGTAGAGCTTGGCGATACGTTGACGGGAAAGGCCCGGGGACGTGGGACACGTCCACCAGGCCTTGTCTCGTAGTTAGGACAATGAGGCTTAGCGCTTACGCAGCTGTGCCAGCGTTCCGCGCATGAAGCCGACTGAGTCTGCCAAGCCAACAATTGGCTCGGTATCGCTCTTCTCGTATTCGATACCGATATTGCCGGTAAAGCGAATATCGATGAGGGCTTTTAATATACCCGCGATGTCGAGGGAGCCACGACCGACCTCAATCGCCGAACCTACAGCAAGTCCCTTTGCGCCAGCCTTGACATCCTTGAAGTGAACATCATGGACGCGCTCACGGTACTTGCGAATCTGGTCCGCCGGATTTTTGCCATTACGTGCAGCATGGCCAACATCGACACAGAGGCCCATCCGGGGGTTCATCTTCCCGATATACCGCATCACGATATCCGGATCGCCGAATTTCTTATCTTCGGGCCCGTGATTGTGGATCGCGATGTTTATGGCGTATTCCTGTGAGAGCCGGTCGAAAAGTGGAAGCGATGCGATTTCCGGTGTGCAGACCATTGTCGGTACTCCGATGTCCTTGCAGTAGACAAAGGCATCCCGAATCGCTTCTTCATTATCTGGAAGCGCGATGTTTCCTGCGCTGAGCGGGGTAATCCCGGCATCCACCCACAGTTGATAGCCAGCTTTTCGCTCGGCTGCAGTGGATTTGCGTGGAAGATGAACATCCTTGATGGAGCAGGTCTCAATACCTAGGCGTTTACAGACGGCGATAGCTTGATCGGTCGGTATCATTCGGAGGGAATAGGTTGCGATACCAATGCGCAGCGGAAGCCCAGTGGAAGATTGTTGTGTTAGGCGGGTAAGCATGGTCTTAGTTACCACGCGGATGTGAGGATTCCTGCTGTAAGGTCGGTGTTACCTGTTTGTTGGTCTACATTTGGACTACCAAAAGTAGGAGTGTCAAAAAGGGAAAAACCACCCCACAAGCTGTGGAGTGGCACTGAAAACTGTAAATGTAAACGCTTACTTCACGGCGAGTGCTGCCTCGATGGCATTGCCCATGTTGTCTGATTCGTCGATCTGGACATCAAAGAAAAAACAAAAACCACTCCACAGAATGCGGGATGGTTCTTCGAATCGAAACAAATCAAGTAAACGCTTACTTCGCGGCGAGTGCTGCCTCGATGGCATTGCTCAAGTTCTCTGATTCGTCGATCTGGACATCAAAGAAAAAACAAAAACCACCCCACAGAATGCGGGATGGTTCTTCGAATCGAAACAAATCAAGTAAACGCTTACTTCGAGGCGAGTGCTGCCTCGATAGCCTTGACTACATCTTCAGCGGTTGGGTCGGTTGCTGGTTCAAAACGAGCAATAACCTGCCCATTCTTGTCGACCAAGAACTTACCAAAGTTCCACGCGATGTCACCCTTGTACTTTGGCAGAGTTGTCAGATATTGGTACAGCGGGTGGATATCTGCGCCCTTGACGCTGATTTTGCTGAACATGTCAAAGGAAACTTTGTAGTTGAGTGTGCAGAACTGGGAGATTTCAGTATCGGTGCCTGGCTCCTGCGCTCCAAAGTTGTTCGCAGGGAACGCTGCGATACGCAGGCCCTTATCCTTGTACTTTGCATAAAGCGCCTGCAACTTTTCGTATTGCGGTGTCAAGCCGCACTTGCTGGCAACATTTACAACCAAAACAACATTGCCCTTATAGGCACTGAGCTTCTGCTGCTTGCCGTCGATGCGCTTCATCGTAAAGTCGTGCACGCTCTTAGGAGCTGGTCCGCCAGCCTGTGCGCTGGCTACAACGCCGAGCAGGCCGAGTGCCAAAACTGTGTTCAAGATGTTCTTCATAACCATCACCTCATCGCTGGAGTTTCCCTAGCGTACCCTATATCTACTACAAACATTGCCTGGTCAAATCGACATCATCAGTGAGGCATGTCTACCGACAACAGGCGCCCCTCTTCATTACTCACAATCACGGTGTCGTTATCATCGAATGCAACGGCTTCACATTGCCCTGATTCACGAAGCACTACCTGCTGTTTCTTTCCTTGCAAAAGCTTGTCAGACGTGCCGTCCAAGGCGATAAACCAAACACTTGCCTTCGGAAAGTGTGTCAAAACCGCTAGGGTACGGCCATCAGGTGAGACCGATGCTCCCGTAACCCAGCCACCCATATCTGGCAGGCTGTCCTTCTTTTCGAGAACATTCACATCGCCTTGCAAAACCTTCGTTGGCATCGCATACAGCTTTGTACCCGTCTGCGGAATCGATATCTTTCCCGCCATCCGGTGCTTGGTCAAAAACCAAAGCCGCCCGCGGTAATGGAAAACCGCCTCGCAGTCAAACTGCCAGTTTTGCGGATCCGGGTACGCGGTCTGATCTGGATAACGGATGCTGATACGTCGCACTGCCGTTGCACGCTCTGCGGCTGCCGGGTTTGGCTCAGGCACGACATAGACGCCAAGATCACGCCGCGCATTGCCATTGTTACCGGTATCCGCGATGTAGAGGTTAGTGCCATCCGTCGTGATGTCCTCCCAGTCATGGTTAGCGGCGAGGTCGACTGGTATCCCCTGATAGAGAACCTTTGGATTTTTTGGATCCACTTTACCGGTACGGATGTCGCGTAAAAACGGCGGGTAAATGACACTGCCATCCAGTTTGATGGCAAATATCCGTGCACTGTCGCCGGAGTCGTTGTGTACCCACCAAGTGTCCTTGAAGTGACGGCTCTTGACGAGCCCGCTCTGCTCATTAATCGGAGCATGCTGGATGTTACCGGTGATGATTGGAGAAACAATGGTCGGTTGGACTTGCAGTGCCGGTTGCGTGGTTACAGCCCACGCTGAGGCAGCAACAACAATCGATAAGACAAAGGCAGGGGCAATTCTCATATAACCCGTATCTTACATCTAGCGGTGCTGACTTTGTTGTTGCCCCTGGTTTGCTTCGATGTCCTTTAGACGGGACAGGCGCGCCTGAAGCTCCAGTTCCGACAGTCGCTTGTCAAACGAGATGTCAAACCCGGTGGATGTGTTTCGTAGCTGTTCAAGCTCGGCGCGAAGGGTCTCCAGCTCGACCTGCATGGAGTCGCGCTGCTTGTTATTAACTTTTCCGGCTTTGCCACCACCACCACGCATCGTCTTGATAAGCGATCCCAAAGCCGTGATGGGAATCCAGCCAAAAAGACAAAGTATGACGAGGTGCTCAGTTGTCATGGAGACTGGCCTTAATTAATGTGTTGATGCCCAACGCTCGCGCTTGCATCCGGAAGCTTTGCGAGCCGCGCCTGTAGCTCAATTTCGGACAGCCGCTTGTCGAAAGAGAGGTCAAACCCCGTGGATGTATGCCGTAGTAGCTCAACCTGCTCTGTCAAAGATTCAACCTGGAGGCGCAGTTGGTCAACTTCTGATGTCGAAATCTTCTTCCCAGCCCCGCCATCCTTGCCTCGTATCTCACGAATCAGGCTTTTGACGGCCAGAATCGGAATCCAGCTACCTACAAGAAGAAGAAACGCCAGCGGCGGACCATCATGCATTGTCTTTTCCTACGCAGGTGTTAATGACTTTGTTCCCGGGCGTATGCCAAAGCCTCGCCAAGATCCAAGGTTCCGCTGTAGAGCGATTTGCCCATCACGACCGCTTCGATGCCATCGGATTGGTGAGACACCAGTGCACGGATATCATCCATATCCCGCACCCCCCCACTCGCAATCACAGGCTTTCCAACGGCTAATGCAAACGCTGCCGTCGCATCCACATTGCACCCCTGCAACATGCCATCCCGGGAGACATCTGTAAAAAGAAAGCGCTCCGCACCGAGACCAACCATGCGCTTGCCAAATTCTTCGACGCGCTCACCGGATGAAACCTGCCAGCCGTGGGTTGCGACAAAGCCATCGATCATGTCCGCGCCAACCACAATATGATCGCCCGCGGCTCCTAGAATCTCTGCGATGCGCTCCGGGTCCGTCGCCGCGCTTGTCCCTACAACGGCACGGTCTGCGCCAAGAGCAAGAATAGCCTTAACACGGTCCAAAGTACGAAGTCCGCCGCCCACCTGAACGGGAACATCTACCGCAGCGATCATCTGCGCGATGACATCGTGGTTTACGGGAGCGCCCGTGCGTGCACCATCCAGGTCTACGATATGCACCCGCGTTGCACCAGCGACAGCGAAGCTCTTAATGACATCGATGGGATTGTCTGCAACCTGCTCACGGGTCTCAAAGTCGCCTTTCCGAAGGCGAACCGCCTGACCACCCATAAGATCGATTGCTGGAATTGGATTAAACACTAGCACTCTCCGCCCAGGCGCGAATCAGCGCAAGGCCGACATCTCCGGACTTTTCTGGATGAAACTGCACCCCGGTGATGTTTCCACGCTGCACGGCAGATGCGTACTCAATTCCGTGAAATGTCGTCGCAAGGACATCTGAGCGTTCAGCAGGCGTACAGTAAAACGAATGGACAAAATAGGCCATCGCACCGCTGGGTACCGCAGACGTAAACGCATTATGCTTTTGCCACTCGATGGCATTCCAGCCGATTTGAGGCACCTTGGCTAATGGGTTCGCAGTATCGAACGACACCACGGATCCAGGCAGCAGTCCGAGACCTGCGTGCTCACCGTATTCAAAGCTGACATCGAAAAGAAGCTGCATCCCTACACAAATGCCAAGAAACGGTCGACCACTGAGGGCGGCATCGCGTGCGACATCTTCAAGACCATGGCTGCGCAGCGTCGCCGCCGCTGCACCAAATGCGCCTACACCCGGCAGGACGACATGGCTTGCCGCTTCGATGAAAGCTTTATCACTGGTGACTTCAGCCTGCTGTCCAACCGCTTCGAATGCCTTTTGTACGGAGCGTAGGTTGCCGACTCCGTAGTCGATAATCGCAATCATAACGAGCCTTTTGTACTGGGGACACCGATAACGCGCGGGTCGTTCGCGATTGCCATCCGCAGCGCGCGGCCAAATGCCTTAAATGCGCCCTCTACAACGTGATGTGCATTCTTCCCAGCAAGCGACCGGATATGAAGTGTCATACCGGCATTCCGTGCTACCGCATGGAAGAACTCTTCCACGAGCTCGGTGGCAAAGGTTCCGATGCGTGAATCGCGGATGTCAAGGTCAACATATGCCTGCCCTCGACCGCTGAAATCAAGCGCACAAAGCACAAGAGCTTCATCCATAGGGACAGTGGCATCTCCGTAACGAGCAATACCCGCCTTGTCGCCTAGCGCTTCCCGCAGAGCCATCCCGAGAACAATTCCAACATCTTCAACCGTGTGGTGGTCATCAATGTGGAGATCCCCACTTGCATTGATGGTCAGATCGACCAGCCCATGCCGTGCAATCTGTGTGAGCATATGCTCGAAGAAGCCGACACCAGTGGTCAGCGTCGATGAACCCTGTCCATCGAGGTTAATGGACAGCTCAATGGATGTTTCAGATGTAGCGCGCTGGATGCTTGCCGTACGTTGCGTAGTCACGCGTTATTGTATCAAGGGGGCTTAGGAGGCGGGTTTGCGTACGACTGCTGCGGCCGTAACGCCAAAGGGAACGCTGCAACAGCTTGCTATGGCATTTTCCAGCCGCAGAACTCTTAGGAGCGTTTTGTTCAGCCATGATGGCGTCGGTCTGATATCCGATACCGGTGTGCCCATGTTACGGAAGGGTCCGAGCACTCGCCGAATAAACCAGGTCATCGGGAGCAAGGATGAAACCGTATAGGTCTTGTGCTGCATTGTGAAACCAACCGCCTCGAGGCGCTGTGTAAGCAGACCAAGCGTATAGCGCCTGTGATGGTGAAGGGCGACATCATGGCGGCTCCAAAGCCCCTGATAAGCCGGCACAGTGATCACGGCAACGCCACCGGGCTTCAGAACGCGAAAAGCCTCTTCCATGGCTTTACAGTCATCATCGATGTGTTCAAAGACATCCAGGGCGACCACGGCATCAAAGCAGGCATCCATGAAAGGAAGCTCAGTCCCGCTGGCTTCTATGACATCCGTGTGGCCACGCTCACGGCAGAAATCGAGGGCCATCGGTTCGACATCAACCCCGGTGGTGGGTCCGATACCCCTGAGGGAATCAAGTATGCCCCCGGTACCGCAGCCCAAATCGAGAATCCGCGGCTGGTCCTGGGGCCCGACAGCCTGCTTTAGAAGTGTTCGGGCAAACTCACGCCTCGCGATAAACCACCAGTGGCCATCCTCGAGTGCGTACATTTGATGGTAGTAGGCGCTATCCATGCTCGGAGACATTCTCCCACACAGTTTCTGACATCACCCGCCGGACCTCGGTGACATCCTGCGCAATCCGTGCCTTCAACGCATCCAGACTTGCAAACTTTTCGGTACCACGAATGTGCCGGGCAATACCAACGGTGATTTCTGTGTCGTAAAGGTCACC
Organism: Armatimonadota bacterium; assembly: GCA_046075665.1. Classification (GTDB taxonomy): domain Bacteria; phylum Armatimonadota; class Armatimonadia; order Armatimonadales; family Armatimonadaceae; genus CAIRTT01. Next base: position 80 of record JBJTQN010000009.1, on the reverse strand, counting down.
ATCAAAGTCGAGCAAGTAGGCCTCAAAGGTAATCGGATTGCCTTCGGAGACGGTGGGATTGGTCCCGATAGATACCGCGG
>JBJTQN010000008.1:0-20385 GCA_046075665.1 Armatimonadota bacterium | reverse complement strand
ATTTGGACGATTATCGGCGGGCCGTGGCGCCAGGCGCTTTACCGTGCGCTTAAGTCCATCGCACGCGGTCACACCAATGTAGACGAAACCGTTATCGTGGCAGACCGAAAAGTCACTGCACACTTATCCCGCACGGATGCTGGCTATGAAGCAAGCTTCACCATCACAGGAATGGGCGGAACGGTTCCAACCCTTATTGCGCCAGTCGCGCAGGAAACGATTCACATCGCGACGCCTCCGGAGGGGGATGACTTCTTTGTCCGCGCGGCGGATTTGCTGTGTGTACTCACCGTTCCCGATGGCCGCCTCAAGCGTATCAATCCAGCTTGGGAGCGCGCCCTTGGTTTCCCAGTCACGGCACTCGAAGGGAAACGCCTTGAAGATCTGATTCACTTGGATGACCAGCAGGAAGTTGCGGCGGCACTCGCGATGCCGACCAGCGATCCTAGCCCGCGGCGCTTTACCTGTCGCCTGAAGTCTGCAAGCGGTGAGCTTCGTTATCTCCAATGGAGTGCCGCCGTTGGACAAAATGGCAGTGAGCTATACGCCGCAGCACGGGATGTCACCGAGCACAGGGTTGCAGAAGCCGCCATCCGTCGGCAGATTTACCGCGACCCGCTGACCCAGCTGCACAACCGCCGCTACCTTGAGGATCAGCTTGGCGAAGCGCTGGCCGCAGGGAATGACAGCCCACTCGCATTACTGTTCATCGACTTGGATCGGTTTAAGCCAATCAACGATGCCCTCGGCCACGATGTCGGCGACCAGGTGTTGCAGGTTGTCGCGCGACGCCTCGAGCAGACTTTGCGGGCTGAGGACGTTGTCGCGCGCCTCGGCGGGGATGAGTTTGTCGCGCTACTTCCGCGCATCGCCGCGCTTGGGGATGCTGCATTGGTTGCGCAAAAGCTCCTTGAGGCGCTGCAGCTGCCTTGTCATATTGCGGGTCAGGACTTGGTTCTTTCTGCAAGTATCGGAATCTCCATTGCCCCACTGCACGGGCGTGAGCCTCTTACATTGATGAAGCTTGCGGATGCCGCGATGTATCAGGCGAAGCGGGATGGCCGTGGCGGGTACGCGATTTACCAGCCTGAAGCGGATGACAGTGGTGTCGACCCTTTACTCCGGCTACAGCTCGAGAGCCGGCTTGGCCAGGCAGTGGAGCGGAATGAGCTACGGTTGCATTATCAGCCACAGATTGATGCGACAACGGGCGCGGTGATGGGCTTTGAAGCGCTGCTTCGCTGGCAACCGGATGGCATGGGTGTCGTACCAGCGGGGGCATTCCTTCCGGTTGCCGAAGAGATGGGCTTGCTTGTGAGCATGGGAGAGTGGGCTATCGATGAAGCCTGCCGCCAGGCGAGTGAGTGGTCTGGCGCGATGGACGGCCTGCAGATGTCAATCAACCTCTCGGCGCGCCAGCTGAACGATCCGCAGCTTGCAGACAAAGTCGAACGGGCGCTGCGTGAGAGCAATCTAGATCCCGCGAATGTCGAGCTTGAGCTGACAGAAACCGTGCTGGCACGCGGTGGAGACCAAATGCGTGAGACGCTTGGCCGCCTACACGATCTGGGTGTTCGCCTGTGCCTTGATGACTTCGGTACGGGCTACGCAAACTTTGCCTATATCTCTAACCTTAAGCTCGACCGCTTGAAGATTGACCGCAGCCTAGTGATGAACATCTGTGGAAATGAAAAGGATGAAATGGTGGTCCGTGCCATCGTTGGTCTTGCGCATACACTTGGGATGAAAGTTGTCGCCGAAGGCGTCGAAACGCAGGAACAGTACGACAAGCTTGTCCTGCTCGGTTGCGATATTCTGCAGGGCTACTTCTTTAGCCGTCCACTGCCTCCAGCCGAGATTCCCAGGATGCTACCCTCCAAGAGCTAACCGCCCCCTCGCGCAAGCGACATATGCGTACTTGCCGTTGTGGCAATCAGTTGATGTGACAAATGTGCATCCGCAAGCGGATAATAGGCACACGCTCGCATGATTTTTAACACCATCACCTACTTTGCGGCATTTCTGCTCCCGGCAGCATTGCTGATCCGACAGCTGCCTCTTGTGGGTCGTGAGTGGCTTGTCGCCTTGATTGGTGCGATTTTCTTTGTCACGTTTTCGATTACAAGCGTGGGTGGCGTTCCCGGAGCGCTTTGTCTTGGCTTGCTACTTGGAATCAGTTTGCTCTGTCTGGTGGTGCTCACGAAGGGAAGCAAATTCGGGCTTACGCTGGTTCTAGTAGCGGCACTCGCAACGCTTGCTTTCTTCAAGTACAGCAATTTTTTTCCTGATATCGGTGCTGGGAGTAACGAAGCAGCATCCCCTGTACTGGAAAGATGCCTTTCTACCGCTTGGAATATCGTTCTTCACGTTTGAGTTCGTGCACTATGCAGTGGATGTCTACCAGGGAAAGGCGGAGCCAGTAAGGCCGGGGAAGTTTCTAGCGTTCATTCTCTTCTTCCCTACCATGGTTGCGGGGCCAATAAAGCGGATTCAGGATTTTTCGCTGGATGTGCACCCGGCGGGTTCACGGGATGCCCTTGTTGACTGGCAGCGTGGAATCACCCGCGTGCTTGTGGGTTTAGCGAAAAAATTCGCCATCGCAGACCTGCTGACAGCGGTCACAGACCACTTGGTTGGCAGTGATATTGCCGCGGTGAATCAGCGATTGCTTCCTATCCTTTGGATCTTTGCTTATGGCATTAAGATTTACATCGACTTCAGCGCTTACTCGGACATTGCCATTGGCTCCAGCCGCATCCTCGGTATCAATGTCCCGGAGAACTTTGATCATCCGTACGGCAAAACCAACATCGCACAGTTTTGGCAACACTGGCATATGTCGCTCTACCGCTGGCTAGTGGATTACGTGTTCATCCCGCGTGGCGGCTTACGTGTGAGTGCTCTGGCAACGTACCGAAATACGTGGATTGTGATGTTGGTCTCTGGCCTTTGGCATGGCGCCGGGTGGCAGTTTGTTATTTGGGGTGCCTGGCACGCATTGGGTCTGAGTGTTCACCGGCTTTGGAGCCGCGGGGGAGCTGGAGGGTGGCTGTCATCCCGGATGCCTAGCTGGCTCTTGGTGTCTATCAGCTGGCTTGTGACATTTGTTTACGTCAATCTTGGGTGGTCGTTCTTCACGATGGACTTTCCGACGGCAATCATCTGGTGGAGAAAGGTGCTACTGGGATGACATTCAAGCAAAAGCTTCGCTGTCTACTAGACATCCTGACGGGTAAAGAATCAACGCTGCCCTCATCGGGATTGTTACGTTACCAGTCGCTGTTTTGGCCGATTTGGTGGGTGGTTTTATTTGCGATTATCTGTGTTTTTTCAGGTCAGTCGAGTAAGTTTATTTATATTGACTTTTAAAGGTCCCGGACGCGCTTCCAAAGAGCGGTCCGGGTAGCGAATCAATAACCTACTCAATCACCTGCAGCTGCTTCAACTGCGAAATCTCGAGCTCAGGCTGACCTTTGTAGTCAATGCACTTGCCGGTCACAACGACTTGCTTGTCTTTCAGCTTGCGCAAATCCGGGAAGTTTGAAAAATCTTTTGCTTTGACTGCAACCGTAATGGCATCTTTGTAGTTGCTTGCAAAGTTCAAAAGCACAATCGAATGGGACTTCGGTGCAAAAACAGTATAAACCTTGCCAGTAATCGTGATTTCCTTGCCGGTCTTGTCCTTGAAGGCAAGCAGATCTGTGGCGTGAATAGCCTTTTTAACGACATCGGCATCAGCCTTGATGGATGCAAACTCCTTGTGCTTTACAGCGACAGCCGACTGCGCAGGCTTTGCAGCATCTGGCGTTTCCTGACCAAACCCGCCTGCGATAGGACAAAGCAACGTAAATCCAGCTGCTCCAATGGCAATAATCGTGGAATATTTCGCGTTCATACTTCGATTCTATCCGTTGGAGTACATCGAGACACGATGCCTTACCGCACGCCCCCGGGATGCACCGTATCCAGTAATTGCGTTATTATTCATGCGTAGAATTGCCGACGCCGGCAATGTAGGAGGTTTTCCCCATGCAACGACGCTTATTCCTGGCATCCTGTGCCGCTGCCGCGCTGATTGCCGGCTGTACACCAGCGGGTGATGCCGGCAAGACCGGTGGTGATTCTGCCGCAAAGCCGGGGCAGAAGACATTTGCGATGATCCCCAAAGGACTGACTCACGTCTTCTGGCAAACCGTCCACGCTGGCGGAGACCGCGGCGGTAAAGAATTTGGCTACAACATCAAGTGGGATGGCGCACAGAAGGAATCCGACACATCCGGGCAGATCGCGGTCGTCGAAAATGCGATTGCCGCCAAAGTGGATGGCATCCTCCTCGCCCCCCTTGACAAGTCTGCGCTCTCAAATGTCATCAAAAAGGCAAGAGAAGCTAACATCCCTGTCGTCCTGTTTGACTCCGCAGCAGATGTCCCAGAAGACTCATACGTCAGCTTTACGGCAACCGACAACAAAAAGGGCGGCGAGCTCGCTGCAGAGCGACTCATCAAGTCCGGCGTGACTACCGGCAAGGTCGGAATGATTATGATGGCTGCAAATGCCGCATCCGTGAATGACCGCGAAAATGGCTTTGAGGAATATCTCAAGAAGAACGCACCGGGCATCAAGATTGTCAAGTCCAACTTTGGTATGTCCGACCGTGCGAAGAGCCAGCAGGTTACCGAGGACCTCTTAACCAAGGATTCGGATGTTGTTGCCATCTACGCTCCTGCAGAACCGACAATCGTCGGCGCATTACAGGCAGTCAAAAATCGCAACCTGCTTGGCAAAATCAAGCTAATCGGCTTTGATATCACTACGCAGCTGGATGAAGCGGTCGTAAAGGGCGACATCGATGCCCTCGTTCTTCAGAACCCTGAAAACATGGGCTATGCCGCAGTCAAGGCGATGCACGAGCACCTCACCGGCAAGTCACCCGCAAAGACGATTGATACTGGCTGCGTCGTGATGACGAAGGAGAATATGGATACTCCTGAAGTCAAGGCACTGCGCCCGGCTGCAAAGTAGCCTGCCTGCATGGCAGACTGGCTGACCCTAAAGGGTATTGAAAAGTCGTTCGGCAGCGCCGTCAAGGCGCTAAAGGGCGTTGACTTCCGAATCGGGCAGGGCGAGATTATCGCCCTGCTTGGTGAAAATGGTGCGGGAAAATCCACGCTGCTCAAGGCCATCACGGGTCTGCAGCCTCCAGACACGGGCGATGTACGCTGGCTTGGTGAGGCGATTTCCCTCAGTACTCCTGCAAAGGCCGCTACCTTAGGCATCCAAATGGTCTATCAGGAGCTCAACCTCTCCCCACACCTCTCGGTTGCAGCCAATATCTGCCTCGGTAATGAGCCAACAAAATTCGGCATCATCGACCATAAAGCCGTCTATCAACGCGCTAAGGAAGTCTTGGATGCCCATGGCTTTGCGATTGATCCTGCCGCGATGGTGGATTCGCTCGGTCCAGCTCAGCGTCAGCTGGTCGAAATTGCAAAAGCCCTCGCCCGGGATGCCAAAGTACTCCTCTTGGATGAACCGACATCCAGTCTTGGTGAACAAGACATTTTGTCCCTCTTCGAAACGCTGCGTGACCTTCGGGCAAAAGGCCTTGGCATTGTCTACGTAAGCCACCGCCTGCCGGAGTGCTTTGCAATCAGTGACCGATTCGTCATTTTGCGGGATGGCGAACTGGTCTACGAAGCTGACACCGCCAACACGGACACGAGTAAGGTCGTCAAGGCGATGGTCGGGCGGGACCTTAAAGACTTTTACCCCCGCGCATCCATTACCCCGGGTGCTGTCAAAGTCTCGATCGACCTTCCAAGTTTTAAGCTTGATATTCACGAAGGCGAAGTCATCGGAATCGCTGGCCTTACCGGCTCTGGTCGGTCCCGGACGCTGAGAACCTTGTTTGGGCTGGAACAATCCGCAGGGACGCTGACAATCGATGGAAAGTCTGTAACCCTTGGGAAAGGCCCACATGTCTGCATCGATGCCGGCGTTGGGCTCCTAACAGAGGACCGTAAAAAGACTGGTCTCGCGCTCGCGCTTCCAATCCGTCATAACACAACGCTCGCCGGGCTGGACAAAGTAGCCCTAGGCCCCTGGTTGCTCCACGGCCCTGACAAAGCGGCCACACAGACACAGGTTTCGGCACTCGCCGTAAAGACTCCATCCACCGAAAATGCCGTTGGCAATCTCTCCGGTGGCAACCAGCAAAAGGTTGTCCTTGGGCGCTGGTTGCACGCTGAGAGCACTGTTCTCCTCTTTGATGAACCGACGCGCGGCGTGGATGTCGGTAGCAAGGTTGAGATTTACGAGCGGATGAACGATGTGACGCGCAAGGGCTCCGTCGTGGTTTTGGTGAGCTCGGAAATTCCAGAGCTCCTCGGGATGAGCGATCGCATCGCCATTTTGTTCCACGGAAAGCTTGTCTCGGTGATCAACCGTGCGGATGCGACACCTGAGCGTGTCCTCCACTGGATGATGACCGGACGCGATATCGACCCAACAGACACGGCAGACCAGCCAATCCAGGAAGCCCATTCATGACACTCGCAAAACGCCTCCTCCCAGCCGTCTCCCTGATACTGCTGTTTCTCTTCTTCGCATCCCAGTCCGCACCATTCCGGAGCATGGACAACATCACCAACATCGTTGGGCAAAACGCCTGGCTGCTGATTGCATCCATGGGAATGACCATCGTGATTCTTGGTGGCGGCATTGATCTGTCCGTCGGCTCCGTGATGGCATTTTGTGGTGTGGTCAGCGTCCACTTAATGGTCAACATGAAGGTCCCGGTGCCAGTTGCGATGATAGCGGGCCTTGCGGCAGGCGGTGTCGCAGGTGCCATTAATGGACTTCTCGTCACAAAGCTGCGGATTCCTGCGTTCATTACAACCCTCGGAATGTTGCTCATCGCCCGCGGGGCCGCACTGTCACTGGCAAAGGGTGTGACCGTGGATGGCGCGCCAGAAGCATTCATGCAGTTTGCCGGCGGCAAGATCATGAACATCCCGACGCCCCTCGTGATGACCGTGGCGATTGCGGCACTCGTCGCGCTGGCGATGCACTTCACAAAGTTTGGACGTTACGTACAGGCGATTGGCTCCAATGCGGAAGCTGCCCGTGTCAGCGGCGTTCCCGTACACAAAACGCTTTTGTGGACCTACATCTTGGGTGGTATCTTCGCAGGCTTTGCAGGCCTTGTTGAAGCAGCCCGCCAGGGTTCCGGAAACCCGACGAGTGCGGAAGGTTATGAGCTGGATGTCGTCACGGCGGTTGTCGTCGGTGGTGCAAGCCTCTCGGGCGGAGAAGGACGCGTCAGCGGCACCATCCTCGGTGTTCTGCTGGTCGCCTTCCTACGCAATGGCCTCAACCTGATTGGTGTCGAGCCGTTTCTGCAGAAAGCCTATATTGGTGCACTGATTCTCGCGGCCGTTGCATTCGACCAGTGGGCGCGCCGCAAGTCCGCTGCCTAGGAGATACCTATGTCTGAGCAAGCGCTCCCGCCAAGTCTGTCAGCACCGCTACCCGACCTCCTTCGTGATTTCGATGGCAAAGCAGTTGCGACGGCCAGCCAGTGGAAACGCTTCCGCAAAGACATCCTAAAGCGGGTTCAAGATGAAATGTACGGTGCCCTGCCGACGACATCGGATGGCATCGCGTTTGAGGTGCTGAGCGAATATAAAGATGCGCTTGGCGGAGCGGCGACTTGCCGGATTGTGCGGATTCACTTCGCCGCCCCGGATGCACCAAACATCCAACTTATAGTGTTCACTCCGAACCATCGCCGTGGGAAAGTACCTTGTTTTCTAACGATTGGCTTCTGCGGTAACCACGTGTTGACACATGATCCACGGGTGCCTGAGCGCATTGGATGGAACTTTGGTACCTGTAAGGGTCGTGGCTTGCTGGCAGCCGACTGGCAGCTCGAGCGAACGATTGCCCGTGGCTATGCGCTCGCACATTTCTGTTACGCTGATGTCGATGAAGACCGAATCGATCACGAAGGGGGCATCCGAAGCTGGGAGGATCGCTTAACTGGGCGACCTCAACAGACCACAAACCGTGGCTCGGTTGCCGCATGGGCGTGGGGAATCCATCGGGCAGTTGATTATCTGGTCACCGATACCAAAGTCAACGGCAAGCGTATCGCCATCATGGGACATTCGCGTAATGGCAAGGCTGCGCTACTGGCGGGAGCCACCGATGAGCGTATCGCTCTCGTGATTCCCCATCAGAGCGGCTGCGGCGGTGCGGCGCCAAGCCGCGGCGCTATCGGTGAAAAAGTCGCGGACATCAACAAGCGATTTCCTCACTGGTTCAACGCAAAATTCAAGACGTACTCGGATGCAACAGACCGGCTTCCGTTCGATCAACATCATCTGATTGCGTGTATTGCTCCCCGATCCGTCCTGCTCTCAAATGCTATTCAGGATAGCTGGGCAAACCCGGATGGCCAATTTGAAGCGCTGCGTGCATCCCGCCCTGCATGGGAACTTCTCGGAAAAACCGATAGTGCTATTCCTGACACTGTGACACAAGGCAAAGTGAGCCTTGGGCGGCAAGGAACATTCCTACGTGCTGGCAGCCATGCGGTCACAGCGGATGATTGGGCGGCCTTTCTGGACTTTGCCGACCGCTGGCTTTAGATTCACCAGCCGATCAGGTAGCGTGAGCGCTTCCCTGCCACTTTACGGATGCCAAGCGCGCAGAGGATGCTCACCCCGTGGATAATGGCGACAGCGACAGGCAGCGCCGCCCCGCCACTTAAGAAGGCGTGGAGTTTCCAAGTTCGCAGCCAAATATCCAAAACGTATGGGTGTAAGAAGAAAACCGCAAAGCTGGATGCTGCGATGAGTCCGATGGCTTTACTCTCCCTGCGGTCAAACCACTGCAATGCGTATAGTAGCCATCCACACAGCAGGATTTTCTGGATAAGCTGGAGGTCGATGTTGCCGATGGTTCCGAAGTCCCTGTGATACGAGCCAGTGTTCGTTGCAAAGAGGGCCTGAGCTCCTGCCAGACCAATAGCCCCTATGAACAGCGATACGTGGTGACGCGACAGAAAAGCCATCAACTGTTGGCGGTGAACAGCCGCCGTCACGCCGGCAAGGTAGACGGGAGTAAAGTACACAAGGAGCTGAGGTATTCCGATGTTGTTGATGGGTCGTTGTGTGACACTGGCGATCGCAAGCATTGTCCCCACCGCTGTTACCTGAACCGTCGCAGAGAGGGTGGCAAACCATCTGTGTATGGGCGAGAGCGCAAACATCGCTATAACAAATGGCACGTACCAGTAGCAGATCCAGATATCGCCCTTGGTCAGGTGTCCAAGATAGGCCGTTACGGCGCCGAGGAGCCCTGCGGGGTGATCGTTTTTCACCGCCATCAGGATTGGTAATACAGACAGGAACAGGTATGGCAGCAGCACACGCTGCGCCTTTTGCTGCATAAAACCTATGAAGGTATAGCGGTTTTTGAAGACGTGATGGAAAAGGTAGCCGCTGATGAATACAAAGAGGTTTGTGCCACCAAGGATGATGTTAGCAATGAACTTCTCGGCTGTAGAGTCGATGATCCAGCCCGTACTACTTATGCTATGTCCTGCAACGACGCACACAATCGCGATGGCACGAAAGGCTTCGAGACTTGGAAGAAACTCACCTTTTGGTGATTTCTGACTCGGTGCTTCATCGCCCCGGCTCGTCCCAAAATTACTGGCTAAATGGGTGTGTTGGTTGACATCCAAAGTGGATGGCAGCTGCAACGTTTCTTGCTCAACGACCGCTGGATGTCCTTGCATAGTTTCTTCAAAGAAGATGTCGGTAAATCTCTCCGAATTCTATAGGAGGTTTCTGAACACGTCTTATGCGAGTTACGTCCGTAGAGGTCAATCTATGTCTTTCACACACCACTGGCATCCAAGCAGCTTCCGTGACCCCGGTGGGCGGATGTTCCGCCAAGACGGCCGGCTTCTCAGGGCGATTTTCACACCAGCCATTGCTGACTTTCACCTACTTGAGACCAGTGGGTTGCTCGGAGACCTGACCACTGCTGGCAGCCTTGTGTCGCACACAGATGTGACCCTCGCCTCACTGTCATTTGATTCTTGGCCGGATAAGCCAGAGCGTGTCATCGCACCGACAGAATTACCTTGGATTTCCTATTCGCACGAATGGACACACGGCCAGCTGCAGGCATCCGCACTCCACACATTGGATGTCATGGTCACTGCAATCGATTACGGGATGTGGTTGCAGGATGCAGCATCCAGCAATATCCAGTTTGTAGGCAGTAAGCCAATCCTGATTGATACGTTATCGCTCGTCCGCTACCCAGAAGGCTCACTCTGGGCAGGATATGGTCAGTTTTGCCGACATTTCCTGGCTCCCCTAGTCTTGATGCACGCGTTTGACTCCCGTATGGCCGGGTTGCTCCTCCAGTTCCCGGATGGCATCCCGCTTGAACTCGCATCTGCGATGCTCCCAAAGACATCCTGGCTAAATCCCGGGATTGTTGCGCACATACATATGCATGCAAAAGCAACGCGTACCGCGGGTAGCCAGCCAGCAAATGCATCCAGTGGAGGCAAGCTCACTAAGATACAGTTGCTTGGGCTTCTGGACAGCCTCCGTGGCTTGGTCGTTGCTAATGGTCCTAAGATTGAAGCGAGTCGCTCTCAGTGGGGCGGCTACGATGCGGAGGATGGCTATACAAACAAGGCCAGAGCAAGCAAGGAACACATCATCTCAGGATGGTTAAGTGCGCTGAATAGCCAAATTACGGTCGACTATGGTGCAAATGCCGGGCGCTACAGCAGGCTTGCTGCGGAATTTTCAGAGGTTGTCCTAGCGGTAGAGCCTGACACGATGGCGGCTGAGCAGCTGTATGCGCGTACAGTGCAGCATCATCAGGAAACGCCCGGAATCCAGACGGTTCGGATGGATGTTTTGGCACCAAGCCCCGGGATTGGGTTGCATGGTACCGAGCGCCCGGGTTGGTTTTCACGGCTTGATGCAGACACAGTGATGGCCCTTGCGCTCATTCACCATCTTTGTCTCGCCGGTGGAATTCCGTTACGGGAAGCCCTCCAAACGCTGACAAAGGGCACTCGCCACCTGATTCTGGAATGGGTGCCATCGGATGATCCCCAGGCGAAACGCCTCGGAACAGCCCGCTCTCGCACCTTTACAGACTACACGCAGCCGGCACTCGAGCAGTACTTGTCCGAGCTTGGGATGATTCGCGGCAAACGCGATGTTGACGACTCGATGCGTACTCTCTACCTTGTGGAGCTTGGGCCGTAGGGAGCTTCCTGATACCTAGTTCTACGGGTTATGCGCTGAGATGATGCGTCCTGTTTCATCCCGCCACTTTACAAACAGAACCGGTTGTACACCTGGCTGCGGGATTCCCGTCAGGACACTGCGAACTCCGCCACCATCCACATCGATTGCCGACTGCCCAACATTGGTAAGACCGGTAGCAGCCCACTCAATACCGGGTGCACTCACGCGCTCGGTACCATCCGGGTTTGTCACTACGGCGATGGCCTGCACGCCCTGCTTGCCATCCAGGCGCTTTACCGTCTCGACAACAATCTCTACCGTTGGAGGCTTGATACGTGCCTGCCCTTGATTGAGCCGGTAGACAAATGCCAACGGGATGCATCCAATCACGGCTGCAATCACCGCAGTGGTGATATGCGTGACGGGCTTCGCAGGAAGCAACGCCTCTGGAACTACATCAAGTTCGCGACATGCCCCGACGCCTACTCCCATCCAGAACCAGAGCTGAATCAAGACGCCAGGGAAGACGTGTGCTGGGCTGCCAAGGCCATCTACAATCGATGCAAACACAGCACATACTGCACCCATCGCAAGCGCCTTGCGGTGGTGATGGTTTCGCACACTCATATCGGGCAGACGCTGAATCACGGACTGCATGAGCGCGATAAACATCCCGGCGTACAGCGCAAGCCCGGTCACGCCAAGCTCAGCTGCGGTCTGGACCCAGACGTTATGTGCAAGGTTTGAGTGCCCAGTGCCGACGCGGGTTACCGTAAATGGCTCATCCGCAGTATGCGTCCACCAGCTCTGAAGAATTGGCCACGAGCCCGTTCCCCATCCGGCGAACGGCCGCTCACCCGTAGCAAGGACAGCGCCACGCCACTGATTGAGGCGGTCAATAAACGATGTGTCATCTTTAAGAAACTGAAACGTGGATGCCCTTTCGCCGAGAAGTGGCATCAGCTCACCGATGACAACAAACACAATCAAGCCCGCAGCTACGACTGCCGCTGGACCGACAAGGTCATGTTTACGATTACGGTCGATTCGGATGTGGCCTTCTTTTGCCGCGAGGACTGCCATCATGATGGCGCCGGCAACCAGTCCAATCCACGCAGAGCGTGTCCGGGCAATCAGCAACGCGCCAACCAAGATAACCGCAGCCGCTTGGGAATAGAGACGGATCTTGAACTCGAGCCTCGGCTGGAGCGCAAGGGCGATCGCGGGCGGGATAAGAATAAGGAGGAAGGAGCCGAGGGATTCGTGGTTGCCAAACGACGCAAAGATAGCCCCGCGTGATGCCGATTGGTCCTGGCCGAACTGAGCAAAACCTAGGAGGGATTGTGCAACGCCGATTCCGATGGCAACGGTGGCCACCCAGCGGATGGTGTCTGACTTAAGTCCGTAACCGGCGATGATGTAAACGGCGAACCCAATTAGGACCAGCAGGCAGCGCGCGAGAGCCCACTTGGAATCTGGTGCGTTGAGGATGCCATAGAAATGCCACGCCGTAAGAGCAAGCATCCAAGGCGTCGGCCCACGAAGGAGCATCGTCTGGAAGCGTTCCTGAAAGGTCGCAACCGCGATCACGACAAACCAGGCGCCAAGGAGTGTGCCCTGAAGGATACGCACCGGCCATGGGTTTGGTATCCAGGGCATTTCTGCGAGCCCGGATGCCAGGAGAACGACTAACAAGAGGATTCCAGCAAGGTATTTGTCGATTACAGACGTGCGTTGATGGTTACGACTGCTTCGGTGTGTTCGGCCGCTGGTTGAATTTGAGGATGTCGTTTCAGGCATAGTCACTTCGATTCTACGAGAAAATCACTCGGATGACGGTAAAGAGTTGCGTAATGAACACGGAATCCTGTTGAAAGAGGAGTAGATTGCATTAGCAGTTGACATCGCGTACGAACTCGCCAGGCGCATCAAGATAGAAATACAACCTGGTTGGTCTTCGAATGATGCCAAACGGAAGCACAGTTTCTTGTGGATCGGTCAGTTCAATCATCACATTAGGCGGATCACCGAGCGCACACCAGAGGACATCTGACGCGTTGACACGCTCCATTTCCTTATCGAGAACACGCACGGATTTCAAATTAGACATCGGTATCCAGCAGCTATACAACAGGGAAATCCGTACAAGAATGCCATCGTCTGAGACCAGAATTGGTCTATGACTGGATGCTTTTATCAACGCAACTGTGTAGAGGAGCATTGCAAAATGTAGCAGTCCTAGGATGATCGCAGCCTTTGTTGATTTGGTCGCGATGAAGAAGTCGATGGCAATGCCTTCGACAATCACCAGGAATCCAATCACTCCAAGGATGGTTTGGATGTTTCCATTCTTATGATATGTAAAAATGCGGACACCCGTGGTTGCACGCGAAGACCGATGATCAATACCGATGCCAACGAGGTGCTTCCAAACCAGCTTTTCATACATCAACGCCCGGAGGGGCTGCGCAACATCCAACAGGTCTAGGATTGGATCGGTCACATTGCCAGCTTTCGTAGTGCCACCGTTAGGCGATTTCCAAGATTAGAGTCACGAAAAACCTTGGTAGAGATTGCGGCATCGAACACAGCCTGGCTCCCAAGCACCGAAATGTCCTTTCGTGCACGTGTCACGGCTGTGTAGAGCAGCTCTCTTGTACAAAGTCGGTTGGCCTCTGGCGGCAGGACGACATCGACTGTCCCCCACTCACTTCCTTGTGATTTATGGACGGTGATCGCGTATGCAGTATCGATATCGGTCAGGGATGCGTAGGGCAACAGCCTCGTGGCCCCGACAACAAGGTTTCCATCCTTAGTTGTCGTCAACAATGGTTCAAATGCCGCGTACAGCTCATCACCAACCCAGGCACTAAATCCAATTTCACCATTCATAAGGTCAAGCGCATAGTTATTTCGGGTCACGATAATGGGTGTGATGTCATCTTTGCTGGCCATGCTCACGAACTGTTTATTGATGACCTGCACCTGACGTCGTAATGGGCAGATGATCTGCCAGGCGCTGAGGTCACGGAAGAGTGCGGGAGCGGCGTCAAGGAGTTCAAAAGTGCTTGTAAACCGCATCGGTATGGCCATCTTTGGGCGAAACTGTGCGTAGCGCCTTTGCATTTCATCCATGTTGCGAAGGCCGCCATGAGAAGCCACCTCATTACGTAAGCGCGCACCCAGCAGCTTCCGTGTGGCTGAGGCATCTCCTGCAAGAGCTGTTTCGGAAATGGCCGATAAATCGGTTGTCGCACGCTGATTACGCATCAGCGTCACAATAGGATTCAGGTCACCGAGGTCTGACTGAAGTGCCATCAAGTCCTGTAGAACGCTACCCGCTTCTACACTGGGTAGCTGGTTTGGATCCCCGACAAGTATCAGACATGCCTCCGGCGGCATCGCCCGTAACAGGGCATCCATCAGACCAGCATCCAGCATTGAGACTTCATCAATGATCAACACATCCACCTCAAGCGGATTACGTTCATTGTAGAAATACGCATTGTGCTGATCCGGACGGCTACCGAGGAGACGGTGAACCGTCATCGCGGCTGCAGCATCTACGTGCTGCCGGCTGAGAGCAGATGTAATCCTTGTCGCGGCCCGTGCTGTCGGTGCAGCCAGAGCCACACGTACTTCCGATCGCGTCTTTGCAGCAAAGCGCTTCCAGCTGTCGAGGATGCTGGCGATGACCGTTGTCTTCCCGGTTCCTGGTCCACCAGTGATGATGAGTAGCTTCCGTGATGCCGATGCAACCGCAGCTTGCTGCTCAGCTGCTAGTTGGATGCCATTTTTCTCCGCCATGTACGTAATGGCTTCTGCAACAGAACTGTCCCATACAGCTTGCTCTACATCAGGATTACCGCCAAGTCGGTTTGTAATTGCCGTCTCCAGACCAACCTCAATATGGTGGAAGCGGCGAAGCTGGAGGCCGGATTCCGTTGCCACAATCAGGTTTTCCGGAAATGGATGATCCATCGGAGCTGGCCAGACACCCGCAAGGGCATCCAACCACTCGGCAGCTTGGACCTCCTGGTCGCTTGGACATCTATCATCGGAGCGGAGCTGCTCACTCCATTCGCGCAGCTGGCTAATCACCGATGCAAATGCGCCAGTGGACGTCCCCAGCTGGAGGTGGCCATCCTGAGCACGGGCCAGCATCAGGAAGAGAACCGTGCGCAATGTGTCATCCGGGGCTGCGTAGCGATCACAAATGCGATTGGTGGCATCTGCGATGAATGGAACTCCAGGGATGCACCGAATGGCCTTTGCGATTGAAATGTCCTTAGGCACTGGCAACATGAAAATCAACCCATCCCTTTCCATCGGTAGATGAGCCATTTTCAAAGGCCCTCACAAAAATGTAGCGTACTCCCGCCACGCGGCCAAGCCCCGCTGCTTCGATGGCGTGTTTGTAAAGATAGCCCTGTAGCCCGTAGCGGTGATGGTGCATCGCTTCCTCAATCTGTGCATCGTCGTAGCCACAAAGGTGGTTAGTCTTCCAGTCGACAATCCATATGCCTGTATCGGTTTCGAAAATGGCATCGATGTTACCCGTGAGAAAGCCCCGCGGGAGCGTGTCCTTACGATCTGCAGCAAGCTCTGCAGTGACATCGTCAGCGTGTTCCCGATGACTCAGAAACGGTACTTCAGGAAACGCATTTCGGATGTCAATGAGCCGTGTACCGCAGGGAAGCGCTGTACTGAGAGCGCCATCAACCATGTTGACGATACTTTCTACATTTGGATCCGAATGGTCGGTGGCTTTGATTCCATCAGCGCGGAGTCGCCGGAAGGTGAACTCTATTATTTGTTCACGGGTAACCCCTGTAGCACATTGGGCTTTGAGAGCATCTTCAAAGACAGCGTGGACGATATTTCCGAGACGCTTCCCTGTTACGGTCAGCCGCGATGGTGACTTTGCAGCGGCTTTTGTAATGCCGTATTGATGCGCAGTAGCATCGGTTTCCTGAACATCCTCCGTCTCATCTTCAGCAGGGTTTGGAACAGCATCGAGAATTGGCGCATGGTTCTTCGTCAGCTTGGTAAAGCTGGTGAACTGGCGATGTGCTTGTAATGTCTGAGGTTGAGGTATCGGCCGTTCTGGTGGTACATCCTGTAGAGTCGCCTGATATGTGTTCAAGGCGAATACTGGTAAGCCAGCGCTTGGATGCACAGCATACAGCGGCTCTCCGGTTGTCGAGAAAGTCGTCGATGTCAGTTCGCGCAGTCCATCGAGGGTTACATCCCCGAGTACCGGTGTCAGCGCGGTGGTCCATCCAGGTTGGTTACCTTTTCGTGGGCATTGTCCAGCCGGTAAGACGCAATACGAAACTGCTCTTGTAAGCGCAACGTACAGCAGGCGTTTGTCTTCGGCAGCGGATTCCTCCGTAACGCGTTTGAATGCATCCTTGTCCCACCGACGAAACAGGACTGTTTTATGGGTTCGTGTAGTGTTGTTGGCAGCGACGATGCCGAATTCAGGGGGTGAGCCAGAACTTTCAGAAATGACACCACCTCCCATAAAGACAATTGGGTATTCGAGTCCCTTTGAGGTGTGTAGTGTCAGTACATGAACGGCATCATCATTGCCTTCCGCGAGCTGTGCAACGTTTTCCCGTGCATCGATAACGGATTTTAACCGCCCGGGAAGGGCATCCACTGTCAGCGCCTCAGTCGCCATCGCCTTTTCGAGCCACTGCGCAAGATGAACAAGATCTGCGGCACGGCGAAGGTGATCGAACGGCGCGCGTGATACTCCATCAAGGCCCCAGTATCCAGCTTCAGGCTCAATAATCTCCCGGATTGCGGTTGCGACCCTGCCATCCGAAAGCATCCCTGCCCAGCTTTGGAAGCGACGTTGCCACTCTGATATTTGTTGTTCTGAGAGATTTTTTTGATCGCTTTCGGAGACGCCTGACCACCACGTGAAGATTGCTGCGCGCACGACGCGGATGTCACTTGGTGCAGCGAGTGCGCTGAGGATGCTGAGAAACTCCTGCGCTGTAGGAGATACGCCGACGTTTTCACTGCGTTCGTAAACGACTGGTATTTGACGTTTGCGCAGCTCACGGATACTGGCCATCGCCTCCCTACCCGTTCGGCACAGGATCGCGATGTTGTTCGGGCGCACTGGGGCGCCGTGTTCCGATTCATCCGCTCCTCGATTACCTGGTTTTACGAAGCGATAGCCTCCGGTTAGGAGACCGAGGATGTGATCTGCAAGCCAGGTGCCGTAGGCACGTCGTGCCAGACCAACCTTTTGGGTGGTGTCTGGGAGGTGACAAAGTGCTACCGGCGGGATGCGTTTGCCGGTGGCATCAACCAGATAGCGCTTATTACCTTGGGGATTCGGCTTGACCCCTTCATAGGTAATCCCATCGGTTGCAGCTTCACTGCCGAAAGTCGCGGGACTCGCTTTTGCAAACAAGGGGGAGATACATCGAAGGAGGATGCCATCAATGGCCTCAACCATTTCGGGTGTTGAGCGGTAATTGACGCCAAGGGTACAGAGCTGACCACCAGTATTTCCGAGAATCTCGCCACGGGCACTAAGGTAGCTGTCGAGGTCAGACCCACGGAAGCGATAAATAGACTGCTTGGGATCCCCAACGAGGTAAATGACATTTCCAGCCTCGGATGCAGTTTCTGAATCGGCAACATCCGTTACGAACAGTGATCGAAAAATCCGCCACTGATCCGGATCGGTATCCTGGGCTTCATCAAAGAGGACGATGGGAAAGCGCTTACGCAGGGCATCCCGCAAGCGTTCCGCCAGCGCCCGCCGCTCGGGACTCTCCTGCTTTTCGATCTCGACGGATTTGCGGAGATCGGCGATCATCGCATCAAATGTGAGAATTCCCTGCTCAGACAAGCGTTTTCTAAGCATCGCCGCCGTGTCGCGCACCAGCTTGTAGAGCGCTGCAAAGGCAACTTGCTTTGGGATAGATTCAATCCAGACAAAGACCTTTAGCGGCTCAGATAGTCCCTCAGGGTCATCGTCTAACCATGCATTAACGCCCTTCTTGGGCAACACAGAGCAGATTGATGTAAGTAATGACTTCAGGTTTTCAAGTGGCGTTTCGGAGATGTTCAGTCTGCTAAGCGTATCGAAAGCGGTTGAGAGCGCCTCTTGTTTTGCAGGTTTGAGTTTTCCGCTGCCAACTGCATCCAAAACGGTTTGCTTAAATTCCTCTCCGGCAGAGTATTCGTTCCGTAGCTTTATACATACGCTGCGGGTGGTGACATCGAAGGATGCGACAATTTCATTCTCATCAGGTGAAAACGCAATCGCCTCAAAGCGGTCACTCCCTGGGTAAAGATCTTTCCGTGCAAGCTCACGGGCAAGTTCCACAAAGGTATCCAGCTTGCCAAAGACGGTGTCAATTGCATCTGCAACACTCTCGCCTTTGTCACCAGAATAGAGCGATTTGGCGTTCACGTGCAGCCATTCACTTAACGTCTCATCCAGGATACGTTGTGCGAGTTCCTCACTTGCCTGCGCCTGCCAGGGACGGCCAGCCTCGAATGCAAACTGGTCCAGAACCGCATTTGCAAAGCTGTGGATGGTCAGCACCTGAGCATTGTCATACTCAGCAAGAGCTTTACGTAGACGTGCAAGTCGAGCATTTCTGTCATCGGTTTCGTCTGTCTTCGCCAATTCTGCGAGTCGCTCGCGAAGCGCCATCCGGAGTGTCTGCTGCATTTCCGCAGCCGTCGCACGGGTAAACGTCACGACTAAAATGTCGCTGATGGCAATGGCCCGCTCTTCAAGCGCTCTAAGCACAAGCTGACGGATTGTGTAAGACTTGCCCGTACCAGCGGATGCTTCAATCACAGCAGAACAGGTCAGCTGCAAATCAACAGGTGAGATCTCAAGCATCCTTCGTGCCTTTATCCTTCGATGACTTCTTTGGAGCGGTGTCGTTAACCTTCAGGACGACATCAAGAAAAACATCCCATCCATCTGTCCGGGTAAATCCCTGCTGATCAAGGTAACGTCTGGTTTCAACATCCCACTTCTCAATCCGCCGTTCCAGCTCACCTTCGATGGCATCAAAATCTACACTCTTGCCAACTTCTGTCCACGCTGAGACCTTTAGGTCATCCACATAAACTGGGATACAGACATCCTTATTGGCAGCGGCCAGCGTCATGAACTGCTCTTGCAGCTGGAGATAAGCATCATCATCAAGCGGCACATGGAGCGTATAGATGTCTTCCTTTGGATCACGAAGATTGACAATGATGAGCATAAAGCCACCTTCCGGTGGGCGGGTTGGGAGGAACAGCCAGCGTGCCAGCGCCCGCCAGAGGAAGCGGTCATGCTTTTCAGATGGCTTTCCCGATGTCACTGTAAACGCAAAGCCGTTAAGCCACGTATCTCTTACATTCCCAACGACTCCATCGACCTGCCCGGTTGTAAAGCGTGCAGGTTTTCGTAGCGGACCGAGCGCCTTACGCACTTGGGTGCACTTTTCCTCAAGAAGTGCGAGGTGTTCCGATGTTCTAGCAAGCATAAAACTGCTGTTAGTCCGGGTCACCAAGGCCTCTCGCCGAATGTCGGGCCAGACGTGATCCAGGGCTTCTGAAAGCATCACCCCATGGCGTATCGCGTAATCCCACACACGCTTGACGACAACATCCCTTATATCCGGGGCGAAGCAGTCATCATCCTCGGGGTTTTCCACAGAGGCGATTCGCATGTCACGTCCGGCACTTAAATGATGCCTTGCCGGGTTCACGAAGAGGTCCTCAAATGACTTTGCCGAAACGCGCGACACATGCGCATCGGAGACGGTTTCATCGGATGACTTGGACTCAATCACACTGCCTGAATCCGGGGATGCTTCACCTCCGAAGCGAACCCTTAAATCACGCGCATAGAGGATGCGCTCAAACCACGGAAATGCCGCGCGCTCCACGATGATATCTTCACCGGAATCTGGAAATGCCTCGACAATATCGCGCAGCGGCACAGCCATGTCGCGGTGCGTTGCATTTGCAGCATCCCTGCCTATGTAGTAGAACCAGAGCTTATCGATGCCACCTGAGATGACTTCGAGGAGCGCGAGGCGGTCAATCTGCGCAG
>JBJTQN010000007.1:0-6443 GCA_046075665.1 Armatimonadota bacterium | reverse complement strand
TTTTTTTTTTTAATCTTCTTTTTGTATACTCTTTAGTCTTCAGTAGAATGAAATTCTTGATGGACAATGAGACTCGTAGTGATTGCCCTTCCGACGAGGAACACAAACGCATCACGAATGTCGAGTCGAGTCTGCCGAGGACTACTGACGAGATTAGAGTAGATAGTACTACGATAGACATAGTAGAACAGTCTGTTGACAGTGTTAACTCGTCTAATGAAATTCCAAACCCCCAAAAAGGGATTTTCACTAGAGTTACCTACAATAGATGGAAATGTGTATTTTTACACAATTCTACTATGTTTTCTTGTTCCATATGTGATGCACAATGTCGATCGTACCAAAAATTAAAACGCCATCGACTATTACAGCATCGTGCTGTTACGTTTCTAGATCAATTCAAACCTAATTGTTGTGAATTGACTTTTAGTACACGTAATGAAGCACATAGTCATATGAGCAAATGTAGTAGTTCTATTAAGGAGATTAATAAAGATATTACTGAACGAAATGATTCTGATATGAATACATCTACGCTGGTGTCTCCATCACAGGCCTCGCGCTTGGCAGCCGTGATGGACGATGATACACCAAACCATGATCACATGGTTCGGCCATCTGGTTGTTCTGTCGCAACCGATGGCGAAATCCCCCCCCATACAAACCCACAAGCACATCCCAGCCCACCTGTTTTGCCAAATGTTCCCCGCTGCCTTGCTAATACCCTCAATAGGGTCCAAAATGCCGATCCTCGCGCCGCGAACCGACATCGCTCGGATGCCCCGAAGTACACAAACAACAACGTTATCCGGACAAAGCCGCGACAAAATCCTACAAAAATATCGGCAAAATGCGCGTCCAAAGCCGCGTCGGTGCACCTATTCAAGGTTAGCGAAAAGATTAAACCTTCAAAAATCCCCAAACCAAGAAATTCAAATTCTGTGGTTCATTCCGCAGCTGTTGGCACCTCTTTTGGTTCCAACGACCAAGAATTGAGTGACGAGGAATTTTTCTTCGACGCGATCTCTGAAAATGGGCCGCCCGCCGACGCCACGATCCAACCGCTTTGCGCGAAAAATAAGGCATATGAAGACCCCGCAACACCTCCGTGCACCCAGGACTCATCCAATCTTGCCAACGAACCATCTCTCGCAATTTTCCACCCACAGAAACCACTCGAACCCAATGCCAATTTTTTTGGCACCGTCACGTCCTCCGCCGACCCGCCCGCATGTGCAACGACAAACGCATCGGAAACAGTCAATTCTTCGCAGAATCACCTCAACTCAATTGCGTTGACTCCGCCTTGTTCTACTGAAGATAATGCACCAGCTCCAGTCGTTTTTCACCCAACGCAACCATCTGAACCCAATGTCATTTTTTCTGTCACCGACGGTTCCGTTCTTGCCCCAGTCGAGTGCACCACGAAACAACTGCCTACTGCCAACCCCAAGTCGTGTAAAGACCCAAAACAAGTTCGGACTGCCTGCCCAGATACATCTGTCGATGTTGATGCCGCCGATGTAGACGTTCCGTTGCTGCGACCACGATTTCGCCGCGTTGGAACTCATGCTCAAGCTACAGCCGCTTTACCACAAAGCGGCTCCAAAACATGCGAGTATTGCTCCCGTTCATGGCCTACGGTCCGTTCCTGTGCCCAGCACCGCGTTGCATGCAAGAAACGAGCTACGTTGCCTCCGTCTGCGCCTGCAAACACACCACTGTTGTTGTCACCTCCGCTTGTCCCGCCTGTCCCTCCTGGTCCCGCACCCGCCCAACCTGACTTCTACGTTGTCAAAACCGATGGCGCTGCTCCAAAAAACGGTCAAAAAAATCGTTCGAATAGGTCCAGCGCCGGTGCTGTTCTTTTCGCACCCTACCTCAATGAAGACGCTCCAAAAACATGTCTCGCCCGTTTCTGCTACCTCATGCCCAATAACGCCTCCAATAACGAAGCTGAATACCAAGCGCTCCTCAACGGACTCTCGCTCATTCTACATTGGAGGCCGCCTAAAGTTAAGCTACTTACTGATTCGAAGCTTATTATAGCTCAAGTACAGGGTCATGCTCGCTGCAATTTTCCGCATCTACAAGTTCTACTCGCGAAAGCTCGAAAGATCGTGGAAAAAATAAGAAACCAAGGAATTATATTACGATTATCTCATGTGCTACGACACCTCAACCGTGAAGCCGACGCTGCCGCCAACAAAGCGATTGAAGATCAACGCTCCACGCTCTTTTGCCTCTGTGCTGATCCGTCGCCTGCCTGTGCCCCGGCCGCTGTTCAGTCTTTTCTGCCTCATGACTTCCATGTGAAACGTCCAATCCAACGATGGTCGATGTCCCGCTTCGCCCTTGTACCCCGTGGCCCTCCCAGCCCTCGCATTGAACCTATACGACCCCAACCAGCTCCGAGCTTGGCCTCTGCCTCCATGCTTGTTCCAATAGTTACTGAGCCCCCCGCCGTTTCGTCGCCTGTTGTAACCGCAAAAAACTCTCGAAACGCTTTGGAAACCGCGGAAAAAAAGCAAAAGAACACACCACCTTCATTGATTGCCGTACCCCCCAACACGTCTGGCACGCATACTCTGTGGCTACCCACTCCGCTGCACTCCCCACGCACCGATGCTGCAAAACCCGCCCTGGCTCCATCCCCGATGATTAGTCCGTCGCACTCCGATGACATGGAGATCACTGATCCCACTTCCAGATGCGATACTGACGACCCAACAGCCTCACCGCCGCCTCTTGAAGACACTGATATGACGCCGGATGCCGCTGCCACCCCGCCTAGCTCGCCTACATCAGCTACACAGTTCCTCGAGGACATGGTATCGCTGTTGAACGCCGAAATTGACCCTGTATTGCCTGATCCTGCCCTCTGCACGCCTCAGCCACGCCTCGTGCTGCCCTCCAACTTGTCTGAAGACCGCGCGGAAGCCATGGAAGACTCGATCCGCCGCCTCGCTGACGAACTACGCACCGCCATCCGGAATGCCGCTGATTGGCCCGACTTCGAACATCTCCTCCATGGCCTCCCGCGCCGACTTGCCGCCGCCGTAAACGACTTCAATCCGGAATTCCGAAAAAATAACGCCTTCATGCCGCATGGCGCCGCCCATATGGCAAAAAAAAATCCTGGAACTGCTGACAACTGCCGCTCGAATCCGCGACGGTTACCTCGTCACCACAATGAAGCCCGCCTTCAGGACGCGTTAAATGCTATGGATCATGTACAAAAGACGTCACCTAAAGATCAGCGGGCCGTTCACCGAGCTAGAAGGAAGGTTGCTCGTATTAATCAAGCTATGAGAAGATCCGCCCTCCGTAAACAATTTCACACCAACGAAAGCCGCTGTATAGCCGATATATTCCGCCGCGTATTGTCGTCTCAGGATGCACCGGACTCGTGCCCCATTCCTATAGCCGACTTAACCGACTACTTTCAGTCTACCAACACCCCGCGTTGTGATTTTGACCCTCTGCATCCCTCTGGATCCATGTTTTTAGACATTCTACGTGAAATGCCGGCCCCTACCTGTGATGAAGACTTGTTTACAAGCGATATTACATCCGAGGAAGTTGAAAAAATATTGTTTAAAGTCAACAAGAAATCGGCGCCTGGTTTAGATGGAATTACGTATCAAGTGTACGCCCGTTTTAAGGTCATTTTGCTGCCTCTGCTCGTTACCATTTTTCGTCGTTGTTGGAAAGAAAAAAAAATACCTCAAGCCTGGAAGCTTTCGTGTACCAAACTCGCGTTTAAAGCCGGTGACCCCACTGTAGCTGCTAACTGGAGACCTCTCGCGATGCAATCCACGCTTTATAAAATCTACATTGCTCTTCTACAACGACGCCTCGGTGCATGGGCTGAGTCAAATAACCGTCTCCACAATGGCCAAAAGGGATTCCGTGAAGGTGTAGCTGGTTGTGACGAACACCAGTTCGTCTCACATGCCATTTTGGATGACTCTCGTCGCTCCCGGCTACCTCTCTACATGATTTATTACGATATCAGAAATGCGTTTGGTGCTATTCCTCACGCTTACCTCTGGTTTGTGCTTAAGGAACTGGGTGTGCCGGCTAGTTTTATCGCTCTGCTCAAGGACGTTTACACGAATGCTTTTACGATGGTCTCCACGGCTCATGGCACGTCTACACCGATTCATCAGCGTGCTGGGGTGTTCCAGGGGTGCCCTCTGAGCCCACTACTCTTCATTCTCGGTATGGCGCCGCTACTTGAAACGCTCCATGCCTTTGAAACAGACTATGGTGTGCAACTAGCAGGTGATGTTCGCCTCGCTACAACGGCTTTTGCAGACGATATTAAGATCTTCAGCCGCTCGAAACTCGGTATCCAACACCTCCACGACATCGTAGCCCGCTTTTTAGATTGGACAACACTACAGGCGAATCCAACCAAATGCGCACTCCTCGCCACAGTACCTGACCTGCACTCAGTTGGCCGTTACAAGCGACTCGAAGACCCTCTCAACCTCAATTTAAATGGGGTAAACATTCCGAAGCTCCAGTTTGAAGACAGCTACAAGTATTTAGGCATTCGTGAAGGTTCCGACAGTGTCAATATTCAATTTCAGCTCACTCCGAAGCTCGCCACACTCAGAAAGCAGGTCACTGCTCTCGCTACTTCGGGTTTAGCCCCATGGCAAGTGATCAAAGCTATCAAAGTGTATGTCCTCTCTCAGCTAGAATACCCATTACGGCACGTGCGTTGTACCACATCGGAATTAAAAGGTTTCACTGCACATTTGTACAAGACACTCCGCCACTTGTTGCGCCTCCCTACGAATACCTCCACCGCTTTTTTTGCTGCACCTCTCTGTTCTGGTGGCCTCGGCCTACTCCCGTTAGATGAATATCGTGATGCCCTGTTACTAGCCAACGCCTACAAGCTGCTTCACTCGCCTGATCCTCAAGTTCAGCAAATTGCTCGCTCCCAATTGAAAAATGTTATAGCTCACCGGTTCAACATCAATGAGGCCACCCTCACGGCAGGTGGCGACCAACTTTTGCAGAATTTTCTCAATGGTACCTTAGCCACCCAGGAAATACTCCCCTTGAAGAATCCAAAAGACATCCCGAACTGGTGGAACGATCTCGTGAACGTCCTTAGCCGCGCTAACCTGCAGTTTTGCACAGTCGGCAACGATCACTTTTCACTAAAGACGCTCTTTAGCCCTAAGCACGTAACCGTCAAAAACGTTACGGCTAGCGTTAAACTCCAGTTTAAAGTGTTAGCTGCCACCAAATGGGCTGCAATGAAGGATCAAGGACGTACTGTGGAGCTGCATGGTGATATGGGAAGCAAATTTATGTCGTCTGGAGTTGACATGTGGGATCAGGATTACCGATTCGCTTTAGCGGGTCGCCTTAACCAGGTTGACACCCGTTCTGTTTTGAAGCGCCGCCGCCTCCGCCCTAACGGTGACTGCCGTCATTGTGGCTCTATCCAACCTGAGACTTTAGCTCATGTGCTCCAACGTTGTCCCTATAATGAAGACCAAATTCGCAAGCGTCATGATGAAGTCCTAGCCCTAATCGTTTCAGCCGTTACAAAAGCCAAACCGGAAGCCACGGTGCTGGTCAACCAAACTGTACCGAATTTTGCAGGACCCATTCTCAAGCCAGATATTCAAGTTTACCAGCTTCGTGACAACCGGGAAGAAGCTATCATCTTAGACTTAGCCATCGCGTATGAAGACTCTGAAGTTAAAGATGGACTCGACGTTTTCCAACGGACAGCTGAAGGGAAAAATCTCAAGTACCAACCCATCTCGCGCTACTTAGCCAATTTGGGCAAAGCAGTTTTCAATATTGCTTTGGTTTATGGCTCTTTGGGCTCTGTAGCCATCAAAAACCTGGAACTCCTCACTCAAGTACTGGATCTGCCCAAAGCGATAGCCCACAAACTTCAAGTCAAGATCTCTGCCATGAATATCAAAGCCAGCCGCCGCATCTGGATGCATCACTGTGCCGCACAACATGCCAACCCCCTGGGGGGGGGTTTCAACTCGGCTACACCAGCCAACCACCGCCGACCCAATGATCATAGGTCTACCCCGGGTCACACAACTGGGTAGCATTTCCAGTTGGACCGAAAGGACAATTCCCTCGTTGGGCGCGTCCTACATGCCTTGAGATTATTTTAGCCGCTGACTAGCGATAACCCTAACCCTTAGCCATTGGCTAAACTTAACCCTAGTATTTTTTTTTTATTGGCTTAATCTCAAGTAATACATTTTATTCGACTGTTCTAATCAGTGTGAAAACTGATTGCGGGATTTTATCCCGTATATTTTCACATTCATTTTTGTTCAGTGTTTTTGTCAGCGTAGCTTGCTACCTGACAGAGACTTGGTTTCCAGGAACTCAGCACTCCTTTCCTGTGAAGCCTACCCCCCCTTTTTTTTTTTTTTTTTTTA
>JBJTQN010000006.1:0-11844 GCA_046075665.1 Armatimonadota bacterium | reverse complement strand
CTTCGCGATCAATCCGCAACCACCGTTTTACCGTGGACCGATTGCGGTGTTGATTGATGAAATGTCACTTTCTACGAGTGAGGTGTTTGCCGGCGGGATGCAGGATATACGCCGGGCGGTGATTGTCGGTAGGACAACCGGCGGTATGGTCCTCCCCAGTAATAGCGAAAGTCTGGATGGTGGTTTGAAGTTCCAGTATGCAATCGCGGACTTCAAGACGCCCAAGGGTGTGTTGCTTGAGGCGCGCGGTGTCATCCCGGATGTCCCTGTACGTTTGACGCGACAGTCGCTCAATGGCGATCAGGACCCGATGATTACCGCAGCGGTCAAGGCGCTTGCGCGTGCGCCACGCTGGTAGGCGAGTGTGGGTTTAGTCGGGCGGTTTTGAATATACAGAATCCAAGTTCTCTAACGCGCCAACCGGCGTTGTGCTTGTAGTTTTTGTGTTTCTTCACCAAGTCGCAATCTACGGTGGCGGTCAAGGCGCTTGCGCGAGCGCCACGCTGGTGGGCGACTGTCAGGTTTTCTGTAAGAGCAGTATAGTTGGTTGAATGATTCGTTTTCAGGAGTCAAGTATGAAGATTTTGATGTCGATTGCATTGGGGCTTGTGGTGATTTCCGGCCCTGTGATGGCGCAGAAGCAAGGCGCAGCCAAGAAACCGGCGATGTCGAATGTTGCAACACTTAAGACCGCAGATGCCGTTTTGTCAGCATCGGCTAAGGCAATGGGCAGTGCAGCATCGGACAAGATTACGAGCAGTGTTGCCAAGGCAAAAATGTCTATCCCTGCCAATGGACTGAATGGCGAAATGGAGATGACAGTGAGCAAGGAGCGCTTTTTTATGAAGCAGTCCCTACCCGGCATCGGTGACATCATGCAGGGCTTTGATGGCAAACTTGGCTGGGCTAAAGATCCTATCAATGGATTGCGTGACTTGGAAGGCGCTGAGCTTGCACAGGTAAAGACCGAAGTCCAGAATCAAATGGCGTCCGATTGGAAGAAGCGCTACAAGAAGGCAGAGCTCCTCGGTGTCCGCAAGGTTGGCACAGCGCAGGCGTATGCGATTCGTTTAACACCAAAAACAGGTGGACCACAGACGCAATACTTTGACACAAAGTCACTGTTCCTGATCCGGACAGACATGGTTGCCGTTGGCCCAACGGGCAAGATTCCTACTGAGACATATCTATCGGATTACCGGCTGATTGATGGGATGCAAATTCCATTTAAGACACGCAGCATTGTGTCGGGAATTCAGGAAGTCATCATCACCTACACGGATGTGAAGAACAACGTCCCTGTGGATGACAGCATTTTCAGGAAGCCCAAGGCTGAGCCTAAAAAGTAGGGCTTGTTAAGCCTGGCAGATAACTGTAAATCTGCGTGATGGGTTTGAAGCTGCGCTGTGCTTGCAGGGCGGCTTTTTCTTTGCCTCAAAGCCTGAAGTCAAAACTAAAGAGCCTTACGCAACACAACCGCAAGCGCAGGAGCACCCAACAGCGCTGTAATCACCCCGATAGGAATCGGCATCCCCGGACGCAGTGTTCGTGACAATACATCCGCGACGAGAAGCAATAGACCGCCACACAGGGCAGCAGTGATCAGAACCCGCCTCTGGACGCAACCAACCATCGCCCGGGCGATATGTGGTGTGACAAAGCCGATAAAGCCAATGATGCCTGAGATACTCACGGCAATGGCGGTCAGCACACCGACAATACTGAGAAGGATGATTGGGAGGACTTCGAGCTTTACGCCAACCGTGCGGGCGAGGGCTGGCCCGAATGCAATCGCATCTACCTGCGGACCAAACCACCATAGCACTGCGATGCCGACCCCGATGATGGGGGCGGCCCAGCGTGCTTGGGTAAGCGTCGCGCTTCCAAGGTCGCCTAAAATCCATGCAACGATACGATCTTGACTTGTTCCCGTGAGTGCTAGGAGCAGCTGACCCGCCGCAGCCAGAAAGCTCCCAACGATCACGCCACCCAGAAGAAATCGACCTGGATGAGCACGCGGATCACGGCCTGTAATTGCAAACACAACCATGAGGGAAATCAAGGCTCCGACGGTAGCACAAAGCGGAATCATCGCAGATAAGCCTGGCGTTGCCACTGCGATTGCTGCTCCAAGGGATGCGCCACTGGCAACGCCAAGCAGATACGGGTCTGCCAGCGGATTACCAGTGAGGCCTTGCAATGATGACCCGGCAGCAGCAAGAGTAGCTCCGACAAGCACCGCAATAAGCGCACGTGGGAGGCGAAAGTCCATCACAATGGTCTTTGCTACGCCATCACTTTCCGTTCCGGTCATCAACTTCAGTACATCGCTTAGCGGAACATTGGCATCCCCAATAACCAGTGATGCTAAAAATGCACCAAGCAAAAGAATGAGGAGTCCCCCGGTTACGATGCCTTGGTTGTTGCGCAAGCGGGTTAGCTCCCGGATGGAAACAGGTACGAAATGGCATCCCACACGCGGGCTGCAAGCGTTTCGACATCGCATTCGGCGTTAATGAGCTTGATGCGCTCAGGATCAGCCGATGCTGCCGCGAGGTAACCATCCCGTACTTTTGCATGAAAAGTCGATGCCTCCATATCGAGGCGGTTAACATCCCCTCCGCCCTCGCGACGGGACTTTCCGACTTCGACTGGGACATCGAGGAGGACAGTGCAATCCGGCAACCGGCCTTTGGTGGCAAATGTATTTGCCGCACGGATGAAGTCAACAGACAGCCCACGGCCGTAGCCCTGGTAGGCAATGCTGGAGTCAACAAAACGGTCGCAAAGAACAACTGCGTCTGCGGCAAGTGCAGGTTCAATGACATCTGCTACGTTTTGTGCACGACTTGCCGCGAAGAGTAAAAACTCAGCCTCTGGAGTCATGTTGTCATGAAGGAGCATCGCCCTTACTTTTTCGCCAACGGAATCACCACCCGGCTCCCGCGTGCGAACGACGGTGTATCCTAGGAGCTCAAGGCGATGTTGAAGCAGGTTTGCCTGCGTCGTCTTGCCGGCACCATCCGGTCCTTCGAGGGTGATCAGAATTCCATTAGCCACGTCGTATTCTACAAGCCTATTCTCGTGACGTGATACAGAGCGGATTTGATGAGCAGTTGCACGGTGATTCAAGGCTATAATGTGCCAACCACCATGAAGCCGATTACTACTGTTTTAGCATTGACCGCAGGCGTTTTGATGATGGCAACGGTTGCTCAACCAAAGCCTCTTGGGCAGGGTGCGGACCAGCACTTTGAGTCTAAAGTCAGACCGCTGTTGGTGGATAACTGTATTGCCTGTCACGGCCCTAAGCAGCAGCTCGGAAATTTGCGCCTGGACCGTGCAATCACGGCTGAGCAGGCAGCAAAGGTCATAGCAACGGTCAAGTACGATGGCACTATAAAGATGCCGCCATCCGGTAAGCTCGCCGATGCCCCGCGTGAGACGCTTGTGGCTTGGGGAAAAGCAGGTGCACCGTGGCCAAAATCCATTTCGAAGCCAGCATCACCAGCGACAAAATTCTGGGCATTTCAGCTACCGAAGCTGCCTACGGCTCCAGCAGTGCATACGAAAACGTGGGGAATATCCCCGATTGACCGCTTTGTCCTCGCAAAGCTCGAGGCTAGCGGACTTAAGCCCGCCCCACCCGCCGATAAACGGACGCTTCTTAGACGTGCAACATTTGATCTGACTGGGCTTCCTCCAACGCCTGCGGAAGTGGATGCCTTTCTAAAAGACACTAAGCCGGGGGCGTTTGAGCGCGTTATCGATCGGCTTTTGGCAAGCCCTGCTTATGGCGAGCGGTGGGGGCGTCACTGGCTTGATGTTGCACGATATGCGGATTCCAATGGTGTGGATGAAAACCTTGTTTACATCAATGCTTGGAGGTACCGCGATTATGTTGTGTCATCGATCAACGCCGACAAGCCCATCAACCGGTTCTTTCATGAGCAGCTCGCCGGTGACCTGATACCGGATGCGGGCCGTGATGGCATCATCGCCACAGGGTACCTCTCACTTGGTCCGAAGATGCTGGCTGAAGATGACCCGGTAAAGCAGGAACTGGACATTATTGATGAGCAGGTAGACACGCTGGGGAAGACATTTATGGGGATGACATTTGGGTGCGCCCGCTGTCATGACCACAAGTTCGACCCGATACCAACGAAGGACTACTATTCGCTCGCCGGGATTTTCAAGTCGACGAAGACGATGTTGAATTTCCAGAACATGGCGGAGTGGCAGGAGCGTCCGCTTGTCAGCGCGGATGTTGAAGAAAAGCTCAAGCGGATCAACGCTGAGATCAAGGATTTACAGCGCAAGCGAAACCAGGTTCGCGATACGGCCGCAGATGCGCTTCTGGCACGGGAGAGTCCTCGGAAGCAGCAGTATTTTGATGTCGCGAAGCAGCTGGTCGCAGCTGAAGCAAAGGCAGCTGCGCTGGTGCCGGTGATCGGTACCCCAGATGGTGCTGCGCCGCAAGGTGCGATGTTGGTGGAGGCAGAAGACTTCACCGATGGTAATGTCACTAAGGATAAGGGCGGCTTTGGTCAGGGGATTGGCGTTCTTGTGAATGCTGGTCAGTATCCAAATCGCACCAGTTACACGGTTAAGATCAACGAAGCCGGACCGTATCAGTTCGATGTACGCAGCGCATCGGGTGACCCGCGGCCGTGCCGACTTTACATCAATGATGTCCTTGTCTCTGGAACGCTGGCTGGAAAAGTCTCCGGTGGATTTAATCCACAACATCAGCGTTGGTACGCGGAAGGCATCTTCAACCTCAATGCTGGGGAGAACAAAATCCGCTTTGAGCGTGACAGTTACTTCCCGCACATCGATAAGTTTCTGATTTTGCATCGCCCAGGTCAGGCTGTAACCGCATCCCTCGGGCAGCTTGCTGGCGCGGCTGGACTGGTCCCGGAGCTCGTTGGTCGGGTGGCTGAACGGGTACGTTTGGGCCGCGAGTTAGCGTTGGAGCTACCGGATAAGGCGGAGGCGCTCTTTCCTGAGGCAACGCGGTCTGAGTTGACATCGCTGATGACCCGTATCGAAACGCTTACCAAGGAGCGTCCGGCTGCGGAGCTAGCGATGGCGGTGAGTGAGGGCAAGCCAACCACACTGAAGGTGCACTTGCGTGGGAATTATCAAACCCTTGGGGATGACTGTGCGCGCAGGTTCCCGGATGCACTTGCGGGTATTGATCAGACACCACTGCCAAAAGAGCAAAGTGGTCGTTTGCAGCTGGCTGAGTGGTTGACATCACCGCGGAATCCACTCACAGCCCGCGTCTTTGTGAACCGTGTCTGGAGATGGCGTTTCGGTCGCGGAATAGTTGCGAGTGTGGATAATTTTGGGATTCTTGGAGACAAACCGACGCATCCCGAGCTCCTGGATTATCTTGCGGTTACATTTGTGCGTGAGGATAAGTGGAGTCTGAAGGCACTGCACAAGCGGATGATGTTGACGAGCACGTATCAGATGAGCGGGCAGTATGACAAAGCCGCGACGGCAAAAGATCCGGACAACAAGCTTTTATGGAGATTTCCGCGGAAACGCTTGGAAGCCGAAGCCATCCGGGACAGCATTCTTGCGGTGACGGGATTATTGGATCGTACTGTCGGTGGCTCGCAGTTGAACTTTGGAACCCGGCAGTATGTCACGAGCACTGCGAATAGCGACCCGGTGAAGTATGACAGCCGTCGCCGCGCGCTGTATCTTCCGGTGGTGCGCTCTGCCGTCTACGATGTCTACACTGCATTTGATTTTGGCGACCCGACGGTGATGAATGGAGACCGTCCGACGACGACGGTGGCTCCACAGGCGCTGTTTATGCTGAACAGTAGCATCATGCTGTCCAGCACACGAACGCTAGCAGGGAAGCTAATTGCCGAGACAAATGTTCCTGCCCACTCCAAAGTCCGTCAGCTGTATGAGGTTTTCTACGGGCGTCCCGCAACGGATACCGAGGTTGTGTTGGCGGAAGCTTATCTTGAGCAATTCGAGGGTATTTACGCAAAGGATGCCAACCCTAAGCTGAGCGCATGGCAAAGTCTGTGTAAGGCATTGATTGCTGCGAATGAGTTCATTTATGTTGATTAGGATAACGAGCGCACTTGCTATGCTTCTCAAGGGGACGATATGTTGACATCCACGCTTATGGGGCGTCGCCAGCTGTTGACGACGAGTGCAATCGGATTTGGCAACCTTGCGATGGCTGGTCTGCTTCAGGACGTGGCCAATGCAGATTCCCGAAATCCGCTTGCTCCGAAGCAGCCGATGTTCCCGGCAAAAGCCAAACGGGTCATCTTTGTGTTCCTGCATGGTGGACCAAGTCAAGTGGATACATTTGACCCCAAGCCACTGCTAAATCGGGATCATGGCAAGCCGTTTCCAGGAACGATGCCACGTATTGTGTCAAGTGCGACGGGCAATTTGCTCAAGAGTCCTTGGGAGTTCAAGCGCTACGGTAAGAGTGGCATTGAGGTGAGTGACCTCTTTCCTGAGATTGGCAAGTGTGTGGATGACCTGTGTTTTGTGCACTCGATGCACGGTTCGAACAGCCGCCATGGCGGTGCACTGCTTGAGCTGCACACGGGGAGTGATACCTTTGTACGTCCATCGATGGGCTCTTGGGTCACGTATGGCCTCGGGACGGAGAATCAAAACCTTCCAGGATTTCTGACCGTTTGTCCGACGCTGACGCATGGTGGAGTGAACAATTGGAGCTCGGCCTTTTTGCCAGCGTGGACACAAGGGACACCAATCGGGAATGCCAGTATCTCGAGTGATCAGGCCAAGATTCCCTTTATTCAAAATGCTGAGACACCTTTGTCTGCCCAGGAACTGGAGCTGCAAATGGTTGGCAATTTGGGTAAGCGCCAGCTGGGGCATACCGGACCAGATCCGGGTCTCGAAGGCCGGTTGAGTTCGTTTGAGCTGGCGTTTCGGATGCAGCTGGCGGCACCGGAGCTTCAGGAGATAAAGGGTGAGTCTGAGGCGACGAAGAAGTTGTACGGTTTGGATGACCCTAAGACGCGAAATTTTGGGCACCAATGTCTGCTTGCCCGGAGGTTTTCTGAGAAGGGCGTGCGCTTCGTACAGGTGACGCATTCGTACAAGTGGGACCAGCACGGTGATTTGCGTAAGGACCATACAAGCAATGCGGCTGAGGTTGACAAGCCGATTGCTGGGCTTATCCGTGACTTGAAGAGCCGCGGGATGCTGAAGGACACGCTGGTTGTAATCAGTGGTGAGTTTGGGCGGACGCCTGTGGCGCAAGGGGATGATGGTCGTGACCATAATCCGCATGGGTTTACGACGATCCTCGCAGGCGGTGGGGTGAAGGCAGGCTTCCGCTACGGCGAGACGGATGACTATGGCTTTTACGCGGTGAAGGACAAGATGCACTTGCATGACCTCCATGCCACGATGTTGCACCTAATGGGTATGGACCACACCAAGTTGACATACTTCTACGGCGGCCGCAACTACCGTCTCACGGATGTCCATGGCGTTGTCCACCACGGGATTATTGCTTAGCAGTTTTGGTGGGACTTGCCGCTCCGATACCAAAGGCTATCTCTGCCCGACAAGCCTTTCTTTTTGCCTGCTGGCTCCGAGTCGCTTACGCGTAGATTCGATGTTGACCCTTTGGTAGCAACTCAACAAGCATCCACTCACCCCATCGGCCTGATAAGGCATCGGTTTACAAGTCAGCCATGAAGTTGAACACGATGTCGTTAGCCTGGGGTAAATGCTCATGTCCAAAGTCAGGGTAAATGAGGAGCTCTTTACGGGATGTGATTTTGTTGTAAGCCGCCATTTGGGTACTTGGAGGACATATCGCATCCATAAGGCCAATCGGCATCATGACATCGGCTTGAATTCGTGATGCGAGATGCTGACAGTCAATGTACCCAAGGCGTTCAAACCACTCGCTTATACGCTCATGCCTTGGGTCAAAACGGCGGAAGAAGGTTGCCAGTTCCTCGTAGGCACCCTTGGCTAAATCCATTTCCCAGACGCGTTGAAAATCACATAGGAATGGGTATGTTGGCGCGGCCTTTCGTATTGCCGGATGGAGCGCAGCGCATACCAATGTCAAAGCACCTCCTTGAGATCCGCCAAGCGCACCTAAGCGATTAGCATCAACATTGGGAAGTTGCCCTGCAATCCTCGCGAGCTGAACCGTGTCGAGATATACATTTCTGTAATAGAGACGCTCTGGTGCATCCGCAAGGCCACGGATGATATGTCCACTCAGTGTGTTTCCTGTAACTCCCCCGGGGTCCGTCGATTGTCCACCTTGGCCCCGACAGTCCATCGCCAATACAGAATAACCCTGTGAGACATATGCCAGCTTATCTGACCAATCCCCGGAGTTTGCCGTATAGCCGTGAAACATCAGGACCGCCGGACCAGGTGCAGTAAGCCCGATAGGCCGAAGATACTTCGCGTATACACGTGCGCCGCCAACACCGCTAAATGTAAGGTGAAAACACTCGGCAGATTTTGACTGAATATTGGCTGGAGCCAGTGTAATGTCGGCATCTGTCCGGTCAAGCTCTGCGAGTCCAGCCGCCCAAAAGTCATCAAAATCACTTGGGCGTGGATTTCGACCACTGTAAGCCTTCAGTTCAACCATTGGCAGATCAATAAGCGGCATTGCATTTCTCCAAGGCTAAGTTAGCCATCTATGTTGCAGTGATTATCGTTACGCAAAGCAGTTATCGGATGCAAGCAGGTTGCCGGCATCTTTAAAGGTTGCCAGCAGCCTAAATCTCGATTAAATCTGTCCTTCCGAAAATGATGACCCCAGCCCGTAGCGGGAGTAAACTCCCCACCAGGTAAAGCTGCCTGCAGCATCTCCACCAGAAATTGCGACCAGAAAATCCTGATCATTATCGCCAGGGACGACCAAGACGGCCGCCGGTTCTTCACTGAGTGAGTGCTGAGAAAATGCTCTATGCTGTGCAAGAAAGATCGGTGCTTTCTTTCCGAACCAAGGGGCACTCTTGCCCCATTGAACTTGTACCCTGAACCCACTGAGTGGCTTGCGGGGTATCTCATCGGTGCCATGCAGTCGAGCATCACCTACAAAGTATCGGTCGTTTACATACCTGACTTGGCCTGGGGCCACGGTAATCGGTATGAGGCGGATTGCCACCTCGACACCACCGCGCGTCAACGTCATAGTGGGAAACTTAGTTTTTGATTGCATTACGTCTTCTCCTTTGGAGACAAATGAGACCCCCGGCACCAAGCAGCACGCACATTGATGTCGGGGGAATGGGCTACTTTACGATGAGGTCAAGGTCCTCCTTTCGCACTAGCTCAGATAGCAAGCGATACATCTTTTCCAGCTCGCTCCGTGTTCCCATGACACCGATACATCCCTCAGTTCCAGGATTGTTGCCATCCGGGTGGATCCGTATTAGCGACCGGTTTGTTGGAAACTTTGGCTCGAGGTTGAAGCTAAAGCCAAACCCTTGTCGCACCATTCCAGGATGTTCGCGTCGCCGAGGAAATGTCACATCATAGATGCCACGTGGAAGCCGTGTGGGTTTCCCTGGGGGAACACGAGTGTCTTTCGAGCGAAAGCCACCCGTATTGACCGGCCAAGTCGCCCGAATCTTGCCCTTGTCATCCAAAAGCTGAAGCTTGCCCTGCGTAATCCCACCATAACGGGTTGGAATACCCGGGCCAATCGGAGTGAAAACAAGCTTCTCCAGGCCGAATGGATCCGAACTCGAAAATGCATCGTTATCCGCATACGCATATCCACTCAAGTCACTGTCGATAGGGTCTGGTGAGATAAACATCCCAGTCCCAAGAAACACCCATCGTGCGCCGAACCTTATAAACGGAAGTCCATGAGGAGCCTGTCTTCCGCCAAAGGCAGCGTGCTGAGCCGGAAGTGATGTTGTTACATCCTGGGCAGAACTGCTGTCATCGATGGCGACAAGATTTCCAACCGGATCGGGAATTTGAAAGTGGTAAACCCCAGCACCATCGATGTTGTATTGAAGCTGGTCATCTGTAAACCAGTTCGGTATGGATGCACCGAGTACTGGGGTATGCGATCCAGCATCTAAGATGGCTCTCTGAACACCATTCACCCCTGTCCATTGGCCAGTTCCGCTGTACTGCAAGGTGATGCTGCGCGACGACGCACCAAGTTCATTGATTACAATCAACTGTCCAGCGGCATCCCATTGAAGCCGATACCCGATGCCTCCTTCCTGACTGTCCAACTGTGAAACATTTCCAGCCTGATCGTAGGTAATTCGCCAATCGCCTACACGCTGGGGTCTACCCTGAGGGTCCGTAACAACTGGTGTCGCAACGTTGCCAATCCCAATGGATGACAGCTGGCCAACACGGTCATATTGCATCCCTGTAGCTACACTATTGGCCCCAAGGTTCCTGGTGATCTGGTTGATGTTTCCCATCAGGTCTCGGCCAACGCTGATACTAGCGCCCGGGCTTTGCATAGCGGATAGCCTTCCGCTAGCATCATAGGTATACTCGCGGCTCCAAATCTCACTCCCAGTAGCCGACAAGACCGAGAGCTTGTTCACATCACCCGAGACCGCATCCCGTTGCCACTGAGCAACACGTCCATCCGGGAACTGCACGCTGCTCAATCCGCCATCCGGATCGCGAACAGCACTTGCAAAGTTCCCATTAGGCACATAGAAACGTGCAATGTCTCCGCGGGAATTCGGGATGTACCGAACGGCTTTACCACCGATACTGCTTCCCGTAAGCCTGCCGTCCGCATCGTAGGTATGCGTAACCATTCCACCTGGACTTGTCACCTGATACGGCAGACCATTTGCGGTGTACAGCCACTTGCTGGTCCCTGTGCCATCCACTAGCTGCGTTACTCTGTCATCGGCATCGAATGTGAATCTTGCCCAAACCGAAAGGTCGGAGCTGGATATTGCCGTCTGACGTGAACAGAGATCGTATGTGGCCGATATCCGC
Source organism: Armatimonadota bacterium (assembly GCA_046075665.1). Lineage (GTDB taxonomy): Bacteria > Armatimonadota > Armatimonadia > Armatimonadales > Armatimonadaceae > CAIRTT01. Next base: position 852 of record JBJTQN010000006.1, on the reverse strand, counting down.
TTGCCGGCTGCATCCGTAATCGATGTTAGCTCATCCGTTGCAGACCATTGGTACGTAGTCACACCAGAGATTGGCGATACTTGAGAAACCAGTCTGCTATTCGCATCGTAGGTATATGTCGTCATCCGACCTGATGCATCCACGCGGCTGACGAGGTTCCCCCCGATGTCATAGGCGTAAGACGTCACGTTGCCTGCGGCATCCAGAAACGATGTCAGATTTCCATCCGGGTCATAGGTATAGCTCTGCGATGTTCCATCAGGGGATGTAACCCGCGTTCTCCGACCCATTGCATCGTAGGAGACAAGCCAGCGCCGAGAACCCGGCATGTCTAAGACATTGACATTTCCCTCAATGTCATATGCCAGGCGAGTCACACGTCCGGATGCATCCCTGACTTCGATTGGGCGTCCCAATGCATCGTAACTTGCTGTTGTTACACCCCCAAGAGGGTCTGTAAGCCTGATGGCATTGCCTTGTGGGTCGTAAGCCACTGAGCTGGCATTTCCAAGTGGAGTGACTTTTCGGATCATGTTTCCTAATCGGTCATAGAAATAGCTTTCCTTTTGACCGCCAGGCAGTGTCAAACTCGTTCTCTCGCCGGCCGACCCGTTTGTGAACTTGAGAAGACGTCCGCTTGCGAGAGTGAGCTGCAGCGGATTTCCCGACGCATCATTGACGACACTCAGACGGCGGTTATCCGGAAGAATTCGTGTTAGGCGACGGCCCGTCGACTCCCAGGTCGATTGCTCGACCGCTCCCCGGGCATCTATCGAGGTACTTAGCTGGTTGGCCGCATTCCATTGCCACGCCTTTCTTGTTCCCTCTTGGCGTGTTTCGATTGTAAGGCGG
>JBJTQN010000005.1:0-3516 GCA_046075665.1 Armatimonadota bacterium | reverse complement strand
ATGCAGGTTTGGTTTGATGTATTTGCGGAACATGCGGGTAAGCCGGATTTGCAACAGGTAGCGATTTTTCGTGAGAGCCATGGGTTTTCGCAGGCACATGCGAGTGCGGTCGTTTTGTATTGTCGCGGTTCCAAAACCAGTCGGCGTTACGAAGATTTGGATGGCTATCTACAGGAACAAGCCCCAGAAAAACAGGCATTGGTTCGCAGGATATATGGTGTGATTATGTCGGCCTATCCGGAGCTGGAGCAGGTGATTGCGTGGAATCAGCCGATGGTAAAGCTTGGGAAAGACTATATTTTTGGTCTGTCCGTTGCGAAGAACCATGTGTTGATTGCGCCATTCAATCCGGTTGTGCTGGAGGAGTTTTTGCCGCGCCTTGGCGAGCTGAACCTCAATAAGAAAACGATTCAGGTTCCCGTTGATTGGGATGTGGATGAGCAGTTATTGGTAGATATGGTTGGGCGTGGGATTGCGGTGGTTAAGGGTTGAGGATGGCCTCCCGGCAAGACGAGGAAAACTCACCCTGGAGCGGGTTGCTCTTTCTTCAGGCGCAGCAGGCTACGGTAAGTTGATGACTTCAAAAGGAGAAATAGAAAAATCTTCTCCTCGTAAAAAAGCTGCCTCCCGGATTCTCATGAAAACTGTTCATGCCATGGAGCGGGGTCACCGGGAGGCCTGAGTGGTATTGAGGTCACTCACATTGGACCGGGAATCACCAAAACCGTCCATACTCAATTTTGCTACTTTTACCCATGCTAATCGCGATCATCTACATATGCTTTCATAACAAATTGGGTAATCCCGGCTAACCGTAAATCCTTGTTGACCCGTATACTCCCCCCATGATGCACTTGCGACGTGTTGTTGTCCCGGCCTCACGCAGCTTGATCCCGGGTGGACGAGGATTCGTCTCACACCTTGATGACTCTGATACCTACTTTGAGCGCGGGGAAATACTGCGCCTTAGAGTCGAGCTGCCACCGGGGGAAGTTGAGCGCTTTAAGCAACCCGAGCGACCCTATGTCCACGGCACCGTAATCGAGAATGACCGCACTTTATACCGGGATGTCGCCATCAAGCTCAAAGGTGCCGCCGGAAGCACGCGTCCGTGGGAGGATCGCCCAGCGCTGACCATTAATGTGGACAAGTTCAAAAAGGGCCAGAGCTTCCACGGGATGGATAAATTCCATCTCAACAACTCCGTTCAGGATGGCACACTACTCTCCGAATTCACCAGCTCATTGCTCTTCCGCAGCGCCGGCTACCCGGCGACACGCGTATCTCACGCACGCGTCTCACTCAATGGCCGGGATGTCGGGATGTATGTGCTGAAGGAAGGCTTTGACAAAACATTTCTGAAGCGCTGGTTCAAGGACCCGGATGGCAATCTGTACGATGGTGGATTCGTCCAGGACATCGATGCGCCGCTTGAGCGGGATGCGGGAAAAGGGGATGTTACCCGTGCGGATTTGACAGCCCTCGTCAATGCCTGCCGCCTGGCAAGTCCGTTTGACCGCTGGAAAGCACTCGAGAAAGTGCTCGATATTCCATCCTTTTTGACATTTATGGCCGGTGAGCGGCTTCTTTGTCACTGGGATGGCTACTGCAACAATGTCAACAATTATCGGTTGTACTTTGACACAAAGGGCATCGCGCATTTCATGCCACATGGCATGGACCAGATGTTGGGGGATCCCGGCTTCTCGATGTTTGATCAGCCGCGCGGGATGGTCGCTGGGGCTGTTCTCCAAAACCCGGCGTGGCGTCAGCAATATCGTAAGCGCATTGCTGAGATGCTTCCTTTGATGGCGCAAAACGGGCCCGTCGTTCAAGGCATCGAGCAAGTCACCGGACGCTTACTTTATGCGCAGCAGCAAGTCAGCGATGATGCAGCGAAGGCTCAGCGCAGCGCTGCGGATGATTGGAAGCGTCGTGTGCCCGAACGGGCTGCAAATGTCGCTGGTCAGCTGCGTGTCGCGGAGCCTCCGCTACCTGCGCCTCTGGTCTTTGATGAGACAAACATCGGCTACCCTGCCGAGTGGAAGAAGACGTTTCAGGTCGCCGATACAAAGTTTGAAAGCGGCGTCTCAAACAACGGGCTCTGGACATATTCTATCAAGGTTGGGCGGAGTGGCGTTTGTATTGCATCCTGGCGGGCAAGCGTAGTCCTGGCTGCCGGTGAGTACACCTTCAAGGCGAAATGTAGAACGAAAGATCTACAGGCGATGGAGGATGGCAACGCAAGCGCTGCGGGAATCCGATTGGGGGACATGTCGCGTACCGAGCGCGTCGAAGGCACGACGGAGAAGGAACTCCTATTCCCGTTCACTGTCACCGATGACCGTCGGGAGGTCATTTTGACCTTTGAAGTCCGCGCCCGGCGTGGGCAGGTCTGGTTTGATGGTCCTGTTCTGATACGAACCAAGGTCCCGGAACCCATTAAGCCCACGCAACCCATCAAACCTCAACCAGCGGTGAAGCCAGTCGTGAAGCCAAAGCCTCCTGTCAAGAAGCCGGGCGTGGCGGTCAAGAAGAAGCGGTAGGTGATTTAGTTAGGGGGCAGATACGCATCATGGTTTGCCCTCTGATCGCTTCCGAACAAACTCCACCACCAGCGGTAGTGCGGCATCTCCCATGTTCCCGTGGTTGAAGCCTTGGAGCTCCTTCAACTGAACATCCTTATGGCCAACAACCTTGAACATCCGCCAGAAGTAGGCATTTTCTTCGTATCGTCCAAGTAGCTCCTGCTCACGGTCTCCGGTCACGAGAAGAATGGGCGGCGCATCCGGGCGGACATGATTAATAGGTGCCATCTCATCAACAATCACCTTGGTGTCCCGAATCCCCCGTTCGCTACGAATTGTGTAGTGTGTGATTGCCTGTGGGCTTAGCGGAATCAGTCCGGCAAGCGTATCCGGATCGATTCCATGCGGCGCCAGCCAGCGCTTGTCCAGCCCAATCATCGCGCTCAGGTAACCGCCCGCGCTGTGCCCGGACACGAAAATCTTCTTAGGGTCGCCACCATACTTCTCAATGTTCTTGATGGTCCAAGCTACGGCTGCGGCGGCATCCTCGATATACGTTGGCGATTTGACATCCGGGTTTAGGCGATAACCCGCCGCAACAACGGCGATTCCTTTGTCCTTGAGGCCATCGGGGATCCCGCGGCTCCCTCCTGTTAGCCCGCCGCCGTGGAACCAGACCACGGTTGCAAAGCCTTTGGACTTCGGGTGATGGACATCAACCCGGCATCGCGTGTCGATACCTTTGTCGCTCTCTGGATTTTCTCGATAGGCGATGTTTCGGATGGTTGTATGCGCAATCTTTTTGGTTTCCTGAGCGGCTAGAACGGGCCGAACGGGCATCCAAACAGAGATCGCCAAGAGGCAAGCAAGCATTACACGTGAGCCGTAGATGTACATAGCCTGTTTAAAACAGACATCCGTATGGAATGCAACCCGCCGCAGGAAACGCGCATCTCTTACCGGAATGAAGGCATCATGAAAATCCTGA
>JBJTQN010000004.1:0-2850 GCA_046075665.1 Armatimonadota bacterium | reverse complement strand
GGTTTCTGATATGACAGCGTCTCCAATGAAACGTCTCCTCTCCGGAATGCAGCCGACTGGCTCGGGACGCCTCCACCTTGGTAACTATGAAGGTGCACTAAAGCCTTGGATTGCCCTTCAGGGCAAGTACGAAATGTACTGCTTTATCGCTGATTGGCATGCCCTCACGACGATGGCAGGTTCACCAGACAGCATCGCTGACCAGTCGCGCGAGGTTGCACTGGATTACCTCTCAGCAGGCCTTGACCCAAACCAGGTTGCCATTTTTCGTCAAAGCGCCGTCCCACAGCATGCTGAGCTCGCCGTTCTCCTCGGGATGCTCACACCGGTCAGCTGGCTGGAGCGAGTTCCAACGTACAAGGAGAAGCGGGAGCATGTAGAGCATCAGGAAGGTGGCTCTGATGCGAGCGTTAGCTTTGGTCTCCTAGGTTATCCGGTGCTCCAAGCAGCAGACATCCTCCTCTACCGGGCTCACGTCGTCCCGGTTGGAAAAGACCAGGCGGCACACCTTGAGCTGACCCGGGAGATTGCGCGCAGGTTCAATCACTTGTATTCCACAGATGTCTTCCCAGAGCCGCAGGCCCTGATTCAGGAGATGACTGGAACGCTTCCAGGCCTCGATGCCGATGCAGATGGCAAGTTGCGTAAAATGTCAAAGTCTTACGGAAACTGTATCTACATGACAGATTCTGAAGATGATGTAGCGGCCCGGCTTAAGGGTGCATTCACGACTCCCACGAAAATGCGTAAGACAGATCCAGGTATCCCGGAGGGCTGTTCGGTTTGTTTGCTGCGCAAGCTCTATGATGCTGACAACTACACGACGCAATGGGATGAGTGCCGCTCCGGTGAACGCGGTTGCGTTCAATCAAAGCGCGAGACGACAGAAATTGTGAACGCGATGCTTGAGCCGATCCGGGAAAGGCGTAAACTCTATTCAAGCGACCCGGCTGAGCTCGACCGCTTGCTCAAAGATGGAGCTGATCGTGCAGCCGCGATGGCGGAAGCCACCATGCAAATCGTCCGTGAGACGATGAAGTTCATTTAGACAATGGAGTTTGGAATGAAGAAACTGATTATCGCAACAGTACTGGGATTAACGATTTCATCCGTTAGCCACGCGCAGTCCTCAACACTTGCTGGAATTTCGTTCAAGCACAGCGCAAGCCCAAAGCAGACAGCGAAACTTTTGCCGCCGGACAAAGATAAACAGGGCAAACCAATTATCGCCGGCTATCAAAAACACTCCATCACCTTCGCAGGTGGCAGCGGGGCAAACGTGACGTCCATGCTCTATACCCCAGGCAACCAACCAGATGGCAAGCGACATGCCGCAGTAATTCTGGTACACGGCCTTGGTGGTAATAAAGACCAGCTCGCGATGCTCGCTGTGATGCTCGCGCAAAAGGGATATGCGGCCCTGTGTATTGATGTGGCAGGACACGGCGACCGTCCTAAAATCGGCGGAGCACAAGAGAATGCGCTTGGCGTTACACCATTCAAAACCGTCATTGCGCAAACGGTTCAGGACTTGCGCTGTGCCGTAGATGTACTGGCCGCACGTAAAGATGTCGATACATCACGTATTGGATACGTAGGTGCATCCCTCGGCGGAATTATAGGCTCCCGCTTCCTCGCGGATGAACCTCGCATCGCCTGTGCAACCATTCTTGCCGCCGGAGGAAACCTCGGTCAGTTACTCGCAACGTCACAAATTGAAGGCGCCAAAAAACTCCGCGCTGGTAAAAAAATTGACCCGGTTGCAATCCAGAAGGAACTCAACGAAGTCGATCCAGCAAAGCACATCGGGCGTGCGAAGTCCCGTCCGATGCTTTACCTCCACGGCGATAAGGATGATGTAGTTCCTGTAGTAAACAACGATGCACTGTTCAAGGCAACCAAGCAGCCAAAAGAGCGTGTGTTGATGCCTGGTGGGCACGTTCCAAATCCGTTTGAGCTGATTTCCAAGACCATTGCTTTCTTTGATAAAAACCTCAATGGAGCGGCTGCGAAGTGATCGAACAGGTACGCCTCGGCGAAACCGATCTAAATGTCTCCAAGCTGTCATTTGGTGCGGCTCCTCTAGGTGGCGCATACGGTGACTTTACGCAAAGGGATGCTGATACGGCCGTTCGCACAGCGCTTGACTATGGCATCACGACATTCGATACAAGCCCCTACTACGGCAAAGGACGAAGTGAGGAAGTCCTCGGACAAGCACTGAAAGGGATCAACCGTGAGGCACTTACCGTCATCACAAAGTGTGGTCGCTATGATGTCGCATCGTTTGACTTTTCCGCAGACCGGGTGCGACGTAGCGTCGATGAGAGTCTCAGCCGTCTTAAGCTAGATCACATCGACTTATTGCTTTGCCATGACATCGAATTCGATGACCCAGAAACAATCATTTTCGAGACCCTTCCGGCATTACGCGAGGTTGTCAAATCCGGCAAAGTACGTGCGCTCGGTGTAAGTGGGTTGCCACTGGGTATCTTCCGCACCGTATTGGATGAGACACCACTTGATGCGATTTTGTCCTATTCGCATGCGTGTCTGAATGACGACAGCCTTACAGAAATGATGCCGTACTTTGATGCTAAGAAGGTCGGCGTCATTGCCGCATCACCTCTAAGCATGGGCCTCCTGACGCATGCCGGTCCACCGGACTGGCATCCAGCCACGCCTGAGTTACGTGATGCTGTATCGCGAGCCGTTCATTACTGTGAAGAACGGGATTTGGACTTGTCAGACATCGCGATTTCGTGGAGCTACCGACTGAACGGGCCTGCATCGCTACTGGTTGGGATGAACAATCCGGCTACCGTCCACGCCAATGTCAAAGCTGCGCAG
>JBJTQN010000003.1:0-7237 GCA_046075665.1 Armatimonadota bacterium | reverse complement strand
AAACCAACAACAACGTTGCCACATTTGCCAATCCTAAGATTGCACCGACAATTCGCCCACCATTGGATGTCCCGATAGTGGAGAGCACTCCTCCAATCACGAGCGGTAATCCGATATGAACAAAGTGGAGAAAACGTGCAGGGTCATGAAACGCTTTCGCACCGGGAATAAACCGAAAGACGAACGGGTATAGCCCACCTTGAATACCTAATGAAAGCCACCAACCGATTGCGCACAAACAAAGCGGTGCAATAATGAGAGTCCGTAGGCGATGTTTGAACATCAACAGAGGTAATCCCATCAACACCACGATAACAGGTGCCATCACGCCGAAATAAGCAGAGACCTCCCACGTATTTCCAGCCCAACGAAATCCGGAAGGTGTGTTTGGATCTCCTCCGGGATGCACACTTGTCAGATAGGCTGACAGTCCTGAAATCGGTACACGGAATCGGTTAGCCTGAACCATTGACATATGGTCCCGGCCACTCCATCCAGCAATCTCAAACATCGGCAAGATATAGGCAGACGACAGCAAAATCATCCCAAGGGCTGCCACGCTAAGGAACCAAAGCGTCCTCCACGAACGGCACTTCCACGCAACAATGGCAATGCACAGCAGCGCATCCATCCAAGTGATTTGTGCATGGCCGGCACAAATGGACATGCTACCGACCACCGTGAGAAACATCGTAGAACGAGCTGATGGCCTTCGGATGCAGGTGGTGAGCGCAGCTAAGACCCATGGCGTCCACGCAATAGCCTGAACCATATTTGGGAACTGCGCCTTCGTAAGCAGCACACTCGAAAATGCAAACGTGCCTGCTGCGACCATCGAAGCAAGGACTGAAAATCCGATTCGCCTAGACAGGAAGTGCATCCCACAAGCTGCAATAGGAATGTGTATCACAGGGATAATCCCAGCTACATGCCATGCAGGAAGAACTGCGTTCAGCCACACTGTCGGATAGAGCAGCCACCCTTGTGGATTACCGACATGAGGTACCCCACCGAGGATTGTGTGGTTCCAAAAAAGCAGCCTTCCCTCCTGGAGCGCTGCCGCAATGTTTCCAAATTGTGGGATGAAGTACAGCGCGAGGTCGCCAAAAAAAACTGACTTAGTCCCGATGACAACCGGCCAGAACAGAAACACCGTGATCAGTGTCCAGACCCCGGCTACAACACCGAGTTCACAAAAGTCACGGTGCTTTACGACGGGCTGCATCCAACGATGCTACCACCCGGGAATCCAATCAGGTTCAATCCCAGAGGTACACTGGAAACTGTGCAGATTCAATTCGCCATCATCGGTGGAACAGGTATCACCGCTGACATACTGACAAAAACTACTCGTCATGAGATCGTTTCCTCTCGCTTTGGAACCGCCGACGTAACCATCGGAGAAATCGGAGCTATTCCAGCGGCATTTCTACACCGTCATGGCATCGGCCACAAAATCCCACCACACGGAATTACGCATCGGGCGAACATTGCTGCGTTGGCAACGCTTGGCGTAAACGCTATCTTTGCTACGACAGCCGTTGGCTCTCTTGAATCCGCGATTCATCCCGGTGAAATCGTCCTGTTAGATGACTTGATAGACCTGACGCGATACCAAGCCGAGCGGACATTTTTCACAAACGATGTGGTCCACACGGATGTGACTCCCCCCTACAGCCATCCACTTCGTAAGGCATTTATAGATGCAGCATCAACAATTGGATATCCGATCCGCGACCGTGGAACCTACGTTTGCACGGATGGCCCACGCTTTGAGACGCCCGCTGAAATACGGATGATGGCGATGTTGGGCGGCGATGTTGTCGGTATGACAGGTGCGAACGAAGCGATGCTTGCCATCGAAGCAGGGATGCATTACTGCGGTGCATCGGTCGTAACTAACTACGGGGCAGGGCTCACGGACGGTGCGATTGCTCACGAAAGCGTGCACGAAATCGTCGTAGGTGTAGCCCCCAAGCTCCAGGCAATACTGGTCCAAGCGGTCACCAGCTTGGATTTGACAGCTCTGGAACCGCGGGGGACTGGCAAGTTCTGTCTCTGATAATGCTTTAGCGCCCTGCAGCCTTTCGGACAGCAGCAATCGTTTCAGGTGTGACAGCCCGCTCAAACGAACGGAATCCAGCGAGCTCAAAGCCGTGCTTGTCGGCAAGCTCCCACATTTTGGATGCCTGCTCGACACTGACCGTCTTGCCAATCGTAAACGATTCATACCTCTGATCAAGCGCTAACATCATCGTTTCTGACATACACGCGTAGGCGGTTACAGCAGGAAAACCAAAGCTAAAATCACCGGTCTTATCGATGCCGTGCTTGTCCGTCTTTGTACATGACATCTTCCCGGGCACCTGAACAATCCCGCCTTCAATCACAAGCACATCCGGGCGTTCCTTCGCGACGCGCACCGAGACATCCCTTGGACGCGCGACATCGCAGACGACGGCTCCAGGCTTCAAATCTGCTGGCTGGATAACGGCATCAACAGCGGATGTGACCGTAACAATGACATCAGCATCTTTGAGCCCTGTTGATGTGTCTGAAGAAACATTAACTGTCTTACAAACGGCCCGAAGCTCATTCGCCAGCGGCTCAAGCTTGGCCGCATCGCGGCCAAGGAGAGTCATCTGACGGCACTTTGGAGCGAGAAGCATGGCGCTAGTACGACCAATGCTGCCCGCTGCACCGACGATGGCGACATGCGCATCCTGAATGGGAACTCCCATGAGGTCAGCCCCCTTGATCGCTCCCTCAACAGCCGTCGCAACAGTGTAGCTATTGCCGGTGGTTACGGCCATATTGACACGTTGTGCGAGGGTGACCCCGCCATCGCCTGCCACCGATGTCAATGCTCCAAGGCCAATGACTTTCGCACCCAGACCATCGGCGAGGGCTACACACTGCTCAAGATTCTTGTAGACGAACTCAGGATCGGATGTCAAAAGCTTTCGAGGCCCAAGCGTACAACCAATGAACCAGCCTTCTGCCTCAACACCAGTCTTGGATTTGATTCCTGTGATGTGCGAAACCACCATCGGTTTTACATACGCCATCGCATTCTCGACCATAGGCGCAGGAAAGTACTTGGCGATAGGAAACTTTTTGGCGACATCCGCACGGACATCAATGGCATGGATGATGAATGCAAAGCGTTCCATTATGATTTTGCTCCTTTAGCGGGCGCCTGTAGTTCGATGATATTGATATCCCACGAAAGCTTTGAGAGCACCGATTCATATCCGGCCCGGTCAAGCAACTTGCCATCGTTCAGAGCAACACACATTGCTTCCATGACATTTGTGCCGAACGAGCGTCCATCAAATGAGGGAGTTGTGGTAATCAGCCGTTTGACACCACGTTCTCGAAGCTCCCGTTGATCCTGTTCCGTCGTCGTGTTTGTCAGGATGGTTTTGCCCGTAAGGATCCCGCTTTCAGCAGTCGGGAGGTGTCGCCGGATGTAGTGAAAGTCACCAGCAATGATGTCAGCCCACGCATACCACTGTTGATGTGCCGGGATGATCTGGTTTTGCTTTTCTCCCATTGGGTAGAGGACAGAAAGTGGCATCTGGACGATGAGCGGCAACAATATCCCCGCAACCAGTCGATGGAGCTTTGCGCCGTGGATGGGAATAGGTAATCCAAGCGAGAACATCAGGTCACCAAAGACCACATCTCCACCCTGCTCCGCGAGCGCTTCACTCATCCCAAAACGGTCAACCCCGGCGACCATTAATGTCTTGGAGTGTGCGAAGTCGACGATACCCTCAGATGCAAGCCGGCGGACGACAGCACGCTCTAGGGTGTTCTTAAGGCCACTTCCATCAAGAACCGGTGTTTTGATGGCAGGTGCCAATAGCCGTTTGGCCGCAGTGAACTCATAGCGTTTTTCACCTACGTAGAGGTAACGATCCATCCCCCCAAAGCCAATGGCATCTATTGTTCCATCAAGCTCACCAAGGCGTTGCATAAAGCGCTTTTCGTCTCCATCCACACCTTGCCGAGAGATTGTAAATGCCTCTCCCAGAAACGTTGTCTGGACAGTTTTGTCTCTGGAGGATGACCCGAGTGAGATGGAAATTACATGTTTCATGCGCGCGGAGTACCTAATCGACGCATTGTAGCACGGGCCGCTGTCAGGTCTGGACGGCGATAATATAGCATCGATGCCACTCCAAGATGCACCTGATGCGCCGCCAATGATTGTGACAAAAGAGACCTTTCGCCTCACAGGTGGCATTACGCTCGAGTCGGGTGTAACACTTCCAGTGGTCGATGTAGCGTTTGAACGCTACGGCGAGTTGAGTACTGATGGTCGAAATGTTGTTCTGATAGCCCACGGGATTACCGGTTCCAGTCACGCCGCCGGAAAATATGCGGTGTCAAACCGCTCGAGCGGTTACTGGGATGACCTAATTGGACCGGGCAAAGCCATTGATACAAACCGTTGGTGTGTCATCGCCCCGAACTTTCTGGGAGGATGCCGCGGAACCACTGGCTCGCTGTCAACGAATCCAAGCACCGGCCGGCCTTACGGCCCTGACTTTCCGCAGATAACCATCAGGGATATGATCGCAACGCAAAAAGTATTTCTGGAGCAATGTTTTGGGGTTACAGAACTTGCATGCGTAGCCGGCGGGTCCATGGGCGGCTTTCAGGCACTAGAGTGGGCTGCGATGTATCCGGATGCAGTCCGTGGAATCATCCCGGTGGCCACGGCGTTGACACCGAATCCACGGGCGATCGCTTACAACCACTGTGCGCGGACCGCTATCCGCTTGGATCCGGCATTTCATGACGGACACTACCTCGAACACGGAGTGGATCCGGATGCAGGTTTGGCCCTCGCAAGAATGATTGGGACCATTTCCTATCTCTCTGACAGCTCATTTCAGGATATGTTCCACGATGGCTGTGACCCGCTGTTCTCCCGGGATATCAGTCCGCGCTCTGATTTTCTTGTCGAGGATTACCTTAATGACGAGGGTGATAAGCTCAACAAGCGCTTTGATGCCAACACATACATTCTCATCGCCCGTGCTCTGGACAGCCATGGATTGGCCCGAGGCAGGACATCACTGGATGATGTCTTTCGCACAATCACCGCGAGAATTTTAGCGATTGGCTTTTCGTCAGACGATCTCTTCCCCTCGCGGCAGACGATTGAGATTGCCGAGCGGGCACACCGTGGAGGCAACGAAAATGCAGAGGCCGTCATTTTGGATTCTGACTACGGCCATGATGCCTTCCTCGTTCATCAACGTATGATGATCCCAGTAATCAATCGCTTTATGGCTTGCTTGTAGCAGTTAGCGTCGCAAAGACCTGTGTCACGACCTGCCTAAGATCTGATTCTGTTCCGGAGTTGTCAATAACGATATCTGATCTGTCAGCCTTTTCAGAGACAGGCACCTGGCTACTAAGGATTTGATTGACTTCGTCATCAGTAAGCATCGTCTGATACCGTGAAACGTGCCTGTCGACCAAACGCTGTATTTGTATAGTAGGTTTACACGCCACGCAAATAGTCCCATCAAACCACGTATCGAGCCCACCTTCGAAAAGTAATGGAACTTCGTAGAGTTCAGGCATTCCGTCAGCCGAAGCACGATTATGATCGATGCGAGCCTTGATGCGCTCTCTGATGTGAGGGTGCATGATTCGTCCAAGTCGTTCACGTCGACTCGAATCTGCGAAGATGAGTCCGCCGAGCTTTGCCCGATCAAGATGACCTTGTTGATCAATGGCTTCGGGAAAAGCGTCACGCACTTCCAACTCGACATCTGGCTGGGCCAACACAGCCCGGGCATCCTCATCGGCAGAATAGCAGCTTGCTCCGAGTGCTTTAAATGCGTCCATCACCGCTGATTTCCCACATGCGATACCACCGGTTACAGCCCAAATTGCCATGTTTGTTCAATCTAGCACGCTGTACTGACGGGAGCAACAAAAAGACCCTGGATTGCTCCAGGGTCTCACTTCTCGCCGAATCCGTTGAAGACTACGCGTCTTCGGTCTCAGCTTCCGCTTCAACATCGGTATCGGTGTCGACATCATCGATATCGATGTTGTCGAGGTCCTCATCTTCTTCATCACGGCGACGTGGTGCACGCTTCTTTTCAGACTTGCGAGCGGTAGCGAACATATCGCCGAACATGTCTCCGAGGGTTGCACCAAAGTCAGCACCTGGACGGAGGAATGAGCGGATATCTCCACCATCATCGTCTCCACGACGACGCTTGTCCTTTTTGCCGCGGCGTCCGCCAGCATCTTCTTCGACTGCAGGTGCAGGAACGAAGGCTTCCGCTGGTTCACGTGCTTGCAGAGCACGCAGGGATAGGGTCAAGCGACGTTCTTCCGGACGTACATCGATAACCTTGGCGGTAACAGTTTGTCCGGATTCGACGACATCGGATGCTTTTGCCATGCGGCGGTGTGAGCTCTCGGAGTTCGGGATGATACCTTCGAGTCCACCTTCGAGGAGGACGAATGCACCGAAAGGTACGATTCGGGTAACTTCACCCTCGATGACATCGTTGACGTGGAATTGCTCGCCGGCGGATTCCCATGGATCTGGCATCACCTGGCGCATGCCAAGCGAAACACGACCTTGATCTGGGCTAAGGCGAAGGACTTTGACTTTGACTTCCAGTCCGACCTTGACAACATCAGATGGATGCTTGATACGGGTCCAGGACATTTCGGAGACGTGGAGAAGTCCATCGATTCCACCGAGGTCAACAAAGGCTCCATAATCGGTTACTCGGCGGATAATGCCCGTTCGCTCCTGGCCTTCGGCGAGGGATTCTAGGGTGTCAACTTTCTGCTTTTCGCGCTCTTCTTCGGTTGCCTTGCGGTGGGAAAGAACGACTTTACGACCATGGCGATCCACTTCAAGAACTTTGAGGGGAACGCTTTGTCCAACGAACTTGTCGAGATTCTTGAGCTTGCCGTTTCCAACATGGGAAGCAGGGACGAAGCCACGGATTCCGAGGTCAACGACGAGTCCACCACGAACACGATCGGTTACCATCGCCTTGATGGTCTCCTGTGTTTCAAGTGCAATTTGCACACGATCCCAGGACTTTTCGAAGTCAGCACGCTTCTTCGAAAGAAGGAGCTGGCCGTCCTCATTTTCCTTCATCACGTAGACGTCGATTGTGTCGCCTACGGAGACAATGTCTTCGAGATTTGCAACAGGCTCACGTGAGAGCTCATCCGGGCG
>JBJTQN010000002.1:0-4000 GCA_046075665.1 Armatimonadota bacterium | reverse complement strand
CGCGCAAGCGCCTTGACCGCCGCGGTAATCATCGGGTCCTGATCGCCATTGAGTGACTGCCGCGTCAGACGTACAGGGACATCCGGGATGACACCGCGTGCCTCAAGCAGCACTCCCTTTGGTGTCTTGAAATCCGCGATGGCATACTGGAACTTCAAACCACCATCCAAACTTTCGATATTGCTTGGGAGCACCATTCCGCCCGTTGTTCTACCGACAATCACTGCCCGGCGTATATCCTGCATCCCACCCGCAAAGACCTCGCTGGTCGAGAGAGACATTTCATCAATCAACACTGCAATCGGCCCTCGGTAAAACGGCGGCTGCGGATTGATTGCAAAGTGGAGCTGGCTGGCTCGCATATTCATATCTCCCAGTGACAGCTTGTTCTTACCCTTTGGCATGAACATCCCTGCAAGCCCGCTCGCCATCATCCCGACACCACCCGGATTTCCACGGAGGTCAATAATCATCCCCTTGGCATCCGCATGTCCAAGAATTGCTTCACGAATCTGCGCCATCAGCGGCGTCAACAGCCAAATGTTAAAGCGAATCACCAAAATGTCGCCTTCGATGACAGTGGTCTGCAGCGTTGTTGGGACATCGGTGAGGTTTCCAAAGGATGCCGTCTCGCCTGGCGTCTGAACACACGTGATGTCTAATTCCACCAGCTTGTCACTCGCATCACGGAAGGCATACTTAATCGCGGTGTCAATCGGCCCCTTGGTCATCTGGCTAGCGGCGGATGCAAACATTACATTCGTCAGCCCGGCGCGTGCTTTGACCGTGAATATCTTCTTCAGACGTTCGCGGACGGCTGTATCACCAACCTTTTCGATCACCCAGCCAGCCTTTACGCCAGCCTGTGCCGCAGGCGAATCGCGCTCAACCTCGACAACAACCGGCTCGTTGTAGACATTTCGGATGTGCATCCCATGCCAACCCGTGCCATGGGTCACGCTTTGCGCTTCGGAAGTGACATCTGCCTCGGGTGGAATCACCCCAAAGTGAGACTGTCCAAGCTCGCCAACCATTTGTTGCATTAGGGTGTAAAACGCTGAATTCGACTGTTCCTTCTCAACCCGCGGACGGTAAGCCTTGCGGACGGCATCCCAGTTTGCACCGACCTTACGCGCATCCCAGTGGCGTGTTTTCACGCGGGACCAAATCGTTTCAAAAGTCCGGATGCGCTGCGCCTTTGTCAGGCCATCAAACGTACGAAACAACATCAATCAACACCCTTCCTACGACCAACCACGTAGCCGACTCAAGCATCGGAATCACGTTCTAAGGAGCACCGACTCCTTCATAAACATCCGGGCCGCCAGCCACACCGCGAGAATTGCATAAACAACAGATGTCCCAGCAGCGATTCCAATAAATGCTGGGTTGATAATGGACTGCAATGCCTGCTTGAGCACAAGTGCCGGCCCAAGCATCGGGACCGCCGCCACAAGCACCGATGTATTCGGCCGCATCATCATCGACATCATCGAAAGCACTGACACCACCATCATCACCGGACCAAGCCAAGTTTGTGCTTCTTTTTGGTTACGAGCGATGGTTGAAATCGTCAGCAGAATACCCGCACCCATGGCTGAGAGAGGTACGAGGACAAGCGCCATTGATGCAATTTGGAAGCCTGTAAACGCAGCGCCGCCCTCAGTCATCCAGGAGAATGCGCCGAGCTTTACATAAAACGGCCAGAGCATCCCCGCAAGGGACAGGATTCCAGAGACAAGCGCTGCCGCAGCCACAGCGGCAAACTTTCCACGCGCCAGTTCCTCACGGCTGATCGGCGTCACGAGCAGGCTCTCCAGGGTGCCGCGCTCCTTCTCCCCGGCGACCGAGTCATTGGCAACAAAAAGTCCACCGACAACGGCGTAAAGTACCAGCATATAAGGCAACATCATCGACATCATCAGGACGCCCTTGCCGCCATTTCCTTTCACAGGTACTTCTCCGACATCGATGGGCTTTGCCAGCTGCTGCGAAAACCCGGCCTCCATAAGGCGCTCTGCACCAATACTTTCAGAACGCTTTTTAAGGAACTCACTGACCTTCATCCCGGAAACGCGTGAGTCTTCGTTTGCAACATCAAAACGTACCTGCACCGGAATTGTCTGGTCGTTTTGCTCACGCTCTGCGGCATCGGATGGGAGAACGATTGCGGCATCAAATTTACGCGAACGGATGCCACTTTCCACCGCGGACTCATCGGATGACACAAAGCGCATCGCATCCTTTTCGGTTGGTTCGAGCGATTCCGCGAGCTTTGGTGCCTTCTCGAAGCCTACGGTGGCGACGATTGCGGTGCGTGCCTGGGACTCCTTGGCTTCGCGCTTTGCCATCGTTCCGATACCGGCGAGGATGAGCGGTGTGACAATCAGTGGCGAAATGAAAATCTGAAAGCGCATGCGCTTATCGCGCATCACTTCGGTGAACTCTTTGGCGAAGACGACCTTCCAGCTCATCGGGCACCTCCCGTGGGGCGTAAAGAAAAGTTGCGATGTGACATTACTTTGCGCTGCCTTTCGGGTGTGGGATGTTCATCGGGGAGTCGTGATCTTCACCAATACAGCGCAGAAAGAGCTGTTCGAGGGTGGTTGCACCGGTACGTTCGCGGAGGTCGGGGATGGTACCCGTTGCGGTGACAACCCCGCGGTGGATGACCGTAAGGCGATCACAGAGGGCTTCGACCTCAGCCATGATGTGACTTGAGAACAAAATCGTTCGTCCTTCTGTGCGGCATTCACGAAGAAAATTCATCACTGTACGGGCGGCTAGGACATCAAGGCCACTTGTCGGTTCATCAAAGTAGAGAACGCGGGGATCATGCAGCATCGCGCGGGCAATCGCCACACGCTGCTTCTCGCCAGTGGAGAGCTTGTCACAGGTCCGGGATGCATATCTGCCGATGTCCAGCTTATCGACGAGCGTATCGATACGCCGCTTTATCAGGTCATCGTGCATCCCATGCAGGCGGCCAAAATACATCAGGTTTTGGATAGGCGTAAGCCTGTCATAGAGACCCGCGGCACCGGTCAGAAACCCAATTTTCCGGCGAACACTGAGAGGGTCTTCACGGATATCGCTGCCATCGATAACGGCTGTCCCGCTCGTTGGCTGAAGGATGGTTGCAAGCATCCGCAGAACGGTGGTCTTTCCTGCGCCATTTGGTCCGAGGAGCCCAAAAATCTCACCGGGTTGTGCCGTAAACGACACGCCATCCACAGCGCGTGTCACCTGTCTTTTTGGCCCCGTGTATTCCTTGACCAATGCATCAACGACAATCATTCCATTTTTCCTAAAACGTATCGTATCGCCCGCAATCTTACAAAATATCGTACGCAGTTCAACAATTCATACAATGTATACTGAGCAAATGCAGAGCGAACGCAACATGGGAACCACAAAAACCCGCAAGGCACGCCTCAGCCACGACTTGATTGTGCAGACGGCGTTGGCATTTATCGATGAAAATGGCATCGACCAACTTAATATGCGCGCGCTGGCCGCCCGCCTCTCCGTCCAGCCCATGGCTCTCTACCACTATTACCCATCGAAAGATTCCCTGCTCGATGCGGTTGCCGGTCTTATCGATGACACGCGTCCGGTACAGCGCACTGGTAGCTGGCGTAGTGATCTCTTGCAATGTGCCTACGGGCAGATTCTAGTCGCGACAGAACATCCAAAAGCTGCGCCGCTCATCTTCACAAGGCCAGCATCCAATGAGCAATCATTCATCGTTCGTGAGTGGATGATTGCAACCCTTGTGAATGAAGGGCTTCCCGTTGATGAAGCCAGTGTCTGGATAATTGCGTTTATCGACTTTGTGAATGGCGTCGGTCACCGAACAGCGCTGCGCGCAATCACTCCGCTCGACCCAAACATCATCGCAGCCGAGCAGACTCCGCTCCTAATGCAAATGCTGGCTAATCCACCAAAGCGTATTCTGTCTGTTGACAAGGGCTTGACTGCGTTATTGGATGCGATTCAG
>JBJTQN010000001.1:0-3742 GCA_046075665.1 Armatimonadota bacterium | reverse complement strand
GCGGGACCTCTTGCCCAGGTGGGTCCAGTTATGCGGGCGCTGGTTACTGCAAGACCCGCTGAACCGCTGCCGTGCTCAGGACTGCGCTGCTGTTCGTCCTCACGGCAGTCGCTGAGATCGTCGGTTGCTACTTGCCCTACCTCTGGTTGCGAGAGGGCAGGTCACCCCTGCTGTTGATCCCTGCCGCGCTGTCTCTGGCGCTCTTCGCCTGGTTGCTGACCCTGCATCCCACTGCAGCAGGCAGGGTCTATGCCGCCTATGGAGCGGTCTATGTCTCGGTGGCGCTGGTCTGGTTACGAATTGTGGAGGGGGTGCCGCTGACCTTCAGGGACCTTGTGGGGTCAGTGGTGCTGCTGGCGGGGATGGGGATCTTGATGGGTGGTGATCAGCGTCGTTAGGTTGGATCAGCGGAATCGCCTGTGCCGCAACCGATTTGCCGCTTCCGTCGAGTTCACGGACGAAAACTGATGATGGGGTAAATGTTGGGGTAAATTGCACCCCAACACCTCAAAAGCGTTTGAGAGAGTCCAGATGAGACCGAAATCGACGGACACCCTCTCCGTATTTAGAAGGTCTTGAAAAGACCACCAAGTCGTATTTCTGCTTCGGCGTAGTAGTTTTACTATGTCGAAATTCGTGAATCATTAGCCCTAAGTGAGTGGCTAATTGGTCTGTTGTTCGATGATCCTTTGCTCTGATAGGCCAAGCGAACAAGTCGTAATTTAAGCCCTCAAACGTAACCAATCAATCTGATTAGTAGTTTTTCCTAAAACCTTTTGATTCAGGTTTGGAGAAGTTGCAGATACTTGGCTTGGATCTCCCTCTTTCGTGAATGGGAAGCAAGAGCCGGAAAGGATTGTGATCAGCCACAACGGCAACCTCAAACTCTCGCGGATCGTGGCGGCGTTCTGTCGATTCCTTTTGACCCGTTACTTCTCGTTCTGTAGGCCGAATGACGCGATGGGCATTGTCGAGTTGCTGTTGTGGCCCACGCTTCAGGCATCTCACATCCGGTTGGTGGTTTGGAATGTGCTGCATGCCCATTAAAATTGAAAGCAGATTCGGCCGCTATTGCCTTGAGATCTTTTTTTGGTCGCAACTGGGAAGTATTAATTCTGGTCTTGGTGTTGGCGCTTCAAGGCCTTTCCGCCAATTTGCTTTTGCTCACGAGCGGGGACTCAACACCTTACTCG
Organism: Armatimonadota bacterium; assembly: GCA_046075665.1. Classification (GTDB taxonomy): domain Bacteria; phylum Armatimonadota; class Armatimonadia; order Armatimonadales; family Armatimonadaceae; genus CAIRTT01. The sequence continues at coordinate 2,549 of JBJTQN010000001.1, read as the reverse complement.
CTGCTCAATGATTCGATTGCGTTTCTGGTCTATCTCCGACAATCGATAGGGCCTGTGGCCCTGCCATTCCTGGCCGGATCTGTATTGGTCTGCTTGTTCGTCCCGCTCAAGCAACGATGGAGACGCTTGCTGATTGACGTGATGTTTGCTCTGGTCGGACTTCGCCTGTTGTCGCTTTTCGGAGTTCTGAATCTCATGATCTTTCTCCCTCCATCCAATCGCATACTTCTATTCTCACAGCTTTTGATTTTCCTTCCGTCCATATTGCTGGTGTGGGGCTGGATCTATTGGCGTTTTGATACGTATGCTGTTGCGGTTGGGCGTGGACGGATCTTTTCATCGAGCACTTCTGGCGAAAAAATTCCACCACCGCTTGACTACTTCATCGCTTCATTCACTTCGCTATTGACAAAGACGCTAGACAACTTTGATGGAACCACAAGGGTTGCGCGCGTGTTAATCTACATTCACGGAATTATGATGTGGGACATCATGGCTCTGGCTTTATCGCGTGCCATTGCGCTTGCTTCGGCTTAAATCTATTTTTTGATGCTTGAGAATGCGTCTAGAAAGTATTTTTTAATCGGCGACTTGAGTCGTCTTGGTATGTCAAGGTTTGTGTCATCAAGGTAATTCATCGATTCTAATCAATCAAGACATGCTCATGCACCCTTTAGGGCTTTGGCGATGTCTAGATGTATCCTCAAAACTCGCTAATGGCATCGCGCTCGTTCGGCTGCGGGTTAGTAGTTGTCTCCATACTTGAGCCCTGAGGACGCGTCCATCAGTTCCACCGTGGTCTGATGCCCCTGCGCCACGGTTACTTCGTGCTGGATGCCGATGTCGCGGAGTGCCTTGATGTCGAATTCAGGTGCAGTGATCCAACTGAAACCCTTGCCAAAGGTGTTGTCGGGATTCACTACATACCAATGGCAGGCGGTGTCGGGGACGGCAACAGAGCATTTGGTCCAGTCGTTGTCCCACTGAGGCACCTGAACGAAGGACAGAGCAGCGAACAGCAGGCCAAACAGACTGGAGAACATGCCGCTTTTACATTTCTCAATATTCTAGGCGGTAGTCGGGGTTTCCCCTCCGCTGACGGGTTGAACGGGTATGAACTGGGTTCTCGCAAAAGCTTGCCCAGGCGTTCCGCGTCATGCTTCTGGGTCTCAGGGTGCTGATTTGTGTCTTAAGGCGAGGTTTTCTCGGATTTCCTTCAGAATTGCCGTGGTTCTGAGGTGGTGATGGGGTTTTCTGGTTTGCCTACCTTGCTTGCTTTGGCAGGAGTGATTGGTTTTGTGGTGCTCCGTTTTGCCTTCGGGGTCCTCGTATGAGCATGTTCTGGAGTGCCCGGCGCTGAATTCTGAGTTGTAGGCACTTCAGATGCGGTGCCTTGATGGCCAAACGGGTTAGTCTGAGCCTCGCCAAGGCAATCGATACGGCACACCTTTGTCGTGTTGAGGCGAGGGAAAAACATCACGATGAAGCCACTGTCGCTAGATCTGGCGTCCAAGATCGTGACCGGTACTGGATTGTCGGATTGAGGATCTCTTGGAAGTGGTTGAGGTTTAGCCCGACCTTCTTCAAGATCGCTTCGTTTCATTCGCTGCAAAGTCTTGCGGGACTTGCTTTTGCACTGTGCTGTCAGGTCACCAAAGAGCAAGGCGACGAAACTTGGACTCAAGTCATCTGGCCGATAGGTTTCAGGCAATGCCCCTAGTCCTTATGGGTAATGACGGGACAAGGAAGGATTCGCTAATATGCAAATCTTGCATAGGCCATAATGGCCTTGTGCTGCCAAGTGTTCTTTGGTCGTAAGCATCCAGGATCTTGATTGCTTTGACCTTATTGTCTGGTTGAGAACGGGAGAGGCGGCGGGGCAACGTATTGGATATTCTCAATCCAAGGTTTGTCGGACCATTGCCGCTGTGTCCAAGACCTTTGATATTTCAATCGAAAAGCGATGTAACGAGTGGTACGTGCTTGGGGATTTGACCATTCTCAATCTTGAGAGGCGAGTTCATCAGCAATATCGCTGGAACGAAGGTTGTTCACTGCGTTTGGAGGCGCAATATTACTCTGGTCCCCTTTTCTGTGATCCGATTCCAAATGGTTGGATCACGGGTAACTTTGACTATCTCGAAATTCATACTCCCCTTCGTCATCTTCGAGATGGCGTCATTGATGCATGGATCGGGTGCTTCCCAGATGTTCCTGAGCCTGATGATCCAGACTTCGCTTGTTTTCATTTGACTCGCCTGCCAACGCATTTGGTTGTTGCAGAGAACCATCCACTAGTTACTAAGGGTGATGCAATATCTATGGAGGATATTCGAGCATACCCTTCCCTTGCTCTCCCTGATGGTGCATTCCCGAAGGTTCAACGGGTATTGGAGGAACAGGGTCTGTGGAATCTAACCGTTGACCGACTCAGGTATTCAAAGACGGAATGGGAAGGTCGCGTCGAGACGGATCTTGTGATTGGTTATGCTTCTGCTTTCAGTATTGGTTTATTTGAGGTTTCTCAAATAAACCAATACTGAAAGCAG